>JALSGQ010000021.1 GCA_026982665.1 Hyphomicrobiales bacterium | reverse complement strand
GCACCTGCCTGAAGTGCGACACCTGCGGAGCCACCTCCGGCTGCTCGTAAGCAGCGCGGTTCACCGGGCTTCGGCTTCGCTTTTGCCCGGTTCGTGTTGCTGGCATGGAGCAGAGATGAAGCGCATCGCATCAATCAGAAGCATCTGCATTGCAGATGCTTCTGGTGTTTGTCGAACGTGAACAATTAGCCCTGTGGGGCTGCTGAGATTGTTTGCCGCCGTTGTGCAAACCTGAACAACCATACTTGGATAAGGCGCAAAAGAAGCTAGGCAATGAAGCGCCGCAACAGGCGGAAGTTGTAGCCGACGGCAGCCAGGATGGCGTTGATGGCATCACCCATCCGATGCGCCAGGTAGTTGCGGCCCATCCTGTGCTCTGCCTTCAGATGACCGATCACCGGCTCCACCGCAGCCCTTCGCTTCATCAATCGCCTGATGGCCCCTTGCTCACGCGTCGTTTCTGGCCGTCCACAAAGACCTTGAACATCCATGGGTTGGGCAGCTTGTGGCCGCGATAGCCGGCATCGGTCAGCACCCGCTGCACCGGTGCACCCACCAGCCGTTCGATCTCCGGCAACACCGTGCGCAGCGCATGGCCGTCATGGGGCTTGCCCGGCAGCGCCAGCCATGGTCATGGCCCCGCACGCACCACGAACTGGCCACCCCGTGAACGCCTGATGGTGGTGGCCACCGAGACCTTCACCCCGAACTGCACCAGCGGTGCAGGCAAAGAGGGTGCAACGTGTTGCCCAATCGCACCAGCCACGGCACCACTGCCAACCATGGTGCAGGCTGTGGTCCCGCCGCCTTGTGGTTCTTGCCCTTGCCGATGCATTCCACCTCCGGCGCGTGCAACGCATACACATGCCGCCCCTTGCCATCACGTGGCTTCTGTGTGCGCACCCGCTCGGCCTGCCATAGCTCCCTGCGGAAGATGTCCTGCAGCGCTGCATCCCCGGCAATTTGCCGTTCAATGTCCCTGATCACCCGCCCCAGCCACGTCTTCAGCTTGCGCAACTCCCTGTTTGCTCGCTTGAACTGCTTCGCATGACGATACCGTTGGCATCTGATCAACGCCTTCTTGCCAACCCGAACATAGCTCTGCCGCAGCTTCAATCCGTGCTTCTTCGCCAGCTTCACCAACCGCTCCCGCGCCTGGTGGATCAGCTTCGCATCGGTGGGATGAGCGACGTTCTTCTCCTGCACCGTGGTGTCCACCACCACCTGCGTGAACGCGCAAGGCTTCGCCGCGCCCAGGCGCACCGCCGTCGCCAGGCTCTCCTGCAACAGCGCCTGCATCTTCTCCTCCCCCAGCCGCTGGCGCCAGCGGGT
Source organism: Hyphomicrobiales bacterium (assembly GCA_026982665.1). Classification (GTDB taxonomy): domain Bacteria; phylum Pseudomonadota; class Alphaproteobacteria; order Rhizobiales; family Aestuariivirgaceae; genus Thermopetrobacter. Next base: position 27,912 of record JALSGQ010000021.1, on the reverse strand, counting down.
CAGCCCGACGCGGGCAGCGGCATGGATCATGCCTGCCCGGTTCCACGGAAAGCCCGAGAGAAAACGCTGGCGCTGCTGCATGCTGGCACACCAGGTGTGCGATCAAGCGGCAAATCGTGGTGGAAGAACGCTGTGCCGCAGAAGTATTTGGTAACAGGGGTTCTCCACAAACCGGCGGCACACTTCCTCGTCGGACAGGTCATCCATCTACTTGATGATGTGCAGCCGCGCCATCAGCCGCGTCGGCAGCGGCGGATATCCCGGCCCGTCCCGATACAGCGCACCGATCTCTCGCGCCAGGAAGTCCCAGTCAATCGACTGCGCCAGCACAACCAGGGGGTGCTTCATGTCGATGATCTGATCCAGTCGCGCCCGGAACAGGTCGTGCTGGCCTGTCTCTACCGGCTCCTTCGGCTTGCTCATGATGTGCCTCCCCGCTCGTCTGCGAGGGGAGAGAATCACAACACAACACGCTGGTCAAATTGCAAGGAAATGGCTCCAAAAGGGGCATTTCCTTGCAAACAGCAATACTTGGATGGCGGAAAGCTTGTCGTACCCTCAACGTGATGAGGATACTTCACGTTCGACCGAGGATGCCAGAAGGACAGGTGCCTGCACTTCCGCGCGGGAAAATCCTGCGCGGGAGCGTGTTTCAGGTGTTGGCCGAAGCGGTTTGCGGCACCAGGGCGTCGAGAGCGGAACGGGAACGCAGGCGCAGGGAAGCGGCCACGGGCACGTGGTCTGACGGTTTCTCCCATGCGCGCACATGCCTTTCCACCTGCACCGCGCATACCTGATCCGCCGCCTGCGGGGAAAGCAGCAGGAAATCGATGCGAATGCCATCGTTCTTCTGCCATGCGCCGCCCTGGTAGTCCCAGAAGGTATAGGCCGCTTCCCCTTCCATGCCGGGAGTGCCGTTGCAGGCAGCCAGGGCGTCCACCAGGCCGAGATTCAGCAGCCGGCGAAAGGCGGCGCGGGTTTCCGGCCGGGCCAGGGCATCGCCTTCCCACTTCTCCGGGTTCCTGGCATCCGCCGGCGTGGGGATGACGTTGTAGTCCCCGCCCAGCACGAAGGCCTCCTCCAGCGCCAGCAGATCCTGCACGTGCGCCTGCAGCGCCTGCATCCAGCGCAGCTTGTAGGGAAACTTGTCCGAATCCACCGGATTGCCGTTGGGGGCATAGACCGAGGCGATGCGCAGTGCTCCCTGCCGGGTGGAGATGACCGCCTCGATGTAGCGTGCCTGGTCGTCCTCCCACGTGGGCAGGCCGCGCTGCACGTCTTCCAGCGGCAGGCGCGAGAGGATGGCCACGCCATTGAAGCTCTTCTGGCCATGCACCACCACGTTGTACCCCAGCTCGGAGAAGGCCAGCGAGGGAAACTTCTCCTCCTCTATCTTCACCTCCTGCAGGCACACCACATCCGGCTGCGCGTCCTTCAGCCATGCCAGCACGGTGTCGAGCCGCGCACGGATGCCGTTGACGTTCCACGTGGCGATGCGCAGCAGATCATTGCTGCCCTGTTTGTCCTGTGCTGCGGCACTGTTCATCGATGATCCTTCCCGGTCCCGAGGTTGTCTCAATCATGCAGAAGGCTGCCTGCACGTTCATCAGCGCCGGCGCACCCGGCACACCATGTAGGCCGGCGGCCCGTCGCAGCCCAGCGGCCAGCTCACGGCAATGGCACCCGGCGCATACACGCGGCAGGTATTGCCTTGCGGGCAATCACAGGCTCTCACCAGCGGACACTTGCCCGACAGCGACGGACGCCACGGGGTGGCGCGCGGCCCCGGCCCGGAACGCTTCAGCCAGCTGTAGAGCCAGGGAGCCCGCTGTTGCAGGGCGCGCGCTGCGGGTGGGGGCACATCATCATGGGCCCGCGGTGGTGTGCGGCGATAGACCGGCGGCACGCCGAACTCCGGCGGTGGATACTGGTCAGCCCTGCGTGGTGCTGGGCGGTTGATGGCGGCGCGGTTACACTGCTGCAATGCAGCAGAGCGCCTTTGCGTGTTTCTTTCAGCAGCTTGCCGGGGATTTCTCATGCACCAATTGAAGTATCCGTTGAAGCTTGCGCCCCACAGGCCGCCACGAAAACCGCAACCCAGTGCGCGCGCCTGCCGGTTGGCGGCAATGGCGGTGCGGGCATATTGCCGGCAGAAGATGCGCTTTTCTGCCAGCCGTGCCTGCTCCTCCGCTGCCTGCATGGCGGCCTCCCGTGCACGGGGCTGCATGGGGGCGGGCTTTCGGACATTGGCGATGGCGCGCTCCGGTGCAGCATTGTTGCCGCTGCCGGCGCCGGTGCCGGTGGCAGGAGCCGTGCGGCGCTGTTGTGGCGTCATGGTGCCGCTGCCTTCATTCCCTGAGGCCGTGGCCGTGGTGTCCGCTGCATCATCGCCGCCAAGCCAGCGCCGCGTCAGTTCGGCGAAGGAGACGGCGGGCTTGCGTTTCTTGTAACCGGATATGCAGCAGGTATCCTGCCGCTTCTCGCTGACGCTGCGCTTCAGCAGGCATTGCGCCCGCTTGCCCTTTTTGCCGGGCCAGGAGAACGTCCAGGCGCGGCAGCCCTCGTCCTTTTCGCATACCTTGCGGCAGAAGTCCGGCACCGGTGCAATCAGCTCGAAGGTGCGGTAGGTTTCCCCGGCCAGGTCGGTATCCGCCAGCATCTCGGCGGCACGCGCGGGCAGGGCAAGGAGGACCATCGGCAGCAACATCAGCAACAGGGCAGGCAAAGCGCCGGCGTGGCGGAGATTCCCGTGTGCCTGCCTGCTGCCAGCGTGGGGAGCATGGCCGCCATCGTGTGGCCGGGCGCTAGTCGGAACCGGCTGCATGTTCACCTTCTGCCTCCGTCTGCTGTCCCCCATCGCCCGGCCACAGGATACAGGAGCAGGGTGGTGCATGTCCACGCCCGCATGCGCAGTGCCTTCCCTGTTGCCTGCGGGAAGAACGTCCCGAGGGCGTGGAAATCCCTTGCCGCCGCCGGTCTGAATGATAGAAAGGATGGCAATGATTTGCATTCTTGTCTGTCGGGAACACACATGCAGGAAGATTTCTATCGCATACGGCGTCTGCCACCTTACGTCTTCGAGCAGGTAAACCGGCTGAAGGCCGAGGCCCGGGCACAAGGGGCCGACATAGTAGACCTCGGCATGGGAAACCCTGACCTGCCGACGCCGCAGCACATCAATGCCAAGCTCGTCGAAACGGTGGGAAAGCCGCGCACCAACCGCTATTCCGCCTCGCGCGGCATTGCCGGGCTGCGCCGCGCCCAGGCCGCCTATTACGAGCGCCGATTCGGCGTGAAGCTGGACCCGGAAACGCAGGTCATTGCCACCCTGGGGTCGAAGGAGGGATTCGCCAACATGGCGCAGGCCATCACTGCCCCGGGAGACGTGATTCTGGCACCCAACCCCACCTATCCCATCCACGCCTTCGGCTTTCTCATCGCCGGCGGCACCATTCGCCAGATACCGGTGCAACCGGGCGAGGAACAGCTGCGTGCGGTGGTGCGCGCAGTGCATCACTCGGTGCCCAAGCCCATAGCATGGGTGCTGAACTATCCCTCCAACCCCACCGCGCAGGTGGCCGATCTCGATTTCTATCGCGAGGCCGTGCGGCTGGCGAAAAAGCATGATCTCATCCTGCTTTCCGACCTTGCCTATGCCGAGATCTACTTCGATGACATCGAGCCGCCACCTTCCATCCTGCAGGTGGAAGGGGCGATGGACGTGGCGGTGGAGTTCACCTCGCTGTCGAAGACCTATTCCATGCCCGGCTGGCGCATCGGTTTCGCCGTGGGCAACGAGCGGCTCATCGCCGCGCTGACACGGGTGAAGAGCTATCTCGACTATGGTGCCTTCACCCCCATCCAGGTGGCCGCGACGGCGGCACTGAACGGCCCGCAGGAATGCGTGGAGGAAGCCCGCGCCATCTACCAGCGGCGGCGTGATGTGCTGGTGCAGGCATTTGCCAATGCCGGTTGGGAGGTGCCGCCACCACCGGCCACGATGTTCGCATGGGCACCACTGCCGGAGGCCTTTCGCGACATGGGCTCGCTTGCCTTTTCCAAGCTGCTGTTGCAGGAAGCCGAAGTGGCCGTTTCTCCCGGCGTCGGATTCGGCGAGGAGGGCGAGGGCTTCGTGCGCATCGCGCTGGTGGAAAACGAGCAGCGCATCCGCCAGGCGGCACGCAACATTCGCCGCTTCTTCCGCAAGGCAGGCGTGCAGGTGCCGGAAGGTGTTGCCGGGCAGGGAGGTGCCTGAGAGGCGGCCTGAAGGCTGCTTGCCGTCAGGCGTTCCGGCAGCTGGTTGCGGACGGAAGGGGGCTGGTGGCTTGCTTTGGTGTGGACAGGCTCTCCGGGAAGTGAAACAGGGAATGCATGAGACATGGGGAAACCGCTGAAGATCGCATTGGCCGGGCTGGGCACCGTGGGCGTGGGCGTGCTGGACCTGTTGCGCGACAATGGCGCATTGCTGGCGCAGCGTTGTGGCCGGCCGCTGGAGGTGGTGGCGGTTTCCGCCCGCTCGCGCAACAAGCCGCGAGGCGATCACGACCTTTCGCGCTTTCAGTGGTTCGATGACCCGGTGGAGATGGCCCGCAGTGCCGATGCCGACGTGCTGGTGGAGCTGATCGGCGGCGAGGACGGCCCGGCGCGCGCTGCCGTGGAGGCGGCGCTGCAGGCCGGAAGGCACGTGGTTACGGCCAACAAGGCGCTGCTGGCGCATCATGGTGTGGCCCTGGCGCGCATGGCCGAGGAGGCCGGCGTGGCGCTGAATTTCGAGGCGGCGGTGGCCGGTGGCATTCCCATCGTCAAGATGATGCGCGAGAGCGTGGCGGGCAATGCCGTGCGCCGCGTCTATGGCATTCTCAACGGCACCTGCAACTACATCCTCACCCGCATGGAGGAGGACGGGCGCGAGTTCGATGACGTGCTGAAGGAGGCGCAGGAGCTGGGGTATGCCGAGGCCGACCCCACCTTCGACATCGGCGGTTTCGATGCCGCTCACAAGCTGGCCATTCTCACCTCGCTGGCCTTCGGCTGCGAGATCTCCATGGACGATGTCTATGTGGAGGGCATCGAGGACATCACGCTGGATGACATCCGCTATGCCCGCGGCCTTGGCTATCGCATAAAGCTGCTGGCGGTGGCGGTGGATACCGGGGAGGGGATAGAGCAGCGCGTGCACCCCACGCTGGTGCCCATCGGTTCGCCCATTGCCGAGGTGGGAGACGTGTTCAATGCCGTGGAGGTGCGCGGCGATTTCGTCGATGACGTGATGCTGCAGGGGCGTGGCGCGGGGGCGCATCCCACGGCGTCTTCCGTGGTGGCCGACATCGTCGATATCGCCCGCGGCATCGTGCTGCCGCCGCTGGGGCTGCCGGCACGGCAGTTGCAGCCCTTCCGCAAGGCGCGCATGCGGGCGCACGAGGGTGGCTATTACGTGGCCATGGACCTGCTGGATCAGCCGGGCGAGGTGGCGGCCGTGGCCCGCGCCTTTGCCGACGAGGGAATCTCGATCGAGAGCATCGTGCAGAAAGGGCGTTCCATTGCCCGCGTGGTGCCGCTGCGCGAAGGCGAGGTGGAGCGCGAGACCGCGCCCTTCATCCTCATTACCCACGACACGCAGGAGGCCGCCATGCGCGTGGCGCTGGCCCGCATCGTGGAGGAGGGGCATTGCGTGGGTACGCCGCGGATGATCCGCATCGAGCGTTTCAGATAGGCCGCAGACTGCAACCCTCTCCGGGTGTTTGCCGTCATGCTCCTGTGCTGTCGGCTTCATCGCGGAGTTTCACGGAAAGGAAAGCGCCATGCCGGACAGGTCCCTCACCCTGGAAGTGGCGCGGGTTACCGAAGCCGCCGCCATTGCCGCCGCCCGCATGCGCGGCCTGGGCGATGAACACCGTGCGCACGAGGCGGCAGTGCAGACGATGGCGCGGGCATTCGACCTGCTGCACATCGATGGCCACGTGGTGGTGGGCGAAGGCGAAGAGGGGCAGGTGTCCGCCCTGTGGCTTGACCAGGCGCTGGGGCAGGGGGGCGCGCCGGTGGACATTGCCTGCACGGCCATAGAAGGCCTTACCCGCGTGGCCAAGGATCTGCCGGAGGCCTTGAGCGTGGCGGCGCTGGCCGAGCGTGATGCCCTGTTGCGGGTGCCGAGGGTTTACATGGAAAAGATCGCTGTCGGCCCGGGCCTGCCGGATGGCGTGGTGGACCTCGATTCGCCGGTGGCGGAAAACCTGGGGCGGCTGGCGGAGGCGAAAGGGGTTGGCATTGCCGACCTTACCGTCTGCGTGCTGGACCGCCCGCGCCATGCCGGCCTCATAGGCGAGATTCGCGCTGCCGGCGCGCGGCTGCGCCTTATCAGCGATGGCGACATTGCCGGCATCATCCACACCACCAACCCGGCGGAAACCGGCATTGACATCTACATGGGCAGTGGTGGTGCGCCGCAGGGCGTGCTGGCCGCCGCGGCGCTGGCCTGCACCGGCGGACAGATGCAGGCGCGCCTGCTGGCCCGTTCCGATGATCACGTGCGTGCCATTCGCCGTGCTGGCATCAGCGATGCCGAAATGCGCCGCAAGCTCACCCTGGCAGACATGGTGCGTGGCGATGTCATCTTTGCCGCCACCGGCATCACCGGCGGCTCTCTGCTCTCCCGCGTGCATTTCTCCAACGGTGTCGTGCGCACGCACACGCTGTCCATGCGCGCAAGCACCGGCACCGTGCGGGAAAGCCGCGTCTTGCGGCGGCTGGATGACACCAGCGATCTGCTCCACGGCATATTCAACTGATGGCTGCCAGGGCTTTCATTCCTCCTGCGGTGCCTTATGCTCGCAATCCGTCAACATGGCGTGCGGGCGGCGATTCGGTTGATCATGCCCGGCGTTGATCATGAGCAGCGCAACGGAGGCGGCATGATGCGCAGCCACGGCAGCGAAATGGCAGGGCTTTCTGCATCCCCGGAACAGCAGGAGGCGGTGCCTGCGCCTGCCTCTCGTCCGTCAGCACGGCCCCTGCAGCCACTGCTGGGCGTGCATCGCTCCGTTTCCGGGCGGTGCTGGCTGCCGCGCCTGCAGGATGATGCTGCCGCGCTGGCACTGTTGCGCGCCCATGCGCTGCCTGATGCGCTGGCGCGCGTGCTGGCGGCACGTGGGGTCGATGTGGCCGAGGCACCCCGGCACCTGGAGCCACGCCTGCGCGACTACATGCCGCCGCCTGATGCCGTGCGCGACCTGCCGAAGGCGGTTGGGCGGCTGGCCGATGCCATCATCAACGACGAACAGGTGGGCATCATCGGTGATTATGATGTCGATGGCGTCAGCGCCACCACCATCGTGCGCGAGTTCCTGCAGGAAATGGGCATTGCGCCGCAGGTGCACATTCCGCATCGCGTGCGCGAGGGCTACGGCCCCAGCGTGGAGGCGGTGGAGGCATTGCGCGAGAACGGTGCCAGCCTGCTGATCACCCTCGACTGCGGGGCCATGGCGCATGACGTGCTGGAGCACGCCGCTGCCTGCGGGCTGGAAACCATCGTCATCGATCATCACCAGATGGGCACGGCACTGCCGCGCGCGCATGCCGTTGTCAATCCCAACCGGCCGGATGACGATTCCGGCCTGGGCCATCTGTGCGCCGCCGGTCTTGCCTTCATGCTGGTGGCTGCCACCGCGGCGGAGCTGCAGCGCCGGGGGCATGTGAATACGCGGCCTGATGTCCTGCGCTGGCTTGACCTGGTGGCGCTGGCCACGGTGTGCGATGTCATGCCCCTGCAGGGGCTCAATCGTGCCTACGTGCGGCAGGGGCTGAAGGTGCTGGCGCGGCGTGCCCGCCCGGGGTTGGCGGCGCTCATGGATATCGCGCGGGCCTCCCGCACGCCGGATGCCTATACGCTGGGGTTCGTGCTGGGGCCGCGCATCAACGCCGCCGGGCGCATTGGCCATGCGGCGGATGCGCTCAAGCTGCTGTGCGCGCCGGACATGCAGCGGGCGCAATCGCTGGCAGCAAGGCTGGAGCAGATGAATCGCGAACGCCAGGAGCTGGAGCAGGTGCTGCTGGAGCAGGCGCTGGCGCAGGCCGAGCACCAGTTGCAGCAACGTGGGCGCGGGGTGCTGCTGGTGCATGGGGAGGACTGGCACGCAGGTGTGCTGGGGCTTGTCGCCTCGCGGCTGAAGGAGCGCTTTCACCTGCCGGCAGTGGCGCTGGGCACGGATCCGCTCACCGGCATGGCCACCGGCTCCGCCCGTTCCGTCTCCGGCGTGGACATTGGCCGTGCCGTGGCCCGTGCCGTTGCTGCCGGCGTGCTGCAGCGTGGTGGCGGGCATGCCATGGCCGCCGGCATGGCATTGCCGGCCGAGGGCATCGAGCGCCTGCATGCCTTCCTCAATGAGGAGCTGGGAGAGGAGATTGCCGCGCTGCCGGAGCAGCCACACCTGAAGGTGGATGCCGTGCTCACCGCCGGTGGCGCCAGCCGTGCGCTGCTTGAGGAGCTGGAGCGTGCCGGGCCGTTTGGTGCCGGCAACCCGGCACCGGTGTTTGCCTTCGCGGCGCATCGCCTGCAATGGGTGGACGTGGTGGGCGAGCGGCACCTGCGCTGCACGCTGGCTGACGGCTCCGGCAACCGCCTGCGCGCCATTGCCTTCCGTGCTGTTGACACGCCATTGGGAGAAGCACTGCTGAATGCGCGCGAGGGGGGACTGTGGCATATTGCCGGCCGCCTGCAGCGCGACGACTACAACGGCCGCAACGACGTGCAGCTTCACGTCATCGACGCCGCGGCGCACCAGTAAATGCAAGCAGGCCCGGTGTCAGGTCTCATGACGCAGCCGGTGGCATGTCGGGCCACGCCGGGGGAAGGGCAGGGTGCTCAGGCCTCTTCCACGGGGCCGAACAGCCGCTCGAAATGGCGTTTCAGTGCCGCATCCACTTCCGCCATTTCCACGTTCACGCCCAGTGCCTGCATGGACGTTACTCCGTGCTCCTTCACCCCGCACGGCACGATGATGTCATGCTGCCATGAAAGATCCGGGCACACGTTCAGGGCCACGCCATGCCGCGTTGCCCAGCGCGACACCCGCACGCCAATGGCCGCGATCTTGGCCATGCCCCCGTCCTGCAGCGGCACCCACACGCCCACCAGCGAATCATCCCGTTGCGCAGGAATGCCGAACTCCGCCAGCGTGTCGATGATCCACTGTTCCAGTCCCGCCACGTAGGCTCGCACATCGCGCCCGCGCCGCCGCAGGTCCAGCATCAGGTAGGCAATGCGCTGCCCCGGCCCGTGCCACGTGTATTGTCCGCCGCGCCCGGTCGCAAACACCGGCAGCGCGGATGGGCGCAACAGATCCTCCTCGCGCGCGCTGGTGCCAGCCGTTATCAGGGCCGGATGCTCCAGCAGCCACACATGCTCCGGCCGCTCCTCTGCCGCCACTGCCGCCGCAATGGCATCCATCCGCCGCATGGCCTCCTCATACTCCACCGGCTCAGCACTCACTTCCCAGCACGCCGCGGGTTGCCCGGCCGCCTTCAGGCCCGCAATGCAAGCCGGTCTGCCACGCATCTCGTCCTTCCTGCCCGCATTCATCTGCCAAGCATGCCTCATCTGTGCTTGTTGCACCTCTCACCCCCTTGCATCTTTGCCCGCCTCTTGATACACACCCTCCCGCATCCATATCAACGATGCAGGCATGTGCGGCCGTGGCGGAATTGGTAGACGCGCAGCGTTGAGGTCGCTGTGGGGGAAACCCCGTGGAAGTTCGAGTCTTCTCGGCCGCACCACACACTTTGTGTGTATCACTTTCGCAGGCCAAGGGAGTCTGCGGCAGCTTCTCTCTTCATCCTCTCCTGTTCGAATTGGCGACACGTTTCGTGAGGGTGCGTGGATTGCTTGCACAAGACCAAGGTGCCCTGTGGCAGCTTCTCTCTTTCCTTCTTGTGCCGGGGCCGATTGCATAGTCTTTGTGAAGGTCTCGCCCTTTGTTTTCGCAACGTAGAGTGCTTGCGAATTGCGTTGGACGCATGGGACCCAGTTTGCCACCTCTCTCAGAGAAGGCTTCACAAAGACACGGTGAGCCACTATATAGACGTTGCACACAGGCTGCAGCGTGCATGCAGCTTCTCGTCTCTTGTGCATGATGACGCGGGGTGGAGCAGTCTGGTAGCTCGTCAGGCTCATAACCTGAAGGTCGCAGGTTCAAATCCTGCCCCCGCAACCATCGTTAGCAGCACCCGCTCGTCCTGAGGATGAGCGGGTGTTTTCTTCCCCGCCGCAAGGCTCAGGAGTCGAACGTGAAGTATCCTCATCACGTTGAGGATACGGTAAAATTGCTACCATCCAAGTATTGCCGTTTGCAAGGAAGCCCCTTTTTGGAGCCATTTCCTTGCAATTTGACCAGCGTGTTGTGTTGTGATTCTCTCCCCTCGCAGACGAGCGGGGAGGCACATCATGAGCAAGCCGAAGGAGCCGGTAGAGACAGGCCAGCACGAGCTGTTCCGGGCACGGCTGGATCAGATCATCGACATGAAGCACCCTCTGGTTGTGCTGGCGCAGTCGATTGACTGGGACTTCCTGGCGCGAGAGATCGGCGCACTGTATCGGGACGGGCCAGGTTATCCGCCGCTGTCGACGCGGCTGATGGCGGGGCTGCACATCATCAAGTAGATGGATGACCTGTCCGACGAGGAAGTGTGCCGCCGGTTTGTGGAGAACCCCTGTTACCAAATACTTCTGCGGCGCAGCGTTTTTCCGGCACGAGCTGCCCCTTGATCGCACACCTGGTGTGCCAGCGTGCAGCAGCGCCAGTGTTTTCTCTCGGATTTTTTGTCGAACCGGGCATGCATGATCCATGCCGCTGCCCGCGTCGGGCTGACCCGCTGGCGTCAGCGGCTGAGGGAGGAGAAGATGCAGGCGCTGTTGCAGGAGAGCCTGGCGACGGCGGTGCGCCTGGGCGCGGCGAAGCCTTGCGCGTTCACATGAGGTGATGGACACCACGGTGCAGGAGAAGAACGTCGCCCATCCCACCGATGCGAAGCTGGCATACAGGGCGCGGGAGCGGCTGGTGAAGCTGGCGCAGAAGCACGGATTGAAGCTGCGGCAGAGCCATGTTCGGGCTGGCAAGAAGGCGTTGATCAGATGTCAACGCTACGCCCATGCGAAGCAGTTCAGGCGGGCAAGACGGGAGTTGCGCAAGCTGAAGACGTGGCTGGGGCGGGTGATCAGGGACATCGAGCGGCAGATTGCAGGGGACAAGACACTACAGGACACCTTCCGGCGGGAGTTGTGGAAGGCGCGGTGGGTATTGGAGCAGAAGCCACGTGATGGCAAGGGGCGGCATGTGTATGCGCTGCACGCGCCGGAGGTGGAATGCATCGGCAAGGGCAAGAGCCACAAGGCGGCGGTGCCGCAGCCTGCACCATGCTTGGCAGCGGTGCCGTGGCTGGTGCAGTTGGGCAACACGTTGGTGCCCTCTCTTGCCTGCATCGCTGGTGCAGTTCGGGGTGAAGGTCTCCGTGGCCACCACCATCAGGCGCTCACGGAGTGGCCAGTTCGTGGTGCGTGCGGGGCCATGACCATGGCTGGCGCTGCCCGGCAAGCCCCATGATGGCCATGCGCTGCGCACGGTGTTGCCGGAGATCGAACGGCTGGTGGGTGCACCGGTGCAGCGGGTGCTGACCGATGCCGGCTATCGCGGCCACAAGCTCCCCAACCCATGGAAGTTCAAGGTCTTTGTGGACGGCCAGAAACGACGCGTGAGCAAGGCCATCAGGCGATTGATGAAGCGAAGGGCAGCGGTGGAGCCGGTGATCGTTCATCTGAAGGCCGAGCACAGGATGGGGCGCAACTACCTGGCACACCGGATGGGTGATGCCATCAACGCCATCCTGGCTGCCGTCGGCTACAACTTCCGCCTGTTGCGGCGCTTCATCGCCCAGCTTCTTTTGCGCCTTATCCAAGTATGGTTGTTCAGGTTTGCACAACGGCGGCAAACAATCTCAGCAGCCCCACAGGGCTAATTGTTCACGTTCGACGGGGTATATTCAGGCATGAAAAGCAACACCCTTGTTGAGGTCTGGACAGCCCAGAGTATTGTATTCCATCCTTGAGAGCACCTCCCACTCAGCCCCCTACGCCTCCCCGTCCGAAATCCCGAGAAACAGCGCCACCAGTTCCGTGTTGACGTAATAATTGCTGCGTCCGGCGCGCACCTTGCGCAGGAAGCCGCGTTGGGCCAGCTCGTCGAGGTATTTGGCCGCCGTCTGGCGGGTGATGCCAAGGTCGGCCTTGCACGAAAGCAATGCGCGTGTAGGGGGGCGGAACAGGTTGTTGAGCAGCTCCTGCGAATAGAGTTTCGGCACTTCATCGCGCATGCGGTGCTTCATGGCGCGCATCTGATCGCCAATGCGCTCCACCAAGCCCAGCGTCGTCTTTGATGCCTGCTCCACGGCGGTCAGCATGAACAGCAGCCATTCCTCCCAGGCGCCATCGGTGCGCACCGCCTGCAACAGGCGATAATAATCCCCCTTGTGCCGCGTGATGTGGCGGCTGAGATAGAGAATGGGAGCATCCAGCAGCCCGACATGCACGAGATGCAGCACGTTCAGTATCTGCCCAATGCGGCCATTGCCATCGGCAAAGGGATGAATGCTCTCGAACTGGTGGTGAATGATGGCCATCTTCAGCAACGGGTCGAGTGCACAGCGCTCATCCTCATTGATGAACCGCTCCAGCGCGGCCATGTGCCGGACAATTTCCTGTTCGTCCTGCGGCGGCACGTAAACGATCTCTCCGGTCTGGTCATTGCGCAGCGCCGTGCCCGGCGTCGCGCGAAAGCCCTCCTCGCGCTCCATCAGCAACTGGAACAGGAGATGAGCAGGCGGTTCGTGATGAGGCCGCCGGATTCGCGCAGCATGCGAAAGCCGAGCTTCATGGCATCGCGATAGCGCGCCACTTCCTTGGCTGCGGGCGAGGCAGGCCCCCGCGGGAAGAGATCGGCCTGATACAGCTCGTCCTGGGTGGTTACGATGTTTTCGATCTCCAAGCTGGCCCTGGCCTCCTGCAGCGACAGCGTGTCGATCAGAATGCCCGGATTGGGAATGGTCGCGGCTTTTCCCTTCAATTCCGCCAAGGCACGGCCGGCACTGCCCAATGCCCGCATGACGGGCAGGGTTTCCAGCTACACCGGTGGCGGCAGGGATGGCAATGCGTATGACGGCTTTAACATGCCCGGCTCGATTCGTTAGCAAATGTGCATTTCTTTAACATATTTCCTGCGATGTATTAATAAGGGCGTGCTTTTTCACGTTATCCATCAGCTGCGTTGAGCCGATGACAGTTTCTGAAATGCCGCCATGGCAATTGCGCCACCCAGTTGCCCTTCTCCATGCAAGGCGCAATAGATGGAAGTTTGAAAAATCATGCCATTTGGCATTTCCGTTGTGGACACAGATTTAGCCGAGAGAAGCGCCAATGGCGGGTTTTCGCCATTGGCGCTTCCTTGTCATGGTGCTTGCGGACTGGTGATGGTCAAGGGTGAAATCGCTTCCGCGACGGCTCCCAAGGAGCCGCCCTTGACTATCGCCAGCCCGCGAGGAAGAGGGGTTGGGATGGTGTGAATTTGCGACTTCAATGATGGATTTTGGGTCGTGCTTTCGCGGTTTTTGGAGCTGCGTCATGGGTGAAAAATGTGGTGCGCGAGGCTTCGTTTGAGGGATTTTTCGTGAGGGATTTCGTGCGTGTGTGCCGATAAAGCGGGCCGTAAATGCATCGATGGACATGGATTTTCGAGGCTTGGCTGGCCTGTTTTTAATGGCCTGAAAAGTTGTGCGATGGAGTGGAGGACGCCAGAGATTTGGTCATCCGCAATTGCCCAGATGGCGGCATTTTGACTTCGAAATAGGCATATTTCCCATCGTTTTTGCGGCTAGGCGGCGATCCATCCGGAGCCAAGGTGGGCAAAGGTGATCCGGTATCATCGGGAAGTTTGATCGGGAAAGGCATCGGCGTGATGGAGGACAAGATAAAAGGGGTTGGTGCAAACTCACCGTAACCCCTTGTCTGCGCGTCTGTTTTGCCTGCACATGTTGAAAATGGCCATGTGCAGGCTCTTCCCCGTTAGTTCTTGAGATTGCAACGGAAAAGATGGTGCAGGTGTGATGCGCCGACTGTTGCTCCGCCGCGCATGCTCATGCCGGGCGTGCACGCTGGAAATGATGCTGTCAGGGACGGGATTTTCGGGCCGGTTATGACCTGTTCGAACCAAGCACCATGTCGGCCAGTTCGTCGCCGACGGTTTCGGCGAGCTGGCGCACGTCATCAACGATGAGGTGGGCATAGCGCTGGGTGGTCTGCATCTGGCTGTGGCCGAGCAGCGCGCCGATGCGTGGCAGGGAACCGCCCTTGCGCGCCGCCAGCGAGGCAAAGGTGTGGCGCAGTCATGGATGCGCACGTCCTCGATGCCGGCACGCTTGCGGATACGCCGCCAGGGTTTCTGCAGGTTCACCAGGTGGCTGCCTTCCTTGTGGCCGCAGATGATGTGCGGGTTGCCGTGCAGGCGTGGCAGTTGCTCCAGCACTTCTCTTGCCGCCGCGTTGAGCACGATAGCCTTCTTGCCGGTCTTGGAATCGGGCAGCAGCAGCAGGCCGCGTTCCAGATCGACGTATTCCCACTTCAGGGTGAGAATCTCGTTCAACCTTGCCCCCGTCAGGATCAGCAGGCGGATGGCCGCCACGCCGTAGATGTCGCCATGTTCTCGCAATTCCTCGTCCAGCGCCTGGCCCAGGCGTTGCAGTTCTTCCGCCGTCAGGAAACGCTCGCGGTGGTTCTCAGGATACTTCCTGATGCCCCGCACCGGGTTGCTGAACTGAGGCCGCAGGCCTTTCTCCTCCGCCCAGTTCATGAATTTCGACAGCACCGCGAGGCAGAAGTTGGCAGCGCGTGGCGTATCCTTCATCTTGCGATGCAGGGAGGCGATGTCGTCTCGGGTGATGTCAGCCAAGGACTTTCTGCCCAGGTGCGGGATGATATGAAGGCGGAACAGGCGGCGGTATTCTTCCTGGCTGCGCTCTTTCAGCTGCTGGATGTGTTCTTCATCGAAGCGTTGCGCCAGTTGCGCGAGGGATTTTTTCGCCCGTTCCCGGCGTTTCTCCTCCAGCGGGTCGATGCCTTGCTCCAGCAGCACCAGCAGGCAGCGCGCTTCCTTGCGGGCCGTCTCCGGTGTCCACGGGCTGCCATGCCTGCCGATGGTAAGCAGCTTCTGGCGTCCATTCATGCGAGCCTTGACGATGTAGGCAACGGCTTCCTTTTGCCGCCGAGCCGCGAAACCTCTTACCCGGTCATCCTAGATGGTTTCGCCGGTCTTCAGGGCCTCCACCGCCCGCCTGGTGATGCGCTTCTTCATTGGTATCTATTCCCTCGTAGATACCATATAGATACCACTTTTGCGCATTTCAGAGCAATGACGAAAAAAACAAGTGCCTAGATAAATAGCTGATTTTTACATAAATATCCAGCGTGAGGAAAAATCAGAAATCCTGCCTGGGCAAATTGTGGATCTGGGGGTCGGTGGTTCGAGTCCACCCAGCTATACCATTTTTTCAAGGGGTTATGGGTCAATATCCTCTTCGCTCAATCCCGCCATCGCATAGATGCCACCAAATCTCCACTACGCAGATGCTCCTCTTTGCATGGAAATTCCGTCCCGCACACGCCAGCATCCTGTCATTTCGTCAGGCAAGGCTGGATCACCCTTCCTCACGCTTGCCCGCGCGCCATTGCAAGGCGTGCCCGCATGATCGGGCATCGGCCATGCGTTGATGCGTTTCATGCAAGCGGAAGGAACGATGTGATGGAGAAGAAAGCCAGTCATGACGGCCAGCAAGCCGAGGTGGAACCCTTGCTCACCACGGAGCTGACCGTCTGGCTATTGCGTATCTCGCGCAAGACTCTGGAGCGCATGCGCGTGGAAGGCCGCAACCCGAAGCTCGTGAAGATCGACAGATGAACACCTCCGAAAACTGGTCATTTTGGGCGGCATGTGATTCCATGTCGGCAGTAGCAGAAATGGATTGCTGGAGGGATGCCGATGAAGGGGGCGGTGTGGTTTTTTGATATTTCGAGCAGCGTTTGGAGGAGCTTTCGCGAGAGTGATCCTTTCGAGAAGCGGCTGCGACGGTGGATTTCAAGGTGTTCTGTCCCATTCTGCTGCGAGCGGAAACGGCGTGGGCCTGGATTTACCCACCTGCGAGTGGGGCAGATCTCAATGCGCTGGGCTGGTGGCCGAGCTGCTTACCTGTGCCCACTGGCCTCCTATCAAGACTGCTCCGCGCAGCTACCAGTGCTTCATCTCCGGCCACCTGTAATCATTGCTCCTGCAAAGCCGGCCATCCGATGCAAATGATCACCCCGTGAAACCTTCCCATTGTGCAAAGCCCACCACCACTTTGCGCAATGATCACGGCCGGGCTACGGCTCCCGCTACAGGTGTGCTGCACTCGAATGTCAGGGCCGGGTCTGGAAAGCATGGTGCCCCTGGCCCGAGTCGAACGGGCACGGCCAAAAGGCCAGCAGATTTTGAGTCTGCCGCGTCTACCAATTCCGCCACAGGGGCCTGTGCAAGCCGTTCAATATGGCGCATGCATGGTGGCGTCAAGCCTTGCGGCATCGCTTTTCCGTCTTTCTTCCCCTCGTTGATGCGACAGCATCAAGGCACATTATGCCGTAATTAACGAATGCATGGCAGAAGGTTGTGCATGGGGTGGGGTACACGTGCGTTTGATAGTGGATGGAAATGCAGCTCATGAATCTGCCTGTCAACAACGTGGTCGCCAAGCAAACCGGTGGCTTGCCTGCTGCCGCGCCTGTGCTGCATTGCGAAATAGCGCGTGATCCGCGGCAGGTTCTGGCGCTGCAGGAGGCATGGCAACGTCTGCAGGGACAGGGCGGCAGGGACAATCAGGGCTTTCAGACGCTGCAATGGAACCTGGCCTGGATGAATGCCTTCCTGGGGGCTGATGCAGGCGATTCCGTGCGCTTCGAGCCTTGCGTGGTGCTGGTGCGTGATGGGCATGATGGAACGCCACTGCTGCTTTGGCCATTGATGCGTGAAAGCTACCCGTTGGGCATGTCGGTCATATCGTCGATGAGCGATCCCTTCGCCCAGTATGGCGATGTCATCACCACGCTTTCCGGCACGGAGCTGCAGGCGGCCCTCGAGCTGGCCTTGCAGACCCTGAAGCAGGAACAGGCAGACCTGGTGCGGCTGCGCTTCGTGCGCGAGGATGCAGCCATTGCGCCCTTCCTGCAGCAGCATTTCATGAAGAGTTGCGAGGATTGCACCGCGCCATGGCTGGACCTGACAGGTTTTGCTTCCTTGGAAGAGCTGGACGGGCGCTTCAACCGCGAGCAACGGCGGCGGCGGCGCAAGATACGCAAGAAGATCCGGCAACAACTGGGAGCGGAGCCGACGCTGCGATTGATGCAGGGTGTGGCGGAAATCAGGGCGGCCATTGGCGTCATCCTCGATTGCAAGCGGCAGTGGCTGAAGCACAAGGGGCTGGTTTCCCGTGCCCTTTTCGATGGCCATACGGAGGCCTTCCTGCTGGCGCTGGCGGAGGCCATGCCGCCGTGGACAGCTGATGCCGGTGCCGATGATGCCACACCGCGGTTGGTGCTGAGCGTGATGGAAGCGCAGGGCAGGCAACTGTCATGGGAGATCGGGTTTCGCTACCGCGGGCGGCATTATGCCTACATTACCGCCCATCTGCCGGAGCTGACGCATTTATCGCTGGGCCGCCTGCATATGGACCTGTTGCAAAAAAGGACCTGGCAGGACGGGATGCGGGTTTATGACCTGCTGGTGCCGGATGCCCCACACAAGCGCACGTGGAGCAGCCACAAGACACCGGTGAGCGGCTACTACCTGCCGTTGTCGCGGCGTGGCAGATTGCTGGGGCAGGCCTATCTGAACCACCTGCGCCCGTTCATGCGCAAGGTCTATCATCGCATGCCGCCACAGCTGCGCCGCATGCTGCGCCTGAGCGACATGATGGAGCATGAGCATTCCGCCCACTGATGCAGGGGGCGTGCCGGGCACAGGCAGGCCGATGAACTGCAATCTGCCTGCATTTGAAAGCGCAGTCCCGATGCGCGGCATCATGCTGCGCATCAGGAATGCGGTGGCGTGATCTGTCAGTAGCGATACCAGTCCGGCTTGTAGGGGCCTTCCACCGGCACGCCGATGTATTCTGCCTGCTCCGGCGTCAGTTTCGTCAGCTTTGCGCCCAGCTTCGGCAGGTGCAGGCGGGCCACCTTCTCGTCCAGGTGCTTGGGCAGCACGTAGACCTTGTTCTCGTATTTCTCCGGGTGCTGCCACAGCTCCATCTGCGCCAGCGTCTGGTTGGTGAAGGAGGCGGACATGACGAAGCTGGGGTGCCCGGTGGCGTTGCCAAGGTTGACCAGCCGTCCTTCCGAGAGCAGCACGATCTTCTTGCCGTCGGGAAACTCGATGAGATCCACCTGCGGCTTGACGTTCGTCCACTTGAAGTTGCGCAAGCTCGCCACGTCTATCTCGTTGTCGAAGTGGCCGATGTTGCACAGGATGGCCATGTGCTTCATCTTGCGCATGTGCTCCAGCGTAACGACGTCCTTGTTGCCGGTGGCGGTTACCACGATGTCGGCATCCTGGATGCGCTCTTCCAGCGTTACCACCTCGAAGCCGTCCATGGCCGCCTGCAGGGCGCAGATGGGATCGACCTCGGTTACCATCACCCGCGCGCCGTTGCCGGCCAGCGACTGCGCCGAACCCTTGCCGACATCGCCATAGCCGCAGACGATGGCCACCTTGCCGGCCATCATCACGTCGGTGCCGCGGCGAATGCCGTCCACCAGCGACTCGCGGCAGCCATACTTGTTGTCGAACTTCGACTTGGTAACGGAGTCGTTCACGTTGAAGGCGGGGAAGGGCAGCTCACCCTTCTTTTCCAGCTCGTAGAGGCGGTGCACGCCGGTGGTCGTCTCCTCCGACACGCCGCGGATGTTGGCCTTCACCTTCGAATACCAGCCCGGGTCTTTCTCCAGCCGGCGGCGGATGGTGGCATACAGTGCCTCCTCCTCCTCGTTGGCCGGATTGTCCAGCACCGAGGGGTCTTTTTCCGCCTTCGCGCCCAGCAGCACCAGCAGGGTGGCATCGCCGCCGTCGTCGAGGATCATGTTGGCGGTCTCGCCATTGCCCCAGTCGAGGATGCGATCCACGTAATCCCAGTATTCCTCCAGTGTCTCGCCCTTCTTGGCGAACACCGGGATGCCCTGCGCGGCGATGTAGGCGGCGGCGTGATCCTGGGTGGAGAAGATGTTGCACGAGGCCCAGCGGATGTCCGCGCCCAGTGCCTTGAGCGTGTCGATGAGCACGGCGGTCTGGATGGTCATGTGCAGGCAGCCGGCAATCCGCGCCCCCTTCAGCGGCTGGCCGGAGCCGAACTCCTCGCGGCAGGCCATCAGGCCGGGCATCTCCTCCTCGGCCATCATCACCTCCTTTGCGCCCCAGTCGGCCAGCGAGATGTCGGCCACCACGTAATCCTGCTTGTCGCTCATGGTCGTGATCCCTGCATGATGCTGATGTAAACGATCCCGGCGCGAGCTATAGCAGCGGCAGGGCAGGGCGGCAAGCATCATATAAAGGAAACTTTATGTTTGTTGCGCTTGCGCGCAAGGGCCGATTGCGGCAGGTAATCGGGCAACGATGCAGCCAGCAGGAACACGCAAGGGATCACCGGCATGCACGCAGAGCAGCAGGAGTTGACACCCCGGCAGATCGTCGCCGAGCTTGACCGTTACATCATCGGTCAGAAGGAAGCGAAGAAAGCGGTGGCCATTGCCCTGCGCAACCGCTGGCGGCGGCGGCAGCTGCAGCCGCCGTTGCGCGATGAGGTGATGCCCAAGAACATTCTCATGATAGGCCCCACCGGCGTGGGCAAGACGGAAATCGCCCGGCGGCTGGCGAAGCTGGCCGGTGCACCGTTCATCAAGGTGGAGGCCACGCGCTTTACCGAGGTTGGCTACGTGGGGCGCGACGTGGAGCAGATCATCCGCGACCTGATGGAGGCCGGCATCCTGCTGGTGCGGGAGAAACGCCGTGAGGAAGTGCGCGAGCGCGCCCATGCGGAGGCCGAGCGCCGCATCGTGGAGGCGCTGACCGGGGCAGGGGCCTCCGAGGCGACGAAGCGTTCGTTCCTGGAGAAGCTCAGGGCCGGCAAGCTCGATGACACGGAAGTGGAGCTGGAGCTGGAGGATACTTCCGGGCCGGCGCTGCCGATGTTCGACGTTCCCGGCCAGCCCGGTGCCTCGGTGGGCATGATCAGCATCTCCGACATGCTGGGCAAGGCCTTCGGCCCACGCACGCGCAAGCGCCGCATGAAGGTGGCAGATGCCTACGAGCCGCTGCTGGCGGAGGAAAGCGACAAGCTCATCGACGAGGAGGCCATCGTCGAGGAGGCGCGCACGCTGGTGGAGAATGCCGGCATCGTGTTCCTGGACGAGATCGACAAGATCTGTGCCCGCTCCGATGGCGCGGTGCGCGGCGGCGACGTTTCGCGCGAGGGCGTGCAGCGCGACCTGCTGCCGCTGATCGAGGGAGCGACCGTGAGCACCCGGCACGGCCCGGTGAAGACCGACCACATCCTGTTCATCGCCTCTGGCGCATTTCATGTTGCCCGGCCTTCCGACCTGCTGCCGGAGCTGCAGGGGCGTCTGCCCATTCGCGTGGAACTTTCAGCGCTTTCCAGGGAAGACTTCAAGCGTATTCTCACCGAGCCGGAGGCCTCGCTGACGAAGCAGTATGCGGCGCTGATGGAAACGGAAGGGGTAACGCTGGAGTTCTCGGAAGACGGTATCGAGGCCATTGCCGCCATTGCCGCGGAGATCAACGAGCGGGTGGAGAACATCGGGGCGCGCCGCCTGCAGACGGTGATGGAACGGGTGCTGGAGGAAATCAGCTTCGAGGCTCCGGAGGCGCAGGGTGCGCACATCATCGTGAATGCCGCCTACGTGGAGGAACGCATTGGCGACATGGCACGCGACACCGACCTGTCGCGCTATGTGCTGTAGAAGCTCCGCATGAACCAGCCAGGGAGGGCCGTGCGCGAAATGGTGCGGACTGCCGCGGCCCTTCATGTGCAGGCTGCCGCCCCGGAAGAGCGCATGAAGCAATGCGCGGTTGTGGGTGCAGCCTGGTGGGCGCGAAGTGGTGCGCTGCATGCGTTCTTGCAAAGGAAAGCCTGTGCCATCCGGCTTGTTTCGTGCCATCAGCCTGCTGCCATTCCATTGATCCGGCACTTCATCTCCGGAGGGAAGCAGCCTGATCCTTGCGGTGGTGAAGTGCGGATTTCATTCGCAAAAAATGAAGACAATTTTTACCGAGTCCCTTGAGCGCTTCTTAAGTCGCGTTGCCTACACTTCCTCTCAAATGCGACAGACCCGGCGATGAACAACAACAATACACCAGCCGGGCAGGGTAGTGAGGCGACAGACAGAGGTGCAAGGTCATGAACAGGCAGGTAGCGACGGGAGAAATCCGTGCCGAAGGCCAGGTGATGGCAGGGCAGACGGCGGCGGTGCCGATCAAGCATCGGTATCTGGAGGCGGTGAGCCTGATCGAGCGCACGCATCGGCGGCTGCTGGAGGTAATCAAGGCGGAGTTCGAGCGCCACGGGCGCAAGGACCTGAACCCGGTGCAGGCGCTGCTCATCTACAACATCGGCGATGAGGAGCTTTCCGCCGGAGAGCTGAAGGCGCGCGGCTATTACCAGGGCTCGAACGTCTCCTACAACCTGAAGAAGCTGGTGGAGGCAGGCTATGTCTCTCATCAGCGCTCCGATGCCGACCGCCGTGCGGTGCGCGTGAAGCTCACCGAAAAGGGGCAGGAGGTGCGCCGGCTGGTGGATGCCCTCTATGAGCGCCAGCTTGTACCCATTCGCGAGGTGATGGGCATGGACGAGGAGGAGTTCGAGCGGCTGAACAAGGCGCTGAAGCGCCTGGAGCGCTTCTGGACGGACCAGGTGCTCTACCGGCTGTGATGAAACAGCAGGGCGCTGCCGGGGAGCGCGACCTGAGCTGGCAAGGCACCCTGATTTCCTGAAGAGAAGCAGCCAGATTGCCGTACAGGCTGGGCTGCTTCTCTTCACGCTTGATGTCTCCCATCCTGCTCTTGCAGGCAGTCGCGGCGGGCAAAAGGGGAGATGAGGCTTGACAGCCTGCGTTACGCGGCGCATATGAGCGGCATGCGAACCACGGGCGTGAACATTTGCGCGATCTTCATCATTATCGGCCAGTAACAGGTTGCTGGTCCGGGTTCGCGTTGCCTTCTCTCCACCTCAGGCACTGACAGGCAGGCCCCGGGCCGAACCGGAGGTCTGCAAGGCATGGAACTGTTCATCCACAACACCCTGTCGCGCGAGAAGGAGCGCTTCCAGCCGCTGGATGCGCAGAACGTGCGCATGTATGTGTGCGGTCCCACGGTCTATGACTTCGCGCACATCGGCAATGCCCGGCCCATCATCGTCTTTGATGTGCTGTTCCGCCTGCTGCGCCATCTCTATGGCGAAGAGCACGTGAAATACGTGCGCAACATCACCGACGTGGACGACAAGATCAACGCCCGCGCGGCAGAAGAAGGCGTGCCCATCTCCGAGATCACCGCACGCACCATCCGCCAGTTTCACGAGGACATTGCGCAGCTCAACGTGCTGCCGCCCAGCGTCGAGCCGCGGGCGACGGAGCACATCGCCGAGATGCAGGTGCTGATCGAAAGGCTCATCGAGCACGGCTGCGCCTACGTGGCGGAGGGACACGTGCTCTATGACGTCTCCGCGAAGCCCGATTACGGTATCCTGTCCAAGCGCTCGCTGGAGGAGATGATCGCCGGTGCGCGGGTGGAAGTCGCGCCTTACAAGAAGAACCCCGGCGACTTCGTGCTGTGGAAGCCGTCAAAGGAGGGCGAACCGGCGTGGGACAGCCCGTGGGGGGCGGGGCGCCCCGGCTGGCACATCGAATGCTCGGCCATGAGCTGGAAGCACTTGGGGAGCACCTTCGACATTCACGGTGGCGGCATCGACCTGCAATTTCCCCACCACGAGAACGAAATCGCCCAATCCACCTGCGCCTTGAACACGAAGTTCATGGCCAGATACTGGATGCACAACGGCTTTCTGATGGTGGAAGGCGAGAAGATGTCGAAGTCGCTGGGCAACTTCATCACCATCCACGCGCTGCTGGAGGAATGGCCCGGCGAGGTGCTGCGGCTGAACATGCTGCGCGCGCACTACCGCGCGCCGTTCGACTGGACGCGCAAGGGGCTGGAGGAGAGCCGCACGGTGCTTGAGCGGCTCTACCGCGCCGTCGGCGAGGCCGAACCGGCGGAAACGGTGGACGAGGAGGTGCTGGCCGCGCTGTGCGATGACCTGAACACGCCGAAGGCCATCGCCGCGCTGCATCGGCTGGCGCGCGAGGGCAGGGCGGCGGAGCTGAAGGCTGCCGCCAACCTCCTGGGGCTGTTGCCGATGACGGAAAGCCAGTGGCTGGAAGCTACTGCGCCGAAGGTGGAACTGGACGAGGCGGAGATCGAGCGGCTGATTGCCGCGCGCGCCGAGGCGCGTGCCCGCAAGGACTTCGCCGAGGCCGACCGCATCCGCGACGAGCTGGCCGCGCGTGGCATCATCCTGAAGGATTCCCCGCAAGGCACCACGTGGGAGGTGAAACGATGACACAACCATCGGAACACGGCTCCGGACAGGAACAGGGGCCACGGCCTGACGCCGGCATGCCGAAGTGGCTCATCTACGGTTTTGCCATCAAGCTGGCGCTGGTGGTGCTCATTACCGTGGGCGTGATGTATTGGGCCGGCGTCTTCGGCTGAGCGCCGGGACCTGGACATCGCGCCCCGGTTTTCCTCGCAGCACATCATCAGCCACCAACGCAAGGGCACAACGGCAACAGCGGACACCTGAAATCATGAGCACCGGGAAAGAGCGGCTTTATCTCTACGACACCACCCTGCGCGACGGCGCGCAGACGCCGGGCATCGACTTCTCGTTGCAGGAGAAGAAGACCATTGCGCGGATGCTGGACGAGCTGGGCATCGACTACATCGAGGGCGGTTATCCCGGTGCCAATCCCACCGATACCGCCTTCTTCTCCGAGCAGCACGGCCTTGATGCCACGCTCGCCGCCTTCGGCATGACGCGCCGCCCGGGGCGCTCGGCAGACAACGATTCCGGGCTGCAGGCATTGTTGCAGGCAAGGGCCGACGCCATCTGTTTCGTCGCCAAGGGCTGGGATTATCACGTGGAGCTGGCGCTGAAGTGCTCGCTGGAAGAGAACCTGCAATGCATCCGCGATTCGGTCGAGGCCGCCGCCGAGCGCGGCTTTCAGCCGATGGTGGACGTGGAGCATTTCTTCGATGGCTACAAGGCCAACCCGGACTATGCGCTGAAATGCGTGGAAACGGCGCTTGAGGCGGGCGCGCGCTGGGCGGTGCTGTGCGACACCAACGGCGGCACCCTGCCGGAGGAGATCGAGGAGATCGTCAGCGCCGTGGCAGCGCGCTTTCCCGGCGCGCAACTGGGCATTCACTGCCATGACGACACCGGCATGGCGGTGGCCAACTCGCTGGCCGCGGTGCGCGCCGGTGTGCGCATGATCCAGGGCACGCTGAACGGCATTGGCGAGCGCTGCGGCAATGCCAACCTCATCACCCTCATTCCCACGCTGGCGCTGAAACCGGCTTATGCGCAACGTTTCGAGCTGGGGCTGAAGGAAGGCGCGCTGGCGCGCCTGACGCAGGCAAGCCGCGCGTTCGACGAGATCCTCAATCGCCCGCCGCAGGAGCAGGCACCTTACGTGGGCACCAGCGCCTTCGCCACCAAGGCGGGCATTCATGCTTCCGCCATCCTGAAAAGCCCGGATACCTACGAGCACGTGCCGCCGGAGACGGTGGGCAACACGCGCCGCGTGCTGGTGTCCGACCAGGCCGGGCGCTCCAACCTGCTGGCGCAGCTTGAGCGCTTCGGGCTCAGCGTGCGCAAGGACGACCCGCGCCTGCCCAACCTGCTGGCCGAGATCAAGGAGCGCGAGGCGCAAGGCTTCGCCTATGACACGGCGGAAGCCTCGCTGGAACTGCTGGCGCGGCGCGCACTGGGCGAAATGCCGCATTTCTTCGAGGTGGAAAGCTTCAAGGTCATCGTCGAGCGCCGTTACAACGCGAGAGGCGAGCGCGTTACCCAGGCGGAAGCCATCGTCAAGCTGCTGATCGGTGGCGAGCGCTACCTTTCCGTGGCCGAGGGCAACGGCCCGGTGAACGCGCTGGATGCCGCCCTGCGCAAGGATCTGGGGCCTTATTCGGAGGCCATCAGCGACCTGGAGCTGGCCGACTTCAAGGTGCGCATCGTCAATACCGGCACCGACGCCACCACCCGCGTGCTCATCGAGTGGGTAAACGGCAGGGGCGAACGCTTCGCCACCGTTGGCGTATCTCCCAACATCATCGATGCTTCCTTCCAGGCCATGGAAGATGCGCTCAACCATCACCTCCTGAAGTGCGACATCCGCCCCGCACCGGCGAGAAAGGCGGCGGAATGAGAAGGGCAGGGCACTCCCCTGTGGCGTGCCGACAATGCAGGTATGCCGCAGGCACCTGCCCTTGCACGGCCCGGACAGCCTCTGCCATATGAAGTGATCAGGTGATTTTGCTGCCCGGTCTGCCCGTCAACCTCCACCAGGCTGGAAGATGACGAGCGCAGGCCCGGCCGCCGGAGCACCAATGACAAGGCTGCTGTGCAAGGGGAACGGGCATGCTGCGCTTGCTGGAAAGGGTATTCGAAAGCTTTCTGTGGAACACGCGCCTCATCGTGCTGGTGGCGGTGCTGGCATCGCTGGCAGTGTCGTTGGCGGTGTTCTTCGTTACCACGGTGGATGTCTGGTATCTGGTCATGGAGCTGGAGCATTATGCCGGCCTTGACCAGACCTCGCGCAAGGGGGTTCATGACCAGACCATCAAGCACGTGGTGCAGGTGGTGGATGGCTACCTGCTGGCGACGGTGCTGCTGATATTTTCGCTGGGATTGTACGAGCTGTTCATCTCGCGCATCGACCAGGCCGATGCCGCGGCATCCTCGCGCATTCTCTCCATCCGCAATCTCGATGACCTGAAGAACCGCCTGGCCAAGGTCATCCTGATGATCCTGGTGGTGAAGTTCTTCGACTATGCCGTGGGCATGAAGTTCAAGACACCACTGGACATGCTCAGCTTTGCCGGTGGCATAGCGCTCATCGGCCTGGCGCTGTATCTCTCCCATGCCGGGGAGCACAAGAGCGGCGGGCATGGCATGCCGGCACCGCGCGACGAACATGACAAGCCACGGAAATGAGATGATGCGCCCGGACACCCTGCGCCTGCCTGCAGGCGAAGCGTCCCTGCGGCCAGGGCACGACGATCAGTCATCATTGAAGCGGCTTGCCCGGCTGGTGGTCTTGCCGGGGCTGCTGCTGGCGGCGGGAGCATTGCTGGCAGGCGGATGGCTTGCTGTCTCTTCCTTGGCATTCGCCCAGCCTGCGGCAGATGATGCACGGAGCCTGTCCGGACAGGGCAGGGCGATGCAGGAGCATGGTGGTGTCGAGCCGCGGGCTCCGGCCATGCCGTGGGCAATCCTGCCGGTGCTGAAGGATGATGCCACGGCGCTGCCACAGGCTGCTGGCGAGCAAGCGGTGCGCCTGCGCATTCGCGTGCAGGTGGCGGCCAATGATACCGCGCGCATGCATGGCCTGATGTTTCGCCGCCAGCCACTGGCAGATGATGAGGGCATGCTGTTCCTGTGGCCGCGGCCCCAGCCGGTGGCGATGTGGATGAAGAACACATTCATTCCGCTGGACATGGTGTTCATCGATGCCGACGGGATGGTGGTGCGCGTGCACGAGAATGCCCGCCCGCATGATCTCACGCCCATTCCGTCCGGCGTGCCGGTGAAGGCCGTGCTGGAACTTTCTGCCGGCGCTGCCACCCGCCTTGGTCTGCGTCCTGGCGTGATGGTGCGCCTGCCCACGATGAAAGTGCGCTGAAACACGAGCGCCAGCCTTCCGGTGCATGGGCAGGAGCAAAAAATGGAGGGCAGGGCATGTGCTGGCGGCCATGCACCAAAGGTGCTTGTCAGCCCCTGCATCACGGGATAGAGAAAAGCACGGTGGAGTCTTCTCTGTTCGTGAGATATGCCCTTCCACGGACGCCGGCTTAGCTCAGTTGGTAGAGCACCTGATTTGTAATCAGGGGGTCGTGGGTTCAAGTCCCTCAGCCGGCACCAATAATTCAATGGGGCATGTAGTTTTATCCTCCTGGCGAAGCGCAGTGGCTATCAAAAAGTTGCCATCACACAAATTGCCGATGTACAGCCGCTGTTTCAGCGGCTGTGGTGCGGCAGCTTTCGTGATCATATTTTTATAGAGCGAGGCCTTCATGGGTGCCGGCGCATTCAGGCCTGAAGTGCAACACCGCTTTGGAGCAAGATGGTTGCATTGAAGTCCACCTGCTTGCAGCGGCACCCGCAAGCCCTGCACCGTTTCGTCAGCCAGCCTGCCGTTCAGGCGGGCGATGATGATGAAGCGGCTCTTGCGCTCGATGAGCACCAGAACGGGATAGTTGCGCCAGCAGAACATGAGACCTCCTCCCAGTGGCCTGCCTGGGAGTGGTCATTGACTTCTTCGGGACGCTCGGAGATGGGAATCCGCTCCCGGATCAACGACTTGCTGGCGCTGGTCGCTCACGCCTGCTGCTGTTGCTGGCGGGCGGCGATCTTTTCGGGGTCTTCGGCCAGCATGGCGGAAACCACTGCTTCGGCACAGACTTCACCATTCACTACCGCGCGGCAGTCGAACCAGTAGATGTT
>JALSGQ010000020.1 GCA_026982665.1 Hyphomicrobiales bacterium | reverse complement strand
TCTGCCATACCGGCCGCCTTGCGGCGCTTGCCGATGAGAACGGCCACGCGCTGCGGGGCCGCATCCTCGTCCCCCTCATACAGCAGCAGCGACAGGGAGCGCTCTCCCGCCTGCGCTGCCGCCAGCAGCTTTTTCAAGGCAATAGTGGGAAACAGCGTCTGCGCCGGGAGCGTGCCTTCCTGTTTTTTCGGCATGGTCATCATCAGCCGGAAAGGCTGATTCGCAGCCGGACGCTCCACTGCCACGCGAATGCGCTCCACCACCCGGCCATTCAGCCGCCGCTCGATACGGCTGACAAACTGGTTGCCATCGTCCGATTCCCAGCTTGCCACGTGGCTTGCAGTTTCACGCTCGCCCTCGCGGCGAAAGACGAAACGCACCGCCATGCGGCTGTCGGTGCTCCAGCCGGCACAGGCACTGCCGCTCAGGCGCGACAGCAACGTGCCGTCGGCAATGACGATGCCGGCGCGTTCCTCGGCATCCTTCAGGGAAATCTCGTAGCGCACCTCGTAAGGCACGATGTGTGCAGCAACTGCAGGGCTTCCTGCCGTTGCCGACAGCGGCGCGGCCATGGTCGCAACCGAAACCCCAGCCAGCCCGGCCACCCCGGCCAGCAACGCCGCTTGCGGTCGCAACGCGCGGTCATCCGGACAACGGTGCAACTTCCTTCCGCCGCCATCGCGAAGGTTGAAGGCTCGGTTGAAACGCATGCAATCCGCTCCTTGCATCATCCTTGCATCATGGGGCCGACCATTTGCTCCGGCCCGCTTCCCCAAAAGCCTGCCCCCGCACTTGATCGTTGCCTCTTGAGCGTGCACGCAAGGGCTGGCACATTTTTCCTGCTGGCGCATGGCATGCATCTTCTGGCATGCATGGCGTGATGAGGAGCAAGCATAAGCCCTGGCGGCCACTTGGCAAGCACCGGGCGCAAGAATGAGGATAATGTCATGCAGGGAGAGACCGTTCTGGAGCGCCTTCAGGAACTGGGCATAGAGCTGCCGGAGCCGGCGGCTGCCGTGGCCAGCTACCGGCCGTGGATACGCGCGGGCGACCTGCTGTTCATCTCCGGCCAGCTTCCCTTGCGGGATGGCAGGCCCATTGCCTTCGGCCATCTGGGAGATGACATCTCGCTGGAGCGCGGGCAGCAATGCGCCGAGCTGTGCGCCATCAACTGCATTGCGCAAGCGCACCATGCGCTGGAGGGCGACCTGGAGCGCGTCGAGCGGGTGGTGAAGCTCACCGGCTTCGTGGCTGCCACGCCTGACTTCACCCAGCACCCGCAGGTCATCAATGGTGCCTCGGAGCTGATCGAGAAGATCTTCGGCGAACGCGGCTGGCATGCGCGGGCCGCCATCGGCTGCTCATCGCTGCCGCTGGGGGTGCCGGTGGAGGTGGAAGCCGTGTTCCAGGTGCGTTGACGCTGGCGCAGGGAATGAGGCAAGGCCACGGAAGCAAACCCGGCATCTGGCCTGCCCGGGCAATGTCAACGGAGAGAGCATTCATGAGCACTTATGATCCGGACAACATCTTCGCGAAGATCCTGCGCGGCGAGCTGCCGGCGCACAAGGTGTATGAAGATGATGACATCCTCGCCTTCATGGACATCTTTCCGCTGAGCGAGGGGCATACGCTGGTGATTCCAAAGAAGCCCTCGCGCAACCTGCTGGATATCGACCCGGACGTGCTGTGCACCCTGATGCGCGGCGTGCAGAAGGTGGCACGCGCCGTGGTGAAGGCGCTGAACGCCGATGGCTTCCAGCTGCGCCAATACAACGAGGCCGCAGCAGGGCAGGAAGTGTTTCACACCCATTTTCACATCATTCCCGTGCGGGAGGGCCAGCGCCCCGGGCCGCGCCCGCAGGAAATGGCCGACCAGGAACAGCTGGCGGCAGTGGCCGCAAGAATCCGGGCGGCATTCTGAGCGTCTGCAATCGAGCATTCCGGGCAGCAGGTGTCGCAGAAAGCTGCATGAATGCGGCTGCACCTGCTGCTGCAACCGGCACCTTCACATCATGGCGTCTTGCCAGCAAGCCTGCCACCGGGGGATTGAAGCTTCGATATCCATGCCCATCTTGCACCAGAGAAATGGGTGAAAGCGGGCAGAAGACATGCAGGATCAGATTGCGAAATTCCTGGTCATCCTCGGGCTTGTGCTTGTGGCGCTGGGATTGCTGTGGCCGCTGGTGAAGAAACTGGGCCTGGGGCGGCTGCCGGGTGATCTGCATTTCACCGGCGATGGCTGGAGCATGCACTTCCTGCTCGGCACCTCCATCGTGCTTTCCATCGTCCTGACGCTGGTGCTGAACCTGATCTTCTGGTGGCTGAACCGCTGAGGTGATGCGCGTTCATGCCCCATTCATGTGGGCTGGCCCAGCGTGGAGCCGCCTACCCTGGAAGATCACTTCACCATCAGATGAAAGGATACATCATGAAGCGACTGGCAACAGCCATGGCCGCGACGGGGATCGTCATGCTCATGGCAGGAGCGGCGCAGGCAGTGCCCCTGTGCGATGGCACCGGGAAATACCAGCGTTGTAATGTGTTCGACTACAAGGGCAAGACATGTGCTCAATGCAAAAGCTGCCTGTCGAAGGGTGGCAAATTCCTTTACAAGAACAGTGGACCGGCCAAGTTCAGGGGCCTGTGCAAGCTGTCCATGAAGGTGGAAAAAATGAATCGCAAGATTCCCGCGAAACCGGGCCCGGTGGACACGAGCACACCCTTGCCGGCAAAGAAATACTGAACATGCGCACACCATGAAGAAAGGCCGCCCATGACGGGCGGCCTTGTCCTGTTCGTGAACCGTGTTCCGGTGCCTCAACGCTTGGAGAACTGGAAGCTGCGGCGAGCCTTGCGCTTGCCATACTTCTTGCGCTCCACCACGCGGGCATCGCGGGTGAGGAAGCCACCCTTCTTCAGCACGCCGCGCAGGGCCGGCTCGTAGTTCACCAGCGCGCGGGCAATGCCATGGCGCACCGCACCGGCCTGCCCCGAAAGACCACCGCCGGACACCGTGCACATGACATCGAACTGCGTGGCGCGATCCGCCGCTTCCAGCGGCTGACGCAGGATCATCAGCAACGTGGCGCGGGTGAAATATTCATCCGCCGGCTTGCCGTTCACGGTGATCTTGCCGCTGCCCGGCTTCACCCACACGCGGGCAACCGAGTTCTTGCGCTTGCCAGTGGCATAGGCACGGCCATGCTCGTCGATCTTCGGCTCCGGCAGGGGCGCGGCCTCGGCCTGCACGCCCTCCACTGCCTCGTTCAGGTTCGCAAAAGTGGTTTCCTCGGCCATCACACCCTCGCTGCGTTCTTCGGATTCATCGCCTTCACGTCCAGCACCTCCGGCTTCTGCGCCTCGTGCGGGTGCTCGGGGCCGGCGTAGATCTTCAGATTCTTCAGTTGCCGGTAGGCCAGCGGCCCCTTCGGCAGCATGCGCTTCACCGCCAGGTAGAGCACCTTCTCCGGCTTCTTGCCGGTGAGCATCTTGTCCATGGTGCGCTCCTTGATGCCACCGGGGTAGCCGGTGTGCCAGTAGTGCTTCTTCTTCTGCATCTTCTGGCCCGTCAGGCGCACCTTGTCGGCATTGATGACGATGATGTTGTCGCCGCAGTCCACATGCGGGGTGTATTGCGGCTTGTGCTTGCCGCGCAGGCGGCTGGCGATGATGGAAGCCAGGCGGCCCAGCACGACACCCTCGGCGTCGATGAGGATCCACTTCTTCTCCACCTCGCCGGGCTTTGCGACCCAGGTTTTCATGACCGTTGCAACTCCGTGCAGTGTTGTTGTGATTGACTTGGCTCCCTGCCCTGGGCAGGACAGTCCCGTTGCCGATGCCTAACGCAGCCGGGCATGATGGTCAACTGCAAATATTGCAACGCCCACCAGAAAAACGCGAATGTTTCCGGCAGTTGTTGTAATGGTATCTTAATACCCCTAATGAAATGCCGGTAAGTTGCCTTGCATCACCTGCCTGCACTATCATGCCGCGCGGGAGGCCGCGGCGCGGACTGCCGGCCATCAGGCAGGGGCAGGACCGGAAGGAAGTGCCGCATCGTATCGTTACCTGAGGGAAGGGATCGCACATTGTCCATCCACCATGCGCATGGCGGAAAAAGCCTGCGGCAGGGCTGTTGCCATCATGGGCGTTGCCGCACAGGCGCGAGCGCCTCGGCACAGCGCTCATGGCTGCTGGCCGTGATGCTGCCCCTCATGCTGGCACAGCCGTTTCAGCCGCCTTTTGCCACGGCGACAGCGGCACCGGCTGCCGGCAAGGTGCAGGACCGCATCCTGCCGGAAGAACCTGCAGCAAGGGGCAAGAACACCGACTCCCTGCTGCCGCATGTGCCGCGCGCCATTGATGAACCTTCTCCATTGCAGCCGGATGCCCCGGCTGATGAGAACGACCTGCCCTTCCCGGCCGAAGAACAGCTGCCCGATGCCGGCCCATCGCTGGAAGAGCTGATTGCCGAAGACATTCCCGACCTGGAAGCAGTGGAGCTGACGCTGGATTCGGCAAAAAGGGCGCTGGATGCCTTCTCGCAGGTCTTCGGCAAGTTCGATGACGAAGAGATCGCCCGTTATCCCACGTTGCAGGCGTTTGCCGAAAAATCCCCGCAAGGGAAGAAGTTTGCCGAAATCATTCACCGGCACGGCTTCAGGTCGGTAAGGGAGTGGAACAACATCATCTCCAACATCGGCTTTGCCTATACCTCCATCGAGGAAGGGCATGACGACGAGATCTTCCGCCAGATCAAGGAAGCGGAAGCTCGCACCGACCTGCCAAGGGAACGCAAGGAAAAACTCCTGAAGTACCTGCGGGCGCTGATCCCCAGCCTCAACAATCGCAAGGTGGTGCAGGCACTGCTGGATGACCCCGAATACAGGAAGAAGATCAACCTGCTGGAAGGCGGCGCACCGGAAGGGGGCGAGGATGATGGCCATGACCACGAGCTCCCCGGTGAAAATGATGCCGGGCAGTAACGGGAGCAGCAACCCGGCCACCTGCAACGGAAAACAACGGCGAACGCCGACAACAAGGCCGCGCACGGAAACGCAAGCGGACGGCATGCGGATGACAGGGGCTGATGCCGACAGTGCGGCATCAGTGCATCACAAGAACCACCTGGGTGCCAGATATGCATGGGCATGAACATGATGAAGAAACCGGTGGCGCAGACCCGCTGGCGGTGCTGCGGAATCTCGACAGCATCGCCATGGTGGGTGCCTCGCCCAGGCCCGTGCGCCCCTCGCACCAGGTAATGGCGTTCCTGCTGGCGCGCGGGTACGAGGTGTTCCCCATCCATCCGGGGCTGGCGGGCAAGGAGATCCTGGGCCGGCGCGTGTTTGCCTCGCTGGCCGAGCTGCCGCAGCCGGTGGAGATGATCGACATCTTCCGCAATGCCGAGGG
>JALSGQ010000019.1 GCA_026982665.1 Hyphomicrobiales bacterium | reverse complement strand
GTGTTTGCGCTGCCGCAGACGAAGATGATCGGCAACCGCATGGTGCGCATCCTGTCGTGGTATGACAACGAGTGGGGCTTCTCCAACCGCATGAACGACACCGCCGTGGCCATGGGCAAGGTGATGGCCTAAGGCCAGCCAAGGCGCCACGCCACAGGTGGCATGACGCAAGCAAACGGCCCGCCCTTCCGTGGCGGGCCGTATCCTTTTCTTCTCCGCGCTTCCGATGATGGCCGGACTCAGTCCTTCAGCGGCTTTTCGTCGCCTTCCTCGTCGAGGATGCGCAGGGCCTCGCCTTCCAGGTCGTCATACTGGCCGCTCTTCAGCGACCAGATGAAGGCACCCAGGCCCAGCAGCCCCATGAACAGCGCTATGGGCACCAGAAACACCAGAACGTTCATGCCGCTTCCCTCTCGTGCATCGTCGCCGGTGCTGCCGCCGCCTTGCGAGGCGCGGAGGCACGCCCGAAGCGCTTCAGCAGGCGGCGCTCGACGAAGTTCAGCCGCAGTGCATTGCCGACCACCACGATGGAGGAGCCGGACATGGCAATGGCGGCAAACAGCGGGGTGGCAAAGCCCAGCATGGCCACCGGCACCGCCACCACGTTATAGATGAGCGCCAGGGCGAAGTTCTGCAACATCAGCCGGCGGGCGCGCATTGCCACCTGGTGGGAAAGCCATACCGGCTGCAGCGATTCGGAGAGAAACACGAGCTGTGCGGCGGTGCGGCCAATGTCCGAGGCGGTGGATGGTGCCATCGACACGTGGCCCGCGGCCAGTGCCGGGGCGTCGTTGATGCCATCGCCCACCATCAGCACCTTTGCTCCACTCCTGGCCAGCTCTTCCACGTAGGCCAGTTTCTGCTGTGGTGTGCAGCGGGCCTGGTAATGCTCTATGCCGGCCTCCCGCGCGGTGGCGCGCACCGGCCCCTCGCGATCGCCGGAAAGCATCTCCACCCTCAAGCCCTGCTGCTTCAGCAGGGCAATGGTCTCGCGTGCATCGGGGCGCAGGGTGTCGGAGAAGGAAAACAGCACCGGCCTGCTGCCCTCCACCACCAGCGCCAGGTGCGGCACGTCGGGTGCTGCCAGCTCCTCCTCGCGCACGCCGCACCAGTCGAGCGCACCCAGTTGCACGTTCCGTTCCTGCCACACGCCTTTCAGGCCGTGGCCCGGCACCTCTTCCACCGCGCGCACGATGGCAGGCGTGATGCCACGCTGCTGTGCTGCCTCGACGATGGCGCGCGAGAGCGGATGGGCCGAGCCTTGCGCCAGCCCGGCGGCAACGGCCAGGGCCTCGGCAGATACCGCCCCCTCGCGCAGGCGCAGCTGCCCCAGGGTGAGGGTGCCGGTCTTGTCGAAGATGACGGTGTCAACCTCCGCCAGCTTCTCCAGCGCACTGCCATCCTTGACCATGACGCCGGAGCGGAACAGCACGCCGGCAGCCACCACCTGCACCGCCGGCACCGCCAGGCCCAGGGCGCAGGGGCAGGTGATGATGAGCACGGAGATGGCGTGCAGCAGCGACACCGGCCAGTTGAAGCCGGTTGCGAACAGCCAGCCGGCCAGGGTAACACCGGCGAGGATGTGCACCGCCGGGGCGTAGTAGCCGGCCAGCCGGTCGGCCAGGCGCACGTAGGCCGAGCGGCTCTTCTCGGCCGCGGCCATGAGGCGGATCATCTCGGCCAGGAAGGTATCCTCGCCAGCGGCCTTCAGGCGCACCAGCAGCGGGCCGGTGATGTTGCGCGCACCGGCAAAGACATCCGCACCCGGAGCGACGCGCTCCGGTGTCGTCTCGCCGGTGATCAGCGCCATGTCCACGTCCGACTCGCCCTCCTCCACCATGCCGTCCACGGGGATGCGCTCGCCCGGTGCCACCTGCACCAGCATGCCCGGCTGAAGCTCGGAGATGGGCAGGAAGGCGCGGCTGCCATCGGGCTTGAGCACC
This sequence comes from Hyphomicrobiales bacterium, assembly GCA_026982665.1. Classification (GTDB taxonomy): domain Bacteria; phylum Pseudomonadota; class Alphaproteobacteria; order Rhizobiales; family Aestuariivirgaceae; genus Thermopetrobacter. Next base: position 28,357 of record JALSGQ010000019.1, on the reverse strand, counting down.
GTGGCACCTTCCGCGTGCAGAGCCATGAGCTGGGTAACGGCCGAGCGGGCGCGGGCGCGCATGCGGTGGTCGAGATAGCGGCCGATGAGCAGGAAGAACAGCAGCGAGACGGCAGCATCGAAATAGGCATGCTGCTGGTGCGTCGCCGTCTGGTAGAGGCTCATGAACACGGCGGTGATGACGGCAAGCGAAATGGGCACGTCCATGTTCATGCGCGCCTGCGACAGGGCGGCAAAGGCGGAGCGGAAGAACGGCCGGCCGGCATAGGCCACCGCCGGAATGGCGATGGCGGCGGAAATCCAGTGGAAGAAGTCGCGCGTGGCTCCTTCGGCCCCTGACCATACCGATATGGAGAGCATCATGATGTTGCCGGCGGCAAAGCCTGCCACCGCCAGCGCCCGCAGCAGCTCGCGCCCCTCCGCGTCATCGCGGGCGAAACCGGCGGCCTCGGGGTCGAAGGGGCGCGCCTCGTAGCCCAGATCGGCCAGCTTGTGCAGCACCACGTCCGGGTCGAAGCCGTCATCACACCAGCGCACGCGCACCTGCCGCAGGGTGAAATTGACCCGTGCCTCGCGCAGCTGCGGGATTTCCCTCAGTCCCTTCTCGATGGTGCTGATGCAGGCGGCGCAATGAATGCCGGGCACCGACAGGGTCAGCTCATGGCAGCCATCCGGCAGGGCACGCGCCCACAAGGCGGCGCTGCCCACCACATCGCCGGTTTCCTCACCCCTGATGCCGCAACAGCTCATGCCTTCCCTGCCTCCGGCAACGCCTATCCTTCATCCATCCACCGAGCTTCTGCCGAAGCTGCAGGCCGTTGCCCATCATGGCGCATCATGCATGCATGTCCAAGCCCTGCCGCCGGCACCGGAAAGCCTGCCTCATCTCTCCGGCACGATGAAATCGGCGCTGGCGCGCCACTGCAGCTCTCCCTTGCGGGTGAACTCGGCATTCATGCGCCATGCGCCGGCGGGAAGCGCCGCATCTGCCACGTAACGGCCAATGGAGCGTTCGGTGAAGGTGAGCGTGCGGTCATCTGCAGTGCCCACGGGGCGCGCCACCTTCGCCTTCGCCAGCAGGCCGATGACCGGCTCGCCATTCCTGTCCGTCAGCTCGATGATGATGCGGCCATCCTTCGGCACCAGCACCTTCGTGTGCCAGCCCTTGGCCAGCAGGGCGCGGGCCCTTGCGGCCTCCTTGTTGTATTTCAGCGATGCCTCGTAGCCATTGCCCGGCATCAGGCCGGTCCAGCTGCGCTGGGCCTGATAGATGAGGTAGCCATTGACGGTGAAGACGATGCCGAAGAAAGCCACCAGCAACGCCAGCACATGTGCGCCGGTAAGCCGGAACTGTTTCTCCTGCCGTTGTTGCTCCTGTGCCATGACACCCGGCCTCCCTGCGGCTTGCTTGCGAAAGGGGCGGGTTCAGCCCCTTCCGCGGGCTGCTCTCCCGCCATGATCGGGAGAGCCTGGCCTCCTGTCCGTCCGTCAGCGTTTTGGCGGCGGGGCCTCGAACACCGCCTTGCGGCGGCTCATCTCCGCAACCTTGCCGGCATCATCCAGTGCCTCGATGCGGAAGGCGAACTCCATGCGCTGCTGGGTGATCTGCTGCTGCGGCACGGTTACGAACACGCGCAAGGCACGCGCCTTGTTGCCCTTCACTTCGAAAGTGAACTCCCGCGCCGGCGGCTTGTCAATGCCGAGAATGCGCATCCTGCCGCCCTCAAGCCCTTCCAGGGCAATGCGGAACTGCCGCGGCTCAAGCTGCATGTTCAGCACCCGCACGGTGTAGGCATTGCGGATCTCGCCGGTGGACAGGCGCACGAACATCGGGTTGCGGTCGTGAATGACGTTCACCTGCAGCCTGTCGCGGGTGGCAAGATGGAACAACATGCCGGCTGCCACCAGTGACCAGATGGTAATGTAGACGATGGTGCGGGGGCGAATGAAATTGCGCCAGCCGAAGTCCACCTGCTTCATCTTGCCGGCGGCAAGGTCGTTGTAGGCCTTGACGCTGGAGTACGAGATCAGCCCCTGCGGCTTGCCGAGCTTTTCCATGACGCTGTTGCAGGCATCGATGCACAGGGCGCAGGTGATGCAGGCAAGCTGCTGGCCGTCGCGGATGTCGATGCCGGTGGGGCAGACGTGCACGCACTTGCCGCAGTCGATGCAGTCGCCATAGGCGATTTCGGGGTGCTTCTTGCGGTCGCGCTTGGAACCGCGCGGCTCGCCGCGCCAGTCGTGATAGGTAACGATGAGGGTGTCCTCGTCCACCATCGCGCCCTGGATGCGCGGCCACGGACACATGTAGATGCACACCTGCTCGCGCATGTGGCCGGCGAACATGTAGGTGATGGCACCCATGATGGCGACCGTCCAGTAGGCGACGGAAGGTGCCTGCCCGGTGAAGAACCAGTAGGTTACATCCGGGGCGTTGCCGAAATAGAGAATGAAGGTGAAGGCCGTCCAGAAGGCGATGAGCAGCCAGATGCCGTGCTTCAGCCCGCGCTTGATGATCTTGCCTGCCGTCCACGGGGCGTTGTCGAGCCTGATCTGGGCGTTGCGGTCGCCCTCCACCTTGCGCTCCACCATCATGAACAGGTCGGTCCACACCGTCTGCCAGCAGGCATAACCGCACCAGGCGCGGCCCACCATGGAGGTGGCGATGAACAGGCCGATGCCGGCAAGGATCAGCAGGCCGGCAACGTAGTAGAACTCCTGCGGCCAGATCTCGATGAAGAAGAAGTAGAAGCGGCGGTTGGCCAGATCCACCAGAATGGCCTGATCCGGCGCGCCGGGCCCCCGATCCCAGCGCAGCCACGGGCCGATGAAATAGATGGCCATGAATATCCAGGCGAGCGACCATTTCAGTCGTCGATACGTCCCCTGCACGCGCATGGGGTATATCTTGCGCCGCGCCTCGTAGAGCGGTCCGCGCTCGCCCGATTGGGGCTGTGGCTCTCCGGCATCACCGGGCTGACGTTTCAGGGTATCGACGACTTCGACCATGGCTCTTCGCCTCTTGTTATGGTGTCTCCGCCAGCATCCTGTCAGACGTCCCGTGGCGATGCCCTGCGCCGGGTTGTGTCGCGCTTCCTCCCGTGCGGCCAGATGCCGTTCTTGTCATGCCGTGAAAAGCGACAAATGCATGAAGCGTGGTGAAATGCCTGGCTGCCATGTTGCCTGCTGCTGCCTGCCCGCGATCTGGCCAGATGCATCCGCATCGTGGAACAGCGGGGGCCGAGGGTGAAAGGGCGAGGATGAATGTCATCCTCGCCCCTGCGTTTCATGTGTCCGTCAGCCTGTTCATGAGCCGACACCACCACCCAGCGAATGGACGTAGATGGTCAGCGCCTTGATGGTGGCTTCATCCAGCTTGCCCTTCCACGCCGGCATGATGCCGTGCTTCGGCGAATGGATCTGGGCACGGATTTCCTCGCGGGTGCCGCCGAACAGCCAGATCTGGTCGTTCAGGCGCGGGCCGCCCAGCTCCTGGTTGCCTTCGCCATTGTCGCCATGACAGGCATTGCAGCCGGCATCCTCCATGTAGACCTTCTGCCCTGCTTCGGCCTTTTTCGCATCATGCTCCTGGCCGGAGAGTTTCAGGACATATTCGGTAACGGCCGCCACCTGCTCGCCATCGAGGATCTGGTCGCGCCCGAAGGCCGGCATCTCCGACTGCCGCGTTTCCGGATTGGTGTCGGGCTGATAGCGGATGCCGTGGGTGATGCTGTAGTGGATGTCCTCCAGCTTGCCGCCCCACAGCCAGTCGTCGTCAGCCAGGTTGGGATAGCCGGGCGCACCCTGGCCACCGGCCTGATGGCACTGCACGCAGTTCACCTTGAAGGCCGCCGCCCCCATGCGGTTGGCGAACTGGAACAGCTCGTCGTTGCTCCTGATCTCCTGCAGCGAGAGCTTTTCCAGCTGCGCCAGCTTCTCGGCACGGGCCTGCTGCACCACCTTCAGCTCCTGATGCAGCTCCAGCCGGTTGGTGGTTTCAAGCACACCCTTGGTGTTGGTGTTCAGCAGCGGCCATGCCGGGTAGGCAATGGTGTAGCCGATGCCCCAGATGATGGTGGCGTAGAAGGTCCACAGCCACCAGCGCGGCAGGGGCGTGTCCAGCTCCTTGATGCCGTCCCATTCGTGGCCGGTGGTTTCCGTGCCGGTTACTTCATCGCGTTCACGTTGAGCCATTTTTCCGCTCCCCGATATCGTCATCCTCCAGCGGCACCCTGGCAAGCTCCTCGTAGGTCTTCTTCGAGCCCGGGCGGAAGATGAAGATCAGCACGCCGATGAAGAACACTGCCACCAGCACCGCGCCGAAGGTTCCCGCCCAGGATGCCACGGTTTCGTAGGTCATGAGGATCACCTCAGATTTTCAACGTCGGTGGCATCGAAGGTCTTGAAGTCCACCAGGGTCCCGAGCATCTGCAGATAGGCCACCAGCGCATCCATCTCGGTGATCTTCTGCGGCCCGTCGAGGCCGAAGTCGCGCGCCTTCACCTCGGTGGCGGAGCCCCAGCGGGCCTTGCCGTAGCGCTTGATGAGCCCCTCCGTCTCCTCGCCGCTGGCCTGTGCCACCAGGTCTGCCTTGGCATTGGCGATCATGTCATCGTCATAGGGAACGCCAAGCTTGCGCAGCGTTTTCAGGTGATCGGCAATGTCGTCATACTTCAGCTCGCGCCTGGCCAGGAACGGATAGCCCGGCATCACCGACTCCGGCACCACGGCGCGCGGGTCGATGAGATGCTGCACGTGCCACTGGTCGGAATACTTGCCACCAACACGGGCAAGATCCGGCCCGGTGCGCTTCGACCCCCACTGGAACGGGTGGTCATACATGCTTTCCGCTGCCAGCGAATAGTGGCCGTAGCGCTCCACCTCGTCGCGGAACGGGCGGATCATCTGCGAGTGGCACAGGTAGCAGCCCTCGCGAATGTAGATGTTGCGCCCGGCCAGTTCCAGCGGGGTGTAGGGCCGCATGCCCTTCACCTTCTCGATGGTGTTGTTGAGCCAGAACAGCGGCACGATCTCCACCAGGCCACCGATGGTAACCACGATGAAGCTGAGAACCAGCAACAGCGTGGCGCTGCGTTCGACTTTCTCATGCTTGAACATCTTGCTCCACTCCCCCTTCTCAGGCCTTGGCGGCAGCCAGCGCAGCCTCGGAGGCCCGCACGCGGCCCTTGGCCGTCATGTAGAAGTTGTAGGCCATGATGAGGCCACCGGTGAGATACAGCATGCCACCCAGGGCGCGAATGACGTAGTAGGGATGCATGGCCTCGACCGTCTCCACGAAGGAATAGACGAGGAAGCCCTGATCATCATACTCGCGCCACATCAGGCCCTGCATGATGCCGGAGACCCACATGGAAGCGGCATAGAGCACGATGCCCAGCGTTGCCAGCCAGAAATGCCAGCTTACCAGCGTGTGGGAATACAGCCGCTCGCGATTCCACAGCCGCGGCATGAGGAAATACATCGAGCCCATGGTGATCATGCCGACCCAGCCCAGGGCACCGGAGTGCACATGGCCCACCGTCCAGTCGGTGTAGTGCGACAGCGCGTTGACCGACTTGATGGCCATCATCGGGCCTTCGAAGGTGGACATGCCGTAGAAGGCCACGGCAATCACCATCATGCGCAGGATCGGGTCGGTGCGCAGCTTGTCCCAGGCACCGGAGAGCGTCATCAGGCCGTTGATCATGCCGCCCCAGGAGGGCATCCACAGGATCACCGACATCACCATGCCCAGCGTCTGCACCCAGTCCGGCAGGGCGGTGTAGTGCAGGTGATGCGGGCCGGCCCAGATGTAGATGAAGATGAGCGCCCAGAAGTGAATGATGGACAGCCGGTAGGAATACACCGGGCGCTGCGCCTGCTTCGGGATGAAGTAGTACATCATGCCGAGGAAGCCGGCAGTGAGGAAGAAGCCCACCGCGTTGTGGCCATACCACCACTGGGTGATGGCGTCCGGCGCACCGGAGAGCAGCGAATAGCTCTTCATGCCGAACAGCGACACCGGCAGCGCCAGGTTGTTGCCGATGTGCAGCATGGCGATGGTAACGATGAAGGAGAGATAGAACCAGTTGGCCACGTAGATGTGGCTGACCTTGCGCTTGATGAGGGTGCCGAAGAACACCAGGAAGTAGGCTACCCAGACGATGGTCAGCCACAGGTCCACATACCACTCCGGCTCGGCGTATTCGCGGCTCTGGGTGGCACCCAGCACGTAGCCGGTGGCGGCCAGCACGATGAAGAGCTGATAGCCCCAGAAGACGAACCAGGCGAGGTTGCCGAAGGCAAGCCGCGTGCGGTTGGTGCGCTGCACCACGTAGAAGGAGGTGGCGATGAGCGCGTTGCCGCCGAAGGCGAAGATGACGGCGGAGGTGTGCACCGGGCGCAGGCGGCCGAAGTTGAGCAGCTCGTAGTCCATGTTGAGGAACGGCCACGCCAGCTCGGAGGCTGCATAAACACCCATGGTGAAGCCGATCACACCCCAGAACACCGTGGCGATGACACCGGCCTTCACCACGCCATCCATGTATTCGTCGTCCTTCGGTGCCGGCTGCGCGCCGGAGAAGTCGGTATTGCGCGCCATGTAGAACAGGCCCAGCACGGCGGCAGCAAAGAACACCCACATGTGGAAGGCGAATACCTCATCTACGGCATTCGCCGCCATGAACAGGGCCAGCAGCGCGCCCGCGCCGAGCAGCCCCATCTGCACCAGTCTGACCGTCAAAGACATTGTTCCCTCTCTCCCTTGTTGCCGAGAGACGCATCAGCAATGCATCCAGCGGGATCCCCGACCGCCGAACCATCGCACCACGTCAACACGACCATGCATCTGCTGCATGGACGTTCCGCAGCGTGGATATTTTAACATATCTTAATGATGTGGGAATCATTGCCTTGCGGCTGCGACAGTCTGTCCACCCATGCCGCCGCAATCCCCCGGGCAATGGCCCGCCCATCATGGTCGTTTCCGTCGCCAAAGCGGACATCGCCGTCCTCCTTCCTCAGGCTCTGGCCAGCGCGGACATGCCAACCATTTCACCGGCCATCCTGCCTGTGCATGGCCGCCGCCACGGCGGAATACCGCGCCTTGTCCGCCTTACAGACTTTTCAGGAAGCCCCGTTTGACTTTCGTCAAGGCCATGGCGGGGCTGCGACTCTTTTTCCACATGGAGGAAGGGGAGCACAGGCGCACATGCGCATCGACACCGCCCCTCGAGACATGAGGGGCAAACTGCAATGGGCCGGGTTGCAAGCGGCGCGCAAAAGACAAGGAGGGCGGCGCTTGAAGCAGGCCGCCCTCCTGTCATGTGCAAGATGCTGGCAGGGCTTTCCGATGCGGGAGCCCCCGGGACACGCCTCAGGCGCGGGCTGCTGCCGCGGGCGCGATCGTTGCCGGTGCCGAAATGGGCTGGCGCGCCTCGCCACGCACGGTGCGCCAGACATTGTAGGCCATCAGCAACGCACCGGCGAGATACAGGGCACCGCCAATGGCGCGGATGACGTGATAGGGCTGCACGGCCTCCACCACCTCGGCGAAGGAATAGACGAGGAAGCCCTGATCATCATACTCGCGCCACATCAGCCCTTGCGTGATGCCCGACACCCACATGGAAGCGGCGTAGAGCACAATGCCCAGTGTCGCCAGCCAGAAGTGCCAGCTCACCAGCCGGATGGAATACAGGTTGCCGTTGCCGAACAGCCGTGCGGTGAGGAAATAGACCGTGCCCATGGAGATCATGCCGACCCAGCCCAGGGCACCGGAGTGCACGTGGCCCACCGTCCAGTCGGTGTAGTGCGACAGGGCGTTGACCGACTTCACCCCCATCATCGGGCCTTCGAAGGTGGACATGCCGTAGAAGGCCACGGAAATGACCATCATGCGCAGGATCGGGTCGGTGCGCAGCTTGTCCCAGGCACCGGAGAGCGTCATCAGGCCGTTGATCATGCCGCCCCAGGAGGGCATCCACAGGATCACCGACATCACCATGCCCAGCGTCTGCACCCACGTGGGCAGGGCGGTGTAATGCAGATGATGCGGTGCCACCCAGATATAGACGAAGATGAGCGCCCAGAAATGCATGATGGACAGCCGGTAGGAATACACCGGGCGCTCCGCCTGCTTGGGCAGGAAGTAATACATCATGCCGATGAAGCCGGCGGTGAGGATGAAGCCCACCACGTTATGCCCATACCACCACTGGGTCATGGCGTCCTGCACGCCGGAGAGCAGCGAATAGCTCTTGGCACCGAACAGCGACACCGGCAGTGCCAGGTTGTTGCCGATGTGCAGCATGGCGGTGGTGATGATGAAGGCGAGGTAGAACCAGTTGGCCACGTAGATGTGGCTGACCTTGCGCTTCACCAGCGTGCCGAAGAAGATGGCGAAATAGGCCAGCCAGACGACCAGCAGCCACAGGTCCACATACCATTCCGGCTCGGCGTATTCACGTGCCTGCGTTACCCCCAGCACGTAGCCGGTAATGGCCAGCACGATGAACAGCTGATAACCCCAGAAGACGAACCAGTGCAGGCCGCGGAAGGCCAGTTGCGTGCGGTTGGTGCGCTGCACCACGTAGAAGGAGGAGGCCAGCAGCGCGTTGCCACCGAAACCGAAGATCACCAGCGTGGTGTGCACCGGGCGCAGGCGACCGAAGCTGGTGTAGGGATTGTCGCCATTGAGCCACGGCCAGGCCAGCTCGGAGGCAACGAACACGCCCATGGCCATGCCGAGAACGGCCCAGAACACGGTGGCGATGACACCGGCCTTGATGACATCGTCGATGTAGCCGTCCTCGTCGGTGCGGGCGGCTGTGCCGCCATCGAAGTCGGTGCGCCGGGCCAGCCAGACGAGGCCGAAGACAACCCCGGCGAACATGATCCAGGCGTGCAGGGCATAGCCCGGATCCTGCGCCCGCGCCGCCAGCATCAGCGCCAGCAGGCCGAAGCCTCCCAGCACGGCCATCTGCAGCATTCTCAGTGAAAGGCTCATGGCTTCCCTCTTCCCGCAGTGGAGCGCTGCACGGAGCATGCGGGGCAGGCATGCACCACCTCCGGACAAGGGGGTGGCAAGGCCCGGCAACCCGCTGTCTGCAATCCGCTCCTCGTTCGCCCGAAAGCCCGCCGCGGAACATCAAGGCATTCATCCGTCATGCAACGGATGCACCATTGCCTGTTCCCGGCGGGCGGCCGGAACGAACCGGCTGTCGCTTCGTGCAGTGCCGCACCGTTCCCCAAGGCACGGCACCACTTCCAATTGCCCTGTTAAGCAAAGAAATGCCCCGCTGACGCGGGGCATTCCACGATATGGGCCGTCAGTGGCAGTCATTCGCCGGAGCCGGCGGGATCAGGCAGGCACCACGGGCGCGGCAGCCTTCACCGCATCTTCCACGTGCCCGGCAAAGGCGGCGAAATTGTCGTTGAACATGGCCACCAGCCGCCTTGCCTGCTCATCATAGCGCTGGGCATCGGCCCAGGTGGCGCGCGGATCCAGCAGCCGCGCATCGACATCCGGTGCCGTCATCGGCACCTCGAAACCGAAGAACGGATCGCGGCGCATGGGCACGCCATCAAGCGCGCCGGAGAGGGCGGCGTGCAACAGCGCACGGGTGTCGCGAATGGGCATGCGGTAGCCCTCTCCATACGGCCCGCCCGTCCAGCCGGTGTTCACCAGCCAGCAACGCGCGCCCGTCTCGTGCAGGCGCTGCTTCAGCATCTTGCCGTAGACCGCCGGATGACGCGGCATGAAGGGCGCGCCGAAACAGGCGGAGAAGGTGGCCACCGGCTCGGTTACACCCTTCTCGGTGCCGGCCACCTTGGCGGTGTAGCCGGAAAGGAAATGAAACATCGCCTGCTCCGGCGTGAGACGGGCGATGGGCGGCAGCACGCCGAAGGCATCGGCGGTGAGGAAGATCACCGTGTCCGGCTGCCCGCCCATGCCGCTTTCCGAGGCGTTGGGAATGTAGTGCAGCGGATAGGCGGCGCGGCCGTTCTGGGTGTAGCGGTCATCGGAGAAATCGGGCGCGCGCAGGTCATCCACCACCACGTTCTCCAGCACCGTGCCGAAGCGGCGGCAGGCGGCGTATATCTCCGGCTCGGCATGAGGGGAGAGATTGATGGTCTTGGCGTAGCAGCCGCCCTCGAAATTGAACACGCCGTTGTCCGACCAGCCGTGCTCGTCATCGCCGATGAGAGTGCGCGAGGAATCGGCGGAAAGCGTCGTCTTGCCGGTGCCGGAAAGGCCGAAGAACAGCGCCACGTCGCCCTTCTCGCCAATGTTGGCGGAGCAGTGCATGGGCAGCACGCCGGTGTCCGGCAGCAGGAAGTTGAGCGTGGTGAAGACGGACTTCTTCATCTCGCCGGCATAGGAGGTGCCGCCGATGAGCACCAGCCGCTCCCGCAGGTTGAGCGCGATGACGGTGCCCGAACGGGTGCCGTGGCGGGACGGGTCGGCCTGAAAGCCCGGCATGTCGATGACCGTCAGCTCCTCGCGGAAGGCGGCAAGATCGGCCAGCTCCGGACGGCGCAGCAGGTAGCGGATGAACAGCGCATGCCAGGCGTTCTCCGTTACCACCCGCACGCGGATGCGATGGGCCGGGTCGGCACCGCCATACAGATCCTGCACGAACACCTCGCGGCCCTTCATGTATGCGGCAAAGTCGGCCTTCAGGGCCGCGAAATGCCCTTCCGACATGGCGGCGTTGTTGTCCCACCACACGGTGCTCTCGGTCAGGGCATCGCGCACGATGAACTTGTCGTTGGCGGAGCGCCCCGTATGCTCGCCGGTGAGCACCCTGAGCGCGCCATCGGCGGTGAGAATGCCTTCGCCACGGGCAATGGCCAGCTCGAACAGCTCCGGCTCCACGAGGTTGAACAATGCCCGCTTCGCTCCGCCGAACAAGGTGGAATCGAATCCGGCGGCGTGATTGTATCTGCCTTCGATCTGCATGGGGAACCTCCTGTGCAGCAGGAGAAAAGGAAGGAATGCCTGTATATGATGCCGCATTTCCCCGGCTGCGGCAAGCTGTCGCAAGATGTATTTCCTGTCATCGAACGCATGCCTGCCTTGCGCCTGCCGCCCCCCTGCACCGGCATGCATGCACGAGTTCATCCACGCACGATTGTGCCCGGGCATGACGGCGTCTATGAGAAAACGGGATGCAATACGGATTCAGCCGAAAGGGTGATGCATGAGCGAGACGCGGTTTGACGTTCTGGGCATCGGCAATGCCATTGTCGATGTGCTGGCGCACGTGGACGAGGAATTCCTGGTGCGCCATGACCTGGTGAAGGGCTCGATGCGACTGATCGACGAGGTGGAGGCGGAGCGGCTCTACGAGGCGCTGGGGCCGACGCTGGAACAGTCCGGCGGCTCGGCGGCCAATACCATTGCGGCGCTGGCCTCCTTCGGCTGCAGGGCCGCCTTCATCGGCAAGGTGAAGGATGATCAGCTGGGCAATGTCTTCGCCCATGACATCCGCGCCACGGGCGCGCATTTCGGCACGCCGATGGCGGAAGACGGCCCGTCCACCGCGCGCTGCCTGGTGCTGGTTACGCCGGATGGCGAGCGCACCATGAACACGTGGCTGGGCGCGGCGCAGAACCTTGGGCCGGAGGACGTGGACGAAGAGCTGGTGGCAGCTTCCGGCATCGTCTACCTCGAGGGCTACCTGTGGGATCCGCCGGCGGCGAAGGAGGCCTTCCGCAAGGCGGCGGAGGTGGCGCGGGCATCAGGGCGCAAGGTGGCGCTGAGCCTGTCCGACGCCTTCTGCGTGGATCGGCACCGCGAGAGCTTTCTCGACCTCATCCGCAACGCCGTGGACATCCTGTTCGCCAACGAGGCGGAGATCAAGTCGCTGTATCAGGTGAAGACCTTCAACGACGCCATGCACGCGGTGCGGCAGGACTGCCCGCTGGCGGTGCTTACCCGCTCTGCTGCCGGCTCGGTCATCGCCCTGCCGGATGACGTGCACGTGATCGAGGCCGCACCGGTGAAGAAGGTGGAGGATGCCACCGGTGCCGGAGACCTGTTTGCCGCCGGCTTCCTGGCCGGGCATGCGCGCGGGCTTGACCTGCCGGATGCCGCACGGCTGGGAGCACTGGCGGCGGCGGAGATCATCCAGCAGATGGGCGCGCGGGCCACCCGCCCGTTCCACGAGGTGGCGCGGGAGAACGGGTATCATCACTTCTGATGCGCCGAATGCCCTGCCATTCGGGACAAGGAAATGGGCCGGGAGAAGCAAGCGCCAATGGGGGCAATGCCGCCATTGGTGCTTCATGACGATTGCTGATGCCTGCTCTGCCTTGTCGAGGACGGCCCGTCGCGGCCCTTCTCTCAGCCGATCCCTTCCTCTTGCAGCACGGCCAGCGCGCGGTGCAGCACCTCTTCCGGCACACCCTCGGCGGAGATGGTGCGCCAGGTGATGGGACCGAGGTCGCAGGCGAGCTGCTTCTTGAGCACCGCCACGCCGGCGTCGGAGGCATCATTGCCCGCCTCCGCCCGGCGGGCGACGCGCTGGCGCAGCACCTCGGGCGGCGCATCAAGCCACAGGCCGATGAAGGGCACGCCTGCCTCCTTTGCCACGTGCTCGATGGCTGTGCGTTCGGCCTCTTTCGCGAACACCGCATCCACCACCACCGGCCAGGGAGCGACAAGTGCGGCGGCGGCGCGCTCCTGCAACCGCGCATAGACCTGCCGCGAGGCCTCCATCGTGTAGGCTTGCGGCGGCAGACGCTCGAACTCGCCCACCCCGGCCATGACCTTGCGCTCCACGTCGGAGCGCAGGTGCACCATGCCCGCCGCCGGTGCCAGCCGGGCGGCAAGGGCGCTGGCCAGCGTCGTCTTGCCGGTGCCGGAAAGCCCGCCAACGGCAATCAGCAGCGGGCGCACGGGCGCAAGGCAGGCAGTGGCGGTGGTGATGTAGCGGGCGGCTTCTGCCAGCTTCTCCGCGCGGGCGGCTGGTTCATCCTGCTGCGCTGCCAGATCGCTGATGACCATGGCACGAATGAGCGCGCGCAGGGCCATGAAGGGGCCCATGAGGTCGGCGTGGCGGTGGTTGTTTTCATCATCGCAACGGGCCAGCCAGCCGTTGAAGGTGCGATTGAGCGCCTCGGCAAACCCGCGATGATGCAGGTCCATCAGCAGGAAGGCGAGGTCGTGGAGCACGTCGATGGTGGCCAGCGCCTCGTCGAACTCGATGGCGTCGAACAGCACCGGTGCGCCGTTCCACAGCACGATGTTGCCCAGGTGCATGTCGCCATGGCAGCGGCGCACGTATCCCGCAGCGGTGCGCTCCTCAAGGCGCGGAATGGCCTGTTGCAGGTGTTCGTTCAGGGTGCGCAGCAGCTCCGGCAGCACCCTTCCCTCTTCGCCCAGCGCCTGCCGGTGCGGCAACAGGGCGTTGGCGACCTGCCGGTGCACGTGCAGCAGGGTATCGGCAAAGGCGGCGTCGCGCTTCACCTCGGCGGCGCCATGCGCGGTGCAGGCCATGGCGGCAAGTGCTGCCGAGAGCCTTGCATCCGGCGCGCCATGACGGGCGAGGTGATTGGAAAGGATCGCATCGTCGTCGAAGCGGCGCATGCGCACCAGCCATTCCACCGTGCGGCCATCATCAGGAGCATCAGCGGCGGCATCCGCCTCCAGCTCCAGCGCCAGCGCCTCTTCACCAGCACCGGTGCCTGTGCGAATCACCCGCGACAGGCCGAGGTAGAGATGGGGCGAGAAGCGGGCGTTCACCTCCAGCTCGCGCAGGCAGTAGTGGTGCCGCGCCTTCAGCGTGGAGAAGTCCAGGTAGGGCAGCTTCAGCGCCTTCTTCATCTTCAGCGCCAATGCGCGCCCCAGGAACAGGTGGGAGATGTGCGTTTCCACGTGCTTCACCTGCCCCACCGGCTCTGGCCAGTGGGCGGCATCGAGCAGAAATGCCACCGCCTGCTTCTGTCTGTTCTCGTGCATGCCGTGCCGCTCCTCGGGTCCTTGCGCAAGCTGCCACAATGCCATGATGGCCGAAACCGCACCCCTTGTGCCACCTCCATCATGGGAGCGGGGCACATTCCCCGGCTTGCCGCAGGTGTTCGCGGGATGCCGGCAAGCCTGCGGCGCGCTTGAGCAAGCATCATGCAGGGGGCCTTTTTTCGGCTGCTTGACGGATGTCAAGGCAGGCGGGTGTTTCGCATGGCAGTTTCCTGATCGTGATGGTGCCTGAATGCAGCGTTCCATCACATCGGGAGAGCGCCGGGGCGTGGATTGCGAGAGACATCGGCTGTCGCTTCGTTCCCCCTCTTTCCGCTGCGGCTCGGCGTTCTCCCTCTCCTCCTTCTCCTCTTTATCCCGGTCTGTTGTTGCAGTTTCGTCCAGGGCGCGCGTCTTCCGGCGGAAGGCGCGCGTTCTGCACTTGCCGCTGCCCGCCTTGCCGCTGCCTGCTTCGCGGCACCTTTTCGCGGAGATGAGCGATGCCCATATCAGTTGCAGGGAGCGGCAGCGCAAACGGGAGGAAGCCGGCGATGAAGAATCTGCTGATTTCCCTCAACGACCATGAGCAGCGCCAGGTGCTCTCGGCCTTTGCTGCCCGCATGGCGGCACGCTTCGATGCGCATTTGAGCGGGCTTTACGTGGTGCCGGCGCTACGCCTTTATCCGGTGGTTACCGTGCATGTGCCGGACGAGGTGTTCGAGGCGCAGCGCAAGGTGTTCCGCAAGCGTGGCGATGAGGTGCGCAAGGCCTTCGAGGAAGCCTGCCGCGAACATGACGTGGCCCACGACTGGCGGCTGATCGAGAGCCTGACGCCGCTGGTGGCCGATACGGTGATTGGCCTGAGCCGGGTGCATGACCTCATCATCACCGGCCAGCCACCGGAAGACGAAAGCCCGGACCTGGAAGCCGATTTTGCCGACCGGCTGGTGATGGAATCGGGGCGTCCGGTGCTGTTCGTGCCGCGCCACGGGCGGGCCGAGCCGGTGTTCGATCACGTGGTGGTGGGCTGGAACTGCTCGCGCGAGGCGGCACGCGCGCTGCATGATGCCCTGCCGCTGCTGAAGCAGGCGGAGAAGGTGTCGCTGGTGTGGGTGGATCCACCGCAAGAGGCTCCCACCCGCCGCCGGCCGCTGGAAGACGTGCTGAGCGCCCTGCAACGGCACGGGGTTGCGGCGGAAGGGCATGGCATATCATCGGACGGGCACCATGATGCCGGGGCGGCGCTGCTGGCGCATGCCCATGATGCGGATGCCGATTTGCTGGTCATGGGTGCATGGGGCCATTCGCGGCTGCGCGAATACGTCTTCGGCGGTGCCACCCGGCATGTGCTGGAAGAGATGAACATCCCGGTGCTGATGGCGCACTGAAGGCCGCAAGACCTTATCCGGCACTTCATGCCCTTCATGGCCAAGTGCCTTGCATCACGCCCGCGCCTGCGGCAGCATGCGGGGCATGAGTGCGCATACCTTCATCATCACCCGGCCAGTGGAGGATGCCGGGCGCTTCAGTGCAGCGGCGCGGGCCGCTGGAGCGCGCGTCATTGCCATGCCGGTAATCGACATCCATTTCCGCGAGCAGGTGCAAATACCGGATGTGCGCTGGCAGGCGGTGGCCATCACCTCGGCCAACGGCGCACGTGCCATCGGTCGCCTGCCGGCGGCGCAGCGGCAGGCCATCACCGCAGCGCAGGCGGTTACCGTCGGCCCGGCGTCCTCGGCAGCGGCGCGCATGGCAGGGTTTGCGCGCATCCTGCAGGCGGCGGGCGACGTGGCGGCGCTGATCGAAACGGTGCGGCAGCGGCTGCGCCCGCAGGACGGGCCGATCCTCTATGCTTCCGGTGCCATCACCCGCGGTGATCTGCAACGGCACCTGAATGCGGCCGGGTTCGATGTGCATCGCGCCGTGCTGTACGAGGCACGCCCGGCCGGCATGCTGAACGAGGCGGCACGGAAGGCATTGCTGAACGATGCCCCCGGCACGGTGGCATTGTATTCCCCGCGCTCGGCCAGCATATGGGCACAGCTGGTGCAGCAGGCAGGACTGGCAGCGCAGGCGGCGCGCTGGCGGCATGCCTGCCTCTCGTCCAATGTGGCCCATGCCCTGCGCCGGCACCTGCCGGGATGCGAACAGGTGCTGACGGCAGCCGAACCGCGGGAGGAGGTGCTGCTGGCAATGCTGGGCCTGACGCTGGAGAAGGAGAGCTGATGCGCTTGCTGCTGCTTGTCATCGTGGTGCTGCTGGTGGTGATACCGGCGGTGGAGATTGCCACCTTCATTGCCGTGGGCGGGCGCATCGGGGCGCTGCCGACGGTGCTGCTGACGCTGTTCACGGCAGCACTCGGCATCTGGCTGGTGCGGCTGCAGGGAGTGCTGACGCTGCACGAGATGGGGCGGCAACTGGCGCAGGGCTCGGTGCCGGCGCGGGAGATCGTCTCCGGCATGCTGCTGGGACTGGCGGGCATCCTGCTGCTCGTTCCCGGTTTCGTTACCGATGCCATTGGCCTGCTGCTGCTGATCACGCCGCTGAGGCGGCTGCTGGCCGGAATTCTGGCACGGCGTCCGGCAGTGTCCGGGCATGGCATGAGCGGAGGCGGCAACATGCGCATGCAGGCAGAGATCATCGAGGTGGAAGTGCGGGAAGTGCGCGATGCCGCTGCCGGCAGGGATGACCCGGCCGATGATGCGGATGCCGCCGGCAACACGCCGCCTCGCCGCCTGCCACCGCGCTGAAGCAGGCACATCTGCCTGCGCCCGCCTGCCCGTGCGTTCAGGTGATCGGTCCTTGCCATCATCCGGCCATGTTGCCGCCGGAAGCGCCACAACAAGATCATCCGGCCGCACCATTGCCGCCCGCCGGTGGCCACGTGGTGCTGGCAGGTTCCCTTTCGGGGCCGGGGCAACGTTGAACGTTGACTGACCGGAATCGAAAGGGGACATCTCATGAGCCTGAATGCCGTTCTGGCCTGCCTGGCCGCCTGGGCCCAGCTGCAGGGCTGCCCATCCGCCAACCAGAAGGAAGACCTGCTTGCCACGGCACAACCTCCGGCCCAGACGTATCCCGCACAGGCGCAATCCGTGCAGGCGCATCCTGTGCGCGGCAATGCGCCGGTGGTGGTGCTGGCGGAAGATGCTGCCCCCGTGGCGCGTTTCTCCGGCTTCTACCTGGGAGGCAGCGCGGGATGGGGCACGGTGCACAGTGATCAGGTGCTGAACCGCAACAACAATCATGGTGCCGACAGCGTCAGCCCCGACGGCTTCGTCGCATCGCTCGCTGCCGGCTACAACTTGCCGCTGGGCGGCCTGCTGATCGCCGGTGTCGAAGCCGACATCGGCATCATGAATATCGGCGGCGATGACAAGCCGGTATTCGACGGCCATTCGTGGAAACCCGCCTTCGGCCCCCTGTGGGGCAGCCTGCGCGGACGCATCGGCATGCCGCTCATGGATTCGCTGCTTATCTACGGCACCGCCGGCGTTGCCTTCATGCAGACCGACAACTGGACGCTGGGCAACAACTTCAACGAATCGTCATGGGATGCGAAAACCCGCACCGGCTGGGTGGCGGGTGTCGGGGTGGAATACGCCCTGAACGAACGCTGGAGCGCGAAGGCGGAATATCTCTACATGGATTTCGGCCGCCACAGGGGATACACCGAGGACAATGATCCCTATCATTTCGACGATTCCATGCACCTGCTGCGCATGGGCGTGAACTACCGCTTCTGACCCCATTGCGCTGCCAGCAGGCTGTCGCTGCCCTGCCGGGCCTGATCAGCGGAACAGGTTGCGCAGGAACTCCAGCACCGTCCTCGGCTCCTCGCGCGGGGCGTGGCGGGCCGGGGGTGGTGTGTCCGGGCGCTCGGCGACAATGGGCGGTGCGGGGCGCTGCGGCGGAGAAGGCGGCAGGTAGTGGCCGGGCAGCTTCTTCCACGGCAGACCCCTGTGCGCTTCCTGCATCAGTTGCCGCCACAGCACTGCGGGCAGCGAGCCGCCGGTTACGCGGCGCATCGGGCGGTTGTCGTCGTTGCCCAGCCACACGGCAGCAATGAGATGGGCGGAATAACCGACGAACCAGGCATCGCGGTATTTCTGGCTGGTGCCGGTCTTGCCCGCGATGTCCTGTCCGCGGAAGGCAGCGTTGCGACCCGTGCCGGTGCGGATGACGGCGCGCATCATGTAGTTGAGCATGCCCAGGTGCTTCTCGCGCACCACCCGGCCCAGGCCGGAACCGGAACGCTCATACACCACCTTGCCGGAACGGGTGATGACGCGCTTCACCACGTAAGGTGCCACCAGCCGCCCGCCGTTGGCAAACGGTGCATAGGCCGCGGCCAGCTCCAGCGGCGAGACGGGCGAAACGCCAAGGGCAATGGCCGGCACCGGGTCAAGCGGCGAGGAGATGCCCAGCCGATAGGCCGTCTGCGCCACCGTGGCCGGACCCACCCGCACTGCCAGGCGCACCGCCACGGTGTTGAGCGACTTGGCCAGTGCCGTGGTAAGGGTTACGGGGCCGTAATAGCGGTTGGTGTGGTTGCGCGGGGCATAATCGCCGATCTTCAGCGGTGCATCCTCGATGACGGAGACCGGCGTGAAGCCCTCTTCCAGTGCCGCCAGATAGACGAAGGGCTTGAAGGCCGAACCGGGCTGGCGCTGCGCCTGCACCGCGCGGTTGAAGGCATTGCGGGTGTAGTTGCGCCCGCCGATCATCACCTTCACCGCGCCATCCGTGCCCAGCATCACGATGGCACCCTGCGAGACGCGGCGCTTGCGGCCATTGCGCGCCAGCATCTGCCGCAACAGCCGGGCGGCGCGGCGCTGCAGCGCCGGGTTGATGGTGGTTTCCACCACCACCGATTCCTTCACCTCGCCCACCAGCTTCGGCAGTTGCGCCATGATCCAGTCGGCCACATGGCCCGTTGCATCCTCGCCCTTCAGCGGCGTGGGGCGGAAGCGCACTTTCTTCAGCGCCGTTTTCGCTTGTTGCCTGCTGATGTAGCCGGCATCGGCCATGGCCGCCAGCACCACCCGCGCGCGCTGCAATGCCCGCTGGCGGTGGCGCAGCGGGTTGTAGGCGGAAGGAGCCTTCAGCAAGCCGGCGATGATGGCGCTCTCGCCCAGGCCGAGCTGCTCCGGCTTCTTGCCGAAGTAGCGCTTCGCCGCCTGCTCCACGCCATAGGCCCCCGCGCCCAGATAGACGCGGTTGAGATAGAGCGAGAGAATCTCTTCCTTGCTCAGCTTCCATTCCAGCCACAGCGCCAGCGCCGCTTCCTGCGCCTTGCGCCAGAAGGTGCGCTTGTGTTCCAGGAACAGGTTCTTGGCCAGTTGCTGGGTAAGCGTGGAGCCGCCCTGCACCACCCGGCCCGCCCGCCAGTTCACATACATCGCGCGCGCAAGCGAAATGGGGTCGATGCCCGGATGATACCAGAAGCGCCTGTCCTCGATGGCCACCACGGCGTTGATCAGGTGCTTCGGCAGCCTTTCCAGCCGCGCCGAATCGCCAAAGAAGCTGCCGCGTTCGATGAGCGTGGTGCCGTCCTCGGCCACAATCAGCACCCCCGGCGCGCGGCCCGGAATCTGGAACGGATCCTTGTCGTCAAGACTGAAGAAGACGAAGGCGAGGAAGCCGACGAACAGGATGATGCCAAGCACCGCCAGCTTCAGCCCGCCCACCAGCAGGCGCAGCAGCAGCGGGCGGCTCTTGCCGCTGCGGTTCCTCTTGTCCTTCCTGCGCGCCACCCGAACTGCCTCACCTTGCCATGCTGCCGATGATCAACCGTCTTGCCGGCCTGTTAACGGCCAAAAATGGCAGGGATTGGTTGGTGGCAGGTGAAGAGGTGGAAAAAACCGCCTTCAAGAGGCATGGCACCCCCGCAAGGGCATGGCAGCGCCGGCTTGCGGCTCAGCCCTCAAAGCGCTGGAACACCAGCGTGGCGTTGGTGCCGCCGAAGCCGAAGGAGTTGGACATCACCGTGTTCAGTTCCACGTTCTCCTGCCGCTGGCGGACGATGGGCACGTCGCGGAATGGTTCGTCCAGCTCCTCGATGTTGGCCGATTCGCAGATGAAGCCGTGCTGCATCATCAGGATGGAATAGATGGCCTCGTGCACCCCTGCCGCGCCCAGCGAATGGCCGGAGAGCGACTTGGTGGCGGAAATCGGCGGCATGGCGTCGCCGAACACCTCGCGGATGGCCTCCACCTCGCGCACGTCGCCGATGGGCGTGGAGGTGCCATGCGGGTTGATGTAGTCCACCGGGCCTTGCACGCCTTCCAGCGCCTGTTTCATGCAGCGCACCGCGCCCTCGCCGGAGGGCTGCACCATGTCGAAGCCGTCCGAGGTTGCACCATAGCCCACCAGCTCGCAGTAGATCTTCGCGCCGCGCGCCCTGGCGTGCTCCAGCTCCTCCAGCACCAGCATGCCGCCGCCACCGGCGATGACGAAGCCGTCGCGCCCCGCATCATAGGCGCGCGAGGCCTTCTCCGGCGTGTCGTTGTATTTGCTCGACATGGCGCCCATGGCGTCGAACAGCACCGACAGCGTCCAGTGCAGCTCTTCCGAGCCGCCGGCGAACATCACGTCCTGCTTGCCCCACTGGATCAGCTCCGCCGCGTTGCCGATGCAGTGCGCGGAGGTGGAGCAGGCGGAGCTGATGGAATAGTTCACGCCCCTGATGCGGAAATTGGTGGCCAGCACCGCCGAATCGGTGGAGCTCATGGCCTTCGGCACCACGAAGGGGCCAACGCGCTTCGGCCCCTTCTCGCGCGTGATGTCCGCCGCGGCCACGATGGCGCTGGTGGACGGCCCGCCGGAGCCGACGATGATGCCGGTGCGCTCGCTGGAAATCTCGTTCTCTTCCAGCCCGGCATCGGCAATGGCCTGCTGCATGGCGATGGTGGCATAGGCCGCCGTATCGCCCATGAAGCGCAACTGCCGGCGGTCGATGTGCTCTGCCGGGTCAACGGGCGGCTTGCCGTGCACCTGCGAGCGAAAGCCCAGCTTCGCATACTCCTCACTGAAGCTGATGCCGGATCTTGCCTCCCACAGCGACTGCTTCACCTCCTCCGCATTCGCCCCCAGGGAAGAAACGATGCCCAGTCCGGTAACGACCACGCGCCGCATGATGCCTCTCTCTGCCCCCCGTTTGATGACGCCCTCTCGGCCCCGCGCCTTGCGTTCCCCCGGCCCATTTTCCACCCAAGAAAGACGCAAGGCAAGGGAAAGCGTGGCCGCAGGCTGCCCTTCAGATCTTCGCCAGCTCGTCAGGCCGGAACAGCCCGACGCGCAAGTCCTTCGCCGTGTAGATCAGCTTGCCGTCGCAGTAGAGTTCCGCATCGGCCAGCCCCATGAACAGCTTGCGCGTGATGACGCGCTTCGGAAACACCCGGTATTCAACCAGCTTTGCATCGGGCAGCACCTGGCCGGTGAACTTCACCTCGCCCGAACCCAGCGCCCGGCCACGTCCGGGGCCACCGACCCAGCCCAGGTAGAAGCCCAGCAGCTGCCACATGGCATCCAGCCCCAGGCAGCCGGGCATCACCGGATCCTCGTTGAAGTGGCAGGCGAAGAACCACAGATCAGGTTTGATGTCCAGCTCGGCCAGGATCTCGCCCTTGCCGTGCGGGCCGCCCTCGTCGGTGATGTTCGTGATGCGGTCGAACATCAACATCGGTGGCAGCGGCAGTTGCGCGTTGCCGGGGCCGAACAGCTCGCCGCGCCCGCAGGCGATGAGCTCGTCGTAATCGTAGCTGGACTTGCGGTTTTCCATGAATGCACTCTCTTCGCACGGCAGGCCCTTGGCGCGAGGGCCTGCATTGTCGTATCTCGCAGTGTGCATGCGCCGCACGGGGCGGGGTTGTCAAGGTGGGAGGACAGGGAAATGGCATCGCAACAGGCCGCCTTCGTGCTGGCATCGGGCAGTGCGGGAAGGCGCATGGTGCTCCGGAACGCCGGGCTGGTGTTCGACGTGATGCCGGCGGAGGTGGACGAGGAGGCCATCAGGCAGCGGTTCCTGCAACAGCCCCATGCCGACCTCACGGCGCTGGCGCAGGCACTGGCCGATGCCAAGGCGCTGGAGGTGAGCCGCCGCACCGGTCTGCCCGTGCTGGGCGGAGATCAGATCCTGGTGCTTGAGGGCGAAGTGTTCAGCAAGCCGCGCAGCATGGAAGAGGCGCGGGAGAACCTGCTGAAACTGCGCGGGCGCAGCCATCGGCTGATCTCGGCGCTGAGCGTGGCCGAGGGTGGCAAGCTCGCCTGGCAACACGTGGGCATTGCCACCATGACCATGCGTGCCTTCAGCGATTCCTTCCTTGATGCCTACCTGGCGCAGGTGGGCGAAGCGGCGCTTGCCTCGGTCGGCTGCTACCAGGTGGAAGGGCCGGGCATCCAGCTGTTCGAGAAGATCGAGGGCGATCACTTCACCATCATCGGCCTGCCGCTGCTGCCCTTCCTGCACTGGCTGCGCGGGCGCGGGCTGCTGCCGTCCTGAAGCGGCGGACAACGCGCATCTCGCCAGGCATGAGACACGCACATGCAGGCGTGCCCGCCATCAACGCCGGAGGATGGAGCCGAGCACGCCGCGGATGATGGCGCGGCCAAGCTGCGTGCCAATGGAGCCGGCCATGGAGCGGATGAAGCGCTCGGTGGCGCTCATGCGGCTGCTGCGCCGGCCACTGCCGCGCGATGACGCCCGCGCCGCCTTCTCCTCCGCCTTGCGGCGTTCCTCCTCCTCGCGCTGGCGTTCCAGCTCCTCGGCGCGCCTCTGCAGCACCTCGTAGGCGCTTTCGCGATCCACCTCCTCCTCGTAGATGCCGAAGACGGGTGAATCCTGCATCACCCGGCGGCGTTCCTCTTCCGTTACCGGCCCCATGCGCGAGGACGGCGGGCGGATGAGGGTGCGCTGCACCACGGAAGGCACACCCTTCTCCTCCAGCGTCGAGACCAAGGCCTCGCCCACGCCCAGCTGGGTAATGACCTCCGCCGTGTCGAAGCGCGGGTTCTGACGAAAAGTTTCGGCGGCGGCCTTCACCGCGCGCTGCTCGCGCGGGGTGTAGGCGCGCAGCGCGTGCTGGATGCGGTTGCCGAGCTGTGCGAGCACCGAATCGGGCACATCCAGCGGGTTCTGGGTTACGAAATACACGCCCACGCCCTTGGAGCGGATGAGCTTCACCACCTGCTCGATCTTCTCCACCAGCGCCTTCGGTGCCTCGTCGAACAACAGGTGTGCCTCGTCGAAGAAGAACACCATCTTCGGCCTGTCCGGATCGCCCACCTCGGGCAGTTCCTCGAACAGTTCGGAGAGCAGCCACAGCAGGAAGGTGGCATAAAGCCTTGGGGCGCGCATCAGCTCGTCGGCGGCAAGGATGTTGATGTAGCCACGCCCGTCGCGGGTGGTGCGCATGAAGTCGCGAATGTCCAGCGCCGGCTCGCCGAAGAACTGCTCCGCCCCCTGCTCCTCCAGCACCAGCAGGCGGCGCTGAATGGCACCGATGGTGCGCTTGTCGATGTTGCCGTAATCGGTGGTCAGTTCCTTCGCCCGCGCCGCCAGGTCCTTCAACAGCGCCTGCAGGTCTTTGAGGTCCAGAAGCAGCATGCCTTCCTCGTCGGCGATGCGGAAGGCGATGTTGAGCGCTCCTTCCTGCGCCTCGGTGAGGTTCATCAGGCGCGAGAGCATCAACGGGCCCATCTCGGCGATGGTGGTGCGCACCGGGTGGCCCTGCCTGCCGAACAGGTCCCAGAAGATCACCGGATTGTCGTGGAAGTCGTAATCGTCAAAGGCGATCTTCCGCGCCCGCTTCAGCAGGAAGTCCTTCGGCTCGCCAGCTTGCGAGATGCCGGCGAGATCGCCCTTCACGTCCGCCGCGAACACCGGCACGCCTGCCGCCGAGAAGCCTTCCGCCAGGATCTGCAACGTTACCGTCTTGCCGGTGCCGGTGGCGCCGGTGATCAGCCCGTGGCGGTTGGCATAGGGCAGGTTCAGCCACTGCTTCAGCGGCTTGCCCTCCTCGTCGAAGGCGGAGCCGATGAACAGGCGCTGCATGTCCGAATCATCACGCATGGAAGGCCCCCGTTGCTGCATGTTCCACGATTTTCGATCGCACGCCTGATTTGCGCGATTGCGCCGGTGAGGCATGTTGCCGGCATCGCTGCCGTCGTCCCAAGGTGTGGCAGCGCGCCTGCGCTGTCAATCCCGTGCCGGGAGTGGCTGCGGCGGCGTTACGCGCCTGAGCGTGATGTTGATGCGCCCCTCCTCCAGCGGTGCCGGCAGCGGCTCGCCGCGATCGGGAAATATACGGTCGATGCCATGATACCGCAGCCGCGAGGGGCCTGCCAGCAGCAGCACATCCCCCGGGTGCAGCAGGAAGGAGATGGTGCGATCACGCCGCTTCAGCCCGCCGAGGCGAAAACGCGCCACCGCGCCAAGCGAGATGGAGAGCACCGGCGCATCCAGCGCCTCCTCGTCATTGTCCACGTGCAGGCCCATGCGCGCGCCCGGCGCATAGTAATTGATCAGCGCCGCCTGCGGCGGGGCCGGATAGTCCGCCAGCTCCGCCCACAGCCGCCGCAGCATTTGCGGCATGGCGGGCCATGGCCTTCCCGTTTCGGGATGGATTGGCTGGTAGCGATAGCCACCGGCGGCATCCGACACCCAGCCCAGCGGCCCGGCATTGCTCATGCGCACGGAGAAGGGCCTGCCCGACCCCGGCATGCGCGGGGCGAACAGCGGAGCCTGCCGCAGCACGGCCATGATTTCGTCCAGCAACCGCCACCGCGCCGCGGCATCCAGACGAGCGCGCCAGAGCCGCACACCTTGCGGCAATGCCGGCGGCATGCCGCATTCACGATCATCAAACAGCAAGGGCCGGGCCATGATTTTTTCGCACCACGCGTGTTGATGCCCCCATACCCCCTACTTATATAAGCCGCGAGCAATGCCTGCCAGCCATCGGCATGGCAGGTGGAAAACGGCAACCTTTCGGGATTTTTCAACCATCCGGGGCCGGGGACGCTTGTCGGGGCAGGACGAGAGCCGCAAGGCTCGTTCAGGCAGGCCGGCCCGCAGCGAGCAGGAGGACAGAAGAACATGGGCAAGATCGTAGGCATCGACCTCGGCACCACCAACTCGTGCGTGGCCGTGATGGAAGGCAAGGATGCACGGGTGCTGGAGAACGCCGAGGGCACGCGCACCACGCCGTCCATCGTGGCATTTACCGAGGATGGCGAGATCCTGGTGGGCATTCCGGCCAAGCGCCAGGCCGTTACCAACCCGGAGAACACCATCTTTGCCATCAAGCGCCTGATCGGCCGGCGCTTCGATGACCCGATCGTGAAGAAGCACATCGAGCTGGTGCCCTACCACGTGGTGGCGGCGGACAATGGCGATGCCTGGGTGGAAGTGCGCGGCAAGAAGTATTCGCCCTCGCAGATCTCCGCCTTCATCCTGGAGAAGATGAAGGAAACGGCAGAGCGCGCCCTGGGCGAGGACGTGAAGCAGGCGGTGATCACCGTGCCGGCCTACTTCAACGACGCCCAGCGCCAGGCCACCAAGGACGCCGGCAAGATCGCCGGGTTGGATGTGCAGCGCATCATCAACGAGCCGACGGCCGCGGCGCTGGCCTATGGCCTGGACAAGAAGGAGGAGGGCACCATCGCGGTCTATGACCTTGGTGGCGGCACCTTCGACATCTCGATTCTCGAGATCGGCGACGGCGTGTTCGAGGTGAAGGCCACCAACGGCGATACCTTCCTCGGCGGCGAGGACTTCGACATGCGCATCGTCGATTATCTCGCCGACGAGTTCAAGAAGGAGCAGGGCATTGACTTGAGGCAGGACAAGCTGGCCCTGCAGCGGCTGAAGGAGGCGGCGGAGAAGGCCAAGATCGAGCTTTCCTCCACCACCCAGACGGAGATCAACCTGCCGTTCATCACGGCTGACCAGTCCGGCCCGAAGCACCTGCAGGTGAAGCTCTCGCGCGCCAAGCTGGAGAGCCTGGTGGAGGATCTCATCGAGCGCTCCATCGAGCCGTGCAGGAAGGCGCTGGAGGATGCCGGCCTGAAGCCCTCCGACATCGACGAGGTGATCCTCGTTGGTGGTCAGACGCGCATGCCGAAGGTGCAGGAGAAGGTGAAGGAGTTCTTCGGCAAGGAGCCGCACAAGGGCGTGAACCCGGACGAGGTGGTGGCCATGGGCGCGGCCATCCAGGGCGGCGTGCTCTCCGGCGAGGTGAAGGACATCCTGCTGCTGGATGTTACCCCCTTGAGCCTCGGCATCGAGACGCTGGGCGGCGTGTTCACCCGCATTATCGAGCGCAACACGCCGATCCCGACCAAGAAGAGCCAGATCTTCTCTACCGCCGAGGACAACCAGAGCGCCGTTACCATCCGCGTGTTCCAGGGCGAGCGCGAGATGGCGAAGGACAACAAGCTGCTGGGGCAGTTCGACCTCGTCGGCATCCCGCCCGCACCGCGCGGCGTGCCGCAGATCGAGGTTACCTTCGACATCGACGCCAACGGCATCGTGCACGTCTCGGCCAAGGATCTGGCCACCGGCAAGCAGCAGGAGATCCGCATCCAGGCTTCCGGCGGTCTGTCCGATGACGAGATCGAGAAGATGGTGAAGGAGGCCGAGGCGCACCGCGAGGAAGACAGAAAGCGCAAGGAGCTGATCGAGGCGAAGAACCAGGCCGATGCCGCCATCTATCAGGCCGAGAAGAGCCTGAAGGACCTGGGCGAGAAGGTGGCGGAGGACGACAGGAAGGCGGTGGAGAGCGCCATCGAGGAGCTGAAGAAGGCGATGGAGTCCGATGACAAGGACGAGATCATCGCCAAGACCGCCGCACTCGCGCAGGCCTCGATGAAGCTGGGCGAGGCTGCCTACAAGCAGCAGCAGGCCGGCAGCGCCGGTGGTGATGAAGGCACGCAGGCCTCTTCCGGCGGTGGTGCCTCGCAGGCCGGTGATGACGACGTGGTGGATGCCGACTTCGAGGAAGTGGACGACAACAAGAAGTAAGGCCCTGCACCACGTGATGACAGGCAAAGGCCCCCGTGCCAGACCGGCACGGGGGTCTGGTCATATGCGGCACATCTTGCAAATGCCGTGAAAATGGCCCATCTGGCAGGCTGAAAGACAGGCCGGAGACATGCCGGCAACGGGGCAACAGCATGCCATGCCCTGCGATCCTTGCGGGAGAGGCAACCCATGGCGAAACGGGACTATTACGAGATCCTGGGCGTGTCGCGCACCTGCACGGAGCGCGAGCTGAAGGTGGCTTACCGCCGCCTGGCCAAGAAATACCACCCCGATGCCAACCCGGACGACCCTGAAGCCGAGGAGAAGTTCAAGGAGATCAACGAGGCCTACGAGGTGCTGCGCGACCCGGACAAGCGCGCAGCCTATGACCGCTATGGCCATGCCGCCTTCAACGGTGGCATGGGTGGCGGGGCCGGCGGGCCGTTCGGTGGCGGGCCGGGCGACTTCGGGCCTGATTTCGCCCGCACCATGTCGGACATCTTCGAGGAAATGTTCGGCGAGTTCATGGGCGGCGGACCGGGGCGCGGCGGCCGCGGACAGCGGGCGGCGCGCGGAGCCGACCTGCGCACGCGGCTGGAGATCTCGCTGGAGGAGGCGTTTGCCGGCAAGGCGGTGGAGATCACGCTGAAGCGGGCCGTGGCGTGCGATGCCTGCGGCGGTTCCGGCGCGGGCGAGGATGGCGGCGCACGGCCCTGCCCCACCTGCGGCGGCGTGGGCGTGGTGCGCGCCAGCTCCGGCTTCTTTACCGTGGAGCGCACCTGCCCCACCTGCCATGGCGAGGGGCAGCTGCTGCGCGACCCTTGCAAGGCCTGTGGCGGTTCCGGCCGGGTGGAGAAGGAGCAGACGCTGAAGGTGAACATTCCGCCAGGCGTGGAGGACGGCACCCGCATCCGCCTCTCCGGCGAGGGCGAGGCGGGCCTGCGCGGCGGGCCGCCGGGCGATCTCTACATCTTCCTGTCCATCCGCCCGCACGAATTCTTCCAGCGCGACGGTGCCGACCTGTTCTGCCGCGTGCCCATCTCCATGGTAACGGCGGCGCTGGGCGGCGACATCGAGGTGCCCACCATCGAGGGCAAGAAGGCACGGCTTTCCATCCCGGAAGGCACGCAGACCGGCAAGCAGTTCCGCCTGAAGGGCTTAGGGATGCCGGTGGTCAACAGCGAGCGGCGCGGCGACATGTATGTGCAGGTGCAGGTGGAAACACCCGTCAACCTCACCCGCCGCCAGAAGGAGCTGCTGCGCGAATTCGCCGGCGAGGCGCAGAACAACTCGCCGGAATCGGAGAGCTTCTTTGCCCGCGCGAAGAAGTTCTGGGAAAGCCTGAGCAACTGAATTGTGGTATCACGTGGT
>JALSGQ010000018.1 GCA_026982665.1 Hyphomicrobiales bacterium | reverse complement strand
AAGGCCGGGGAGATGTAGCGATACTCGCGGTTGCGCAGGGCCTCCTCGCCGCGCGGCGTCCACTCCACCCGCGCCCAGATGGCGCCCTCGCGCACATCCAGCGCCGTGATCCAGCCCATGGCCGGCGCCTCCTCGCCGGCGGGCATCAGCTCCATGCGGTGATTGATGTCGATGGGCAGCTCCAGGCCGTGCGCCTCGAAGCGCGCCACCACGGCCTCCGGCGCATCATTGATGAATGTGCGCCCGTCCACCGCCTCGATGCGCCCGGCGGGGATCAGCATGATCCACTCCGGCGGCGAGACATCCTGCCCGCCGCCAGCCAGCGCCAGCTTCACCGTGAGTGTTGATTTCCGCCTGCTCATGCGGGCACAATGCCCGCAACCCCTGTGGCATCAGAACGGGGACGGCTGTCCCCAAGGAGAAGGAAGATGGATTACGAATTCGCAGCACGAATGATGACGCCGGAGGAGTGCACGCCGGGGCGCTTCGTCTATTTGACCTCCGAGCGCCTATTTGGGGTCAAGGTTACCAAGGGGGAAAGCGAGAAGCCGCACAAGCATTTCCTGCTGTTCAGCAATGAGCATGCGCGCCTTCGCGCAACCCTCGCCAGCGACCTTGTCCTGCAGTTTGATGATGCCCGGCTGATCCCCGATTATGCCAGCGCCATCCACACCAGCTGTATCAAGGCCCACTTACCTTTTGGCTCTCTCCTCCTGCCGCAGCTGCTACCGGAGCGCCCCGATAAGATGGTATGGATAGCTGAGAGGGAACATCATATGGCATTCATCCAGGTCGAGGATGGAGTATTTGCTCCAGATACAACACTTCACGGCATTTACATCATGAAATGGAAAGTCGTGCTACCATCCCGCGAAGACGAGGTGTTGTTCGAGTTCACGACTGATCTGCCTGACGGAGCCGGTGCCTGATTTCATTGAAGATGTCCGTAGCCATCGGCCCGCCATCACGAATGAACCGCTGTCTCATCCTGAAGTCCGGCGCATCCGGGGGGCCATGGCGTTCCTTGGCGGCACCCATGATGTCGTGCGTCGTTCCGTTGACCGGATACAGAGAGCCGTCCTTCAGCCGGAAGATGATGTCAAGCCCTTGCCCGGCGTTCTTTTCATACGGCGCTGACACGCAGTGAATGTAGTGCCTTTCACGCCAGTCGAATGCCATGCATTCCGCGTTCACGACGTATGTGTTTGCCCAGCTCTCCACCATCGGCAGCAGATCCTGCGCCCATTCCGGCGTCGGCAGCGCGCGCGCCGTGGCGGTAGATGGCGCGCTGCTCTGCCGGTGGCCATTGCCGGGATGCAGCAGTGCGCCCACCATCATGGCGATGATGCCGCCCATCATCGGCGTGATCAGCGCCAGGAAGAAGGCACGGATGCGATGCGGGCCGGTGAACACCTGGATGAGATGGCCGATGGCGGCCAGCACGAACAGGCCGAAGAGCCCCACCACCACCCAGTCAGACCAGTGCGTCATCTCCTCGAGCATGACCCCCTCTCCAGCTGGTTGATATCGTGCATGCATCGCAAGGCTAGCGCGCGTCCGCCCGGCACGCAAATGCCGCCAGGCGCCATCCGCCCCACACCCTCATTCAAAACGTCGCCGTTAAAGGGGTATCGAATAGGGCAGCATGCGCGCAAACGATTTTCTGGTGGGGTGGGTGCGGCCAGCGCGCAACGGCGCTCCTGCGGCTCCTGAGGGAATCGTGCCGGATGACTACCTCGTCGCTGCTGGACAGGGAGACGTCGATACATTATTATGTGGGCGAGCTCCCGAGCCAAAATCGCCAAGCTGGCCTGATGGTCATGAGGGTTTACATGGCGGCCCTCCGGGGGCTCTTCTCATTTCTGCCGTATTATTCTGGCTGCCTTTTTGAGTGCTTGACGCATTGTCTTCTTGCGCAGACGATGCATATTTGTAATAAAAATCTCCTTCTTACTCGTTTTCTTGAGAGAAATTCTCCAGCCTCTCCCTTCTATATTCTTCAAAACACCGTAATGCGTATCATCATCTTGAAGGATGATATCAGGGGCGTCCAGCATTTCCTGCACAAGCGCATAAGTTTCCTCTGGAGAAACGGCATCACTTTTGAACACATCAGGGTGAGACCTCACCTGCTTCTTCGCCGTTTCGCTGCTCAGCAGCACCACATTCGTCTCTGCCTGCATTTCCTGGCGAATGACTGCAGGCAGCCATGCCAGTGGCATGATGAATCCGTCGGGTAGCTTTCCGCGCGCCAGCTCTTGGAAGACATTGCTCTTCACATTGGCTGCGATGGCGGCTCTGCCCCACGGTTCCGGCAGAGCCGATAGCTTCTCGGCCATGTGCTGCCGCGCCGCCCGCAGGCGCGCCCGCGCCTTGCCGGGGTTGCTGTGCCAGCCGGGATCGATGCCGACGGGGATCTTCTCCATCCTGCCGGTGCGGCGGTTGATCCAGTTGCGATACTGGATCTGCGGGCTTTCCGTCGGTCCGCCCAGGCGCTGCGCCTCGCGCCGGCTGACTTGCCGCAGCCAGCACTTGCAGCCCCAGCCGTTGGGCGGGTAGTGCGTATTCCAGAACGGGTCATCCACCGGCAGGATGGTCGGCGCGCTGGCCCAGGCGGCATGTTGCGCCCGGTGCTGGCGGGAAGGCCCCAGCCGGTAGGCGAAGTAGGGCAGCATGCGCTTCGTGCGCTGCGCCCGCTCCCACTGCCCGGCGGCGCGCGCCGTGCGCATGTTGGCTTCATAGATCACCTTCAGCCGCCGGCGCGAGCCAAGCTGTGCTTCCACCACCTCGCCGCTCGCCGGGTCGATCACCTCCCGCCGGCCCCACCAGCCCTTCGTCCGCAGCCGCGGCTCCAGCCGCTTGCGAAACTCGGCAAACGGCAGCCCCTCCTCGATGGCCCGGCTCAGCTCCTCGTGAATGTCCTCCAGCACGTCGAAGCCCGCGCTCCTGGCCACGGTGAAGGCAATGGCATGCTCCTCCGCCCACACGTCGCGCCAGTCGAAGCTGGGGGTGAGCTGCTTCTCCTTGAAGTAGCGGATGACTTCCGGCGCCGGGCCGTCGCCGAATGTCCAGCGCACATGATCAGCCATCGCTCTGCCTCCTCATGGCGCATCGCGCACATCGCCCAGCCCGCGGGCGATGCAGCTCAGCACCGCCAGCCGCTCGCGCAGCGGCGCATCATCCATCTGTTCCACCGCTGCCGCCAGCCGCCGTCGCAGGTCGTCATAGTCGGCAGCCTCGGCAATGGCCCGGCGCAGCGGTGCGGTCAGGGGGGCTAGCGGATCATCCTCTTCCATCTCCGGCAGCGCCGCCGCCACCAGCCGGTCGATCTCGTCCATCTCGTCGTCCGCCGGCGCATCACCTGCCGTCGCCAGGGCGCGGCTGCCGCCACAGCACGGGCAGCCCGGCCCGTGCCGGTGTGCCCTGGCCTGCGCCTGCTCACGCTCGCCACCGGCCTGCGCGAGCAGCAGCGCATCGTCGTCATCCCGCGGCTCCTCCAGCCCCAGCTTCTCGCGCACCTGCCGGCGGCTCACCGGCAGCCCCCGATCCATGAAGGCCACCACGTTCTCCGTCCATTGCCGGATGTCCTCCGGCTCCAGCACCGGCAGCGAGACCACCGGCCAGCGTTCCTGCGGGCCGAAGTTCAGCATGATGGCGGGGCGTATGAGCTGCTCGTTGATGGTGGCCATCAGTTGCCGGGCATCAGCCCGCATGATGTCGGCGCGCACCTCCTCGTGCACCTGCGCCTGCGCCAGCGAGCTGCCGTCATCCGTGGTCATGGTCTGGCCCAGCACCGCCTTGCTCACCTGCCGGTCGATGTATTCGGCCATGGCGCCGAACACCGGGCCAGAGCTGCTCATGGCGCTGGAGGCGGTAACGAACTCGATCTGCGCGCTGGCCGGCACCACGGCGGCGGCGTCCGAGCCCAGGGCATAAAGCGCCCGCAGCAGCTTGCGCTTGTCCTCCTCCGTTGCCGTGGCGCTGTATTTGCCCAGCCGCAGCGGCAGGCCATACACGTCCAGGAAGCGCATCCAGTCCTTCAGCGTGTAGTTCTTGTAAAGCAGGCTCCAGGCGCACACGCGCGCCAGCGCGCCCCGCACCGGCTCGCCACTCTTCAGCCGCGGCACATGCACAATGGCGCGCAGCGGCGCGATGTCCCGCAGCCCACCATCCTCCGTGCGCTGCATGATGCGCCGCCGCTGCCGGCACCAGCCGAACAACTGCGGCCTCTCCCACACGTAGGCCGCCGGCAGCCAGTGCTCGCCGCTGGTATCCCACACGATGCGCACCACCGCATAGCCCTTGCCCAGCCCGTCCAGCAGGTCGTGCAACAGGCCGCCGAAGGCCGGCGCCTCCACGATCTCGCGCACGAAATCGGCCACCTCGCGCGCAGCCGCGTCATCCCCCGCCGGCTCCACGTCCGGCTGCAGCCCGGCCACCGCCAGCTTGCGGGTGGAAAGCACAGCGCGGTAGTGCGGATCGATCTCCTCCAGCTCCTCCGCCAGCGTCAGGAAGTCCGCCGCCGCGCCTTCCGCCGCATCGCGCAGCACCGCCGCCATGCGTCCCGGCGTCATGCCGGCTATCACCGTCTCGCCCCAGTCCGGCTGCGCCCGGCCCGTGATCAGCGCCTTGCCCGCCGGGTCGCGGGCAATGGCCTTGCGCGCCCGCTCGATGATGTCCTGCCACAGGCTCATGCCACCGCCCCCCGCCACTGGCCGATGCTCTCCGCCGCGCCCGCCAGGCCATCACCGGCATCTTCTCCGGCATCCAGCCGGTTCGGGTGCGGCAGCAGGTGATAGTCGCCGCCCACCTCCTCCTGCCGGCTGGCATGGAAGGCCAGAGCACAGGCAATGGCCGCATCGCCATGCCGCTGCAGGCCGTTTTCGCCCTTCGTGCGCCAGCCCTCCGGCACCCGGTAGATGCCGTTCACCATCTGGATGGCCTGATGGTCGCGCAACACGTCCGCATCCCGCGCAATCATCACCGTGCCGTCGCGGAAGGCCTCGATGTAGGGCGGCATCTCCGCCGCATACCAGGCCTGGCTGAACATCACTTCCGCCACGATGGCGCCCCAGCGCTGGCGCGCCTTCTCGGCCAGATACTGGCCATTGCCACGGGCATCCAGCGCCGCGCCCGTCAGCCGTGGCAGGCGGTCGCCAACGAAGAACAGGATCTCCCGCTGCGCGTCGAACGGCGCGTTGAACAGCTCCAGATGCAGCACCTGCCGGCGCACCAGGTCGAGCCCCAGCTCGAACACGGCCAGCGCCGTAACGTCGCCGCTGCGGGCGAAGTCGAGGCCGAACACGTGCGGGCGGTCGGCATGCAGCGCATCCAGCAGTGGCTGCAGCCGCCGGGCGCAGAACAGCCCCACCACCTGCCGCATCTGCTCCTCCGGCAGGTCGCGAAAGCTGTCCGGGAACACCTTGCGGATCACGGGGCAGTCGATCATCCGGCGCTCGATCTCCACCCGCGTCAGCGCCGCTCCCTCGCTTTCTGCCGGGATGCAGTCCAGCTCCTGGCGCATGGCCGCGGTGCGCGCGCCATAGGCGGCACGAATGCGCCGCTCCCACTCCACCTCCGCTTCGCAGCTGTAGCGCAGCCCGCGGATGGCGCACACACGCTTGTAGAGGCCGTTTTCAATGGCCGTTCGAAACGGGATGAAATGGTGGCTGAAGGGCAGCTTGCCGGCCTTCAC
>JALSGQ010000017.1 GCA_026982665.1 Hyphomicrobiales bacterium | reverse complement strand
TGTCTTTGCTAGCGAATGCAAAGCCTTTTGCTGCCTGCACCTCGCTTCATCAGCGGGTGATGGTGGCACCATAGACCTCCAGGAAGCGCACGCGATTCTGTGCAGCCCGGCGAGCAGCAGCCCGGCGAGCAGCAGCCCGGCGTGCTGCGGCAGCGCGGCGTGCTGCGGCAGCGCGGCGGACAGTGGCGCGGCGCTGCGTGGCGCGCTTGTTGCCGGCAACACGACGGCCTTGGCCAATATTGCGATATGCCACATCGGTGGAGCCGCGCACGCGGATGAGGGTATTCTTGCGTCCATACCGCTGCACCAGCCTGAACAGCTCGGCTGCATTCTTCGGGTGCAGGCGAATGCAGCCATGCGAAGCCGGGCGTCCAAGGCGCGAGATGGCATTGGTGCCATGAATGGCATAGCCGCCATGATAGAAAATGGAATAAGGCATCGGCGCATTGTCATACTTGCGCGAGTAGTGCATGCGCTTCAGCCACTTCGGCCTCCATGTGCCGCGCGGCGTGTAGTATCCCTTGCGACCCGATGATATGCGCCAGGTGGCATAGTGCTTGCCATTCACCGTTACATGCATGCGCTGGCTGGACAGGTCCACGTTCACCACCACCTTCGCCTGCGCAGATGCCGCCATTGCCACCGCCATGAATGGCACTGCCAGCGCCATCAGCAATCTTTTCCACAAATACTTCATGCCAACACCCTTCCCTGTTCCTTCTTTCGCATCAGGCAATGCACGCCCCCTTCAGCCCCACCGGGACCAAATACCCGCACTCTCCGATCATCATCCGAAGACATGGTAGAAACTTCAGGATGAACCGCGGCTGAATGCCTTTCGGTACCATTCAACCGCGAACGCTGCACTACCGTCAATGGACAGACGGGGTTCTTGTCATCTTTTCATGAAAATCCGTGGCAAAAAGATCGGGCGCGGATGCCCGGGCATCCGCGCCACGTCAATGCAAAATGCCGCTGGCAGTCCGGCAGCCAGGGTGCTGACAAAAAGCCGGGCCTGCGCTGCCTCTTCAGCCAGCCTCGTTCATGATCTCCTGCCTGGCCTCCTCCAGGAAGCGCTGCATGTGAGAGCGGATGCGGTGGTCGGAAACATCCACGCCCTTCGCGTCCAGATCAGCACGCACCTTGCGGAACACGTCCTCGTCCCCCGGCTCCTCGAGATCGGCCATGATGACCTCGCGGGCGTATTTCTCCGCTTCCTCGCCGGACAGCCCCAGCAGCTCTGCCACCCACAGGCCCAGCTTGTAATTGCGTCGCGCCTCTACCTTGAAGCGCAGCTCCTGGTCATGCGCAAACTTCTCCTCGAAGGCCTTCTTGCGCTCGTCGAAACCGTTGCTCATGGGGGCTATCCTCCAGCGTTCATGCAGGCTCTGGTTGATTTATCCGCAGGCCGGCTGCTTTGATATGGCCTGTTCGCCCTTCTTCTAATATGAAGCACACAGGGCTTGCAACGCGCTGGCAGCGCCCCTTGCGCATTTGCCGCACCATGAACACCATCAGACACGGCTGAAGGGGCGCGCCAGGCTCAACCGGGATGCATGCAGATGGTAAAGGGCAGAAGGCTTTACGAAGGCAAGGCGAAGATCCTCTACGAAGGCCCGGAGCCGGGCACGCTGGTGGTGCACTTCAAGGACGACGCCACCGCCTTCAACGGCGAGAAGTTCGAGGTCATCGAAGGCAAGGGGGTGCTGAACAACCGCATCTCCGAGTTCATCTTCCAGCGGCTGATGGACATGGGCATCCCCACCCACTTCATCAAGCGGCTGAACATGCGCGAGCAACTGGTGAAGAAGGTGGAGATCATCCCGCTGGAGGTGATCGTGCGCAACATCGCCGCCGGCTCCATCGCCAAGCGGCTGGGCCTGAAGGAGGGCGAGAAGCTGCCGCGGGCCATCGTCGAGTTCTGCTACAAGGACGACGCGCTGGGCGACCCGCTGGTAACGGAAGACCAGATCAACGCCTTCGGCTGGGCCAGCCCGCAGGAGATGGACGACATGATCCACATCGCCCTGCGCACCAACGACATTCTTTCCGGCATGTTCGCCGCCATCGGCATCCGGCTGGTGGACTTCAAGCTGGAGTTCGGCCGCGAATACGCGCCAGACGGCATGGTGCGCACGGTGCTGGCCGACGAGATCAGCCCCGACTCCTGCCGCCTGTGGGACATGAAGACCGACGAGAAGCTGGACAAGGACCGCTTCCGCCGCGACCTTGGCGGGCTGGTGGATGCCTACACGGAAGTGGCGCGGCGGCTGGGCATCAAGGTCGGTGGCGGCAACGACAAGGGTAGCGGCCCGAAGCTGGTGAAGGGGTGAGGCAGATGCATACCTATCAGGTCATCATCGAGCGCGATGCCGAAACCGGCCTTTACGTGGGCTGGGTGCCCGGCTGGCCGGGCGCGCACAGCCAGGGCGAGACGGTGGAAGAGCTGGAGCAGAACCTGCGCGAGGTCATTGCCATGCTGCTGGAAGATGGAGAGCCGAAAACAGAGGCGGAATTCATCGGCCTGCGCACCATCGAGGTGGCGTGAAGCATGCTGGCCATTGCATGCCAACCTGCCCGCTGACCGGAGATCCGCCCAATGGGAAACATTCCGGTTCTGAAGCCACGGGAGGTGGAAGCCCTGTTGTACAGACTTGGCTTTCAACTGGTGCGGCAGCGCGGCTCACATCGGCAATACCGACATCCGGATGGGCGCGGCACCACGGTGCCATTTCATGCAAATCGCGACATTGCCCCTGCCCTGCTGCGCAAGATTGCGCGAGACATTGGCATGAGCGTGGAAGCCTTCCTCGACAATTGAATGAAGACTTATGCACAGCCTCGCGCATTGCGGCGTGGTGGACCGTGCATCGCGCGTGGGAATCTGCTATGGCCCCGGCGTGAGAGGACGCGAAGCGTCCGAGGCAGGAATCATCAGGGGTGGCGGCATCATGAAGGCCATCGTGAAGATCATGCTGAAGCCCGGCGTGCTGGACCCGCAGGGCAAGGCCATCGAACACGCGCTGGGCACGCTGGGGTTCTCCGGCGTCGGCGAGGTGCGGCAGGGCAAGCTCATC
>JALSGQ010000016.1 GCA_026982665.1 Hyphomicrobiales bacterium | reverse complement strand
CATGAAGGCCATCGTGAAGATCATGCTGAAGCCCGGCGTGCTGGACCCGCAGGGCAAGGCCATCGAACACGCGCTGGGCACGCTGGGGTTCTCCGGCGTCGGCGAGGTGCGGCAGGGCAAGCTCATCACGCTGGAGCTTGACGAAACGGACGCGGAGAAGGCCCGCCAGCAGGTGGCCGAGATGTGCGAGAAGCTGCTGGCCAACACGGTGATCGAGGATTACGAGATAGAGGTGGTGGAGTAGGCCTGCCTTTCACCGTCATGCCCGGCTGCCCGCGCCAGCGGCAGGCCCGCAATGGTGGTGAGGGATGCAAGGCTGCTTCACCCGCGCAAGGGATGGTCGATATCATGAAATCCGCCGTCATCCTGTTTCCCGGCATCAATCGCGAGCATGACATGATCCGCGCGCTGAAGATGGCGAGCGGTCAGCAGCCGGAGGTGGTGTGGCACACGGAGACGGCGCTGCCCGATGGCGTCGATCTCGTCGTCATTCCCGGCGGCTTCTCCTTCGGCGACTACCTGCGGGCCGGGGCCATTGCCGCGCGTTCGCCCATCATGCGGGCGGTGGTGGCGGCAGCGCAGAAGGGCGTGCGCGTGCTGGGGGTGTGCAACGGCTTTCAGATCCTCACCGAAACCGGCCTCCTGCCCGGTGCCCTGATGCGCAACGCCGGCCTGCGCTTCGTCTGCCGCACGGTGTCGCTGAAGGTGGAAAACGATGCCACCTTCTTCACCAACCGGCTGAATGCGGGCGACATCCTGCCCTGCCCCGTCGCCCATCATGACGGCAACTACTTCGCCGATGACGAGACGCTGAAGCGGCTGGAGGGCGAGGGGCGGGTGGTGTTCCGCTATGCCGAGGGCAGCAACCCCAACGGCTCCATCAACGACATCGCCGGCATCATGAACGAGCGCGGCAACGTCATCGGCATGATGCCACACCCGGAAGATCGCGTGGAAGAGCTGCATGGCGGCACAGAGTGCCTGCCGCTGTTTGAATCGCTGCTGGAAGAGGTGGCGGCATGAGCATCCCCAACGAGATACCCATCACGCCGGAGCTGATTGCCGAACACGGCCTGACGGAAGAGGAATACGCCAAGATCCTCGAGCTGATCGGGCGCGAGCCGACGTTCACCGAGCTGGGCATCTTCTCGGCCATGTGGAACGAGCATTGCTCCTACAAGTCGTCGAAGAAGTGGCTGCGCACCCTGCCGACGAAGGCGCCGTGGGTCATCCAGGGGCCGGGGGAGAACGCCGGCGTCATCGACATCGGCGACAACCAGGCCGTGGTCTTCAAGATGGAGAGCCACAACCACCCCAGCTACATCGAACCCTACCAGGGCGCCACCACCGGCGTCGGCGGCATCCTGCGCGATGTCTTCACCATGGGCGCGCGGCCCATCGCGGCGGCCAATGCCCTGCGCTTCGGCAGCCCGGAGCATCCGAAGACGCGGCACCTGGTCTCCGGCGTGGTGGCGGGCATTGCCGGCTATGGCAACTGCTTCGGCGTGCCGACGGTGGCCGGCGAGGTGAACTTCCACGCCCGCTATGACGGCAACATCCTGGTGAACGCCTTTGCCGCCGGCATCGCGCCAGCGGATCGTATCTTCTACTCGAAGGCGGAGGGCGTGGGCCTGCCGGTGGTGTATCTGGGCGCGAAGACGGGGCGCGACGGCATTCACGGTGCCACCATGGCCTCCGCCGAATTCGCCGATGACGCGGAGCAGAAGCGCCCCACCGTGCAGGTGGGCGATCCGTTCACCGAGAAATGCCTGATGGAAGCCTGCATGGAGCTGTTCGAGGCCGATTGCGTCATCGCCATTCAGGACATGGGCGCGGCGGGGCTGACGTGCTCGGCGGTGGAGATGGGGGCGAAGGGCAACCTCGGCATCGAGCTGGATCTCGACCGTGTGCCGCAGCGCGAGGAAGGCATGACGGCCTACGAGATGATGCTCTCCGAGAGCCAGGAACGCATGCTGATGGTGCTGAAGCCCGAAAAGCGCGAGCAGGCGGAGGCCATCTTCCGCAAGTGGGGGCTGGACTTCGCCGTGGTGGGGCAGACCACGGACGATCTGCGCTTCCGCATCTTCCACCAGGGCATGGAGGTGGCCAACCTGCCCATCAAGGAGCTGGGCGACGAGGCACCGGAATACGACCGCCCGTGGGTGGCGCCGGAGAAGCCCGCACCGCTGCCGGCGGAGGATGTGCCGCCGCCGGAGGACTACGCGGAGGCGCTGCTGAAGGTCATCGGCTGCCCGGACATGTGCGACAAGCGCTGGGTGTGGGAGCAATACGACTACCTGGTGCAGGCCAACACGGCGCAGATTCCGGGGGGTGATGCGGCGGTGGTGCGGGTGCACGAGAACGGCAAGGCGATTGCCATCTCGGTGGATGTAACGCCGCGCTACGTGGAGGCCGATCCGTTCGAGGGCGCGAAGCAGGCGGTGGCTGAATGCTGGCGCAACCTCACCGCGGTGGGGGCACAGCCGCTGGCGGTTACCGACAACCTCAACTTCGGCAACCCGGAGCGGCCGGAGATCATGGGCCAGTTCGTCATGGCCATCAAGGGCCTGAAGGAGGCCTGCGAGGCGCTGCAATTCCCCATCGTGTCGGGCAACGTGTCGCTGTATAACGAGACCAACGGGCGCGCCATCCTGCCCACGCCCACCATCGGCGGCGTCGGCCTGCTGCCGGACTGGCGGCAGATGGCCACCATCGCGCTGAAGGCGGAAGGCGAGGCCATCCTGCTCATCGGCGGGCATGGCACGCACCTGGGCCAGAGCATGTATCTCCGCGAGGTGCTGGGCCGCGAGGAAGGCCCGCCGCCGCCGGTGGACCTTGCGCGCGAGAAGCGCCACGGCGAGCTGGTGCGCCGCCTCATCCGCGATGGCCTGGCAACGGCGGTGCATGACATCTCCGACGGCGGCCTGGCGGCGGCGGTGGCGGAAATGTGCATCGCCTCCGGCATCGGCGCGACGGTGGACATGCTGCCTGCCGGCTCGCC
>JALSGQ010000015.1 GCA_026982665.1 Hyphomicrobiales bacterium | reverse complement strand
CGTGCCGCTGATGGTCGCGCTCGGAGGAGACGAGGAAGGAAAGGGGAAAGGGAAAGAACGGAAAGCACAACGAATGGTTCCCGGAATCAAAAGTGGGGGCTTCTGTTGCCAGGTGCCCCCGAACCCCGCCTGAGCGGGCTCAAGCGCTCAGGACTTTGTCTGTCGGTGTTGGCGCCGCATTACGCAGCGACAGCCACCGGAGCATAGTTGTCGTTGGCAACTATTGCATATGGCCCGTTACGGCGGTGCCATACCGAGCGAAAGGCTGCTCTTTCACCACCCCGTCGAAACTGTTTCGCCCCCATCAGATGCTCCGCCAGATGCGCAGGCCCAGCCGCCAGTGCGGCGGAGCATGTGGTGGAGGCGCCGGGTACTGCCCCCGGGTCCGGGGTGGACTACTCGAACAGCCGTTTATCGCCATAGCCTGATTGCTCAGGCACCATTAATATAGCGCGCCGGCACCCGATTTCAAAGGGCATGGCAACAAGAATGGGGGCGACATGGCGAAACAGGCGAAGACCGCGAGCAGCAACGGCAAGCAGGCAGGCACCTCGGCAACGCGCAGCCGCAAGGGGGGCTCGGCCCGGCAGAAGAAGGAGGCTCGCCCAAGGACC
Source organism: Hyphomicrobiales bacterium (assembly GCA_026982665.1). Taxonomy (GTDB): domain Bacteria; phylum Pseudomonadota; class Alphaproteobacteria; order Rhizobiales; family Aestuariivirgaceae; genus Thermopetrobacter. The sequence goes on along the minus strand of JALSGQ010000015.1, from coordinate 10,193 downwards.
AGCCGCAGCAGCACCGCCAGCAAGGCATCCTCGGGCAAGGGCAGGAACAAGGCGGAAAAGCCCTCGCCCACTCCTGCCGCTACCGGCAAGGACAGGCAACAGCGGCCGCTGGCCGCCCTGCAGCGCAAGGTGCGCCTGCTGTATGAGGGGCGCTCGCGCCGCGCCCGCGCCTTTCGCTATGCGCTGCTGGCCTTCGACGTGCTCACCATCGGCTATTTCCTGGTGGTCTCCTTCATCCACACCGCGCCGTGGATGCGCGCCGCCGATTTCGTCTTTGCCGTGCTCATCGCGCTGGACTTCGCTGCCCGGCTGTGGATCGCCGAAGACCGCCTGCGCTACCTGCGTCAGCTCCCGACACTGGCCGATATTGTCGTCATCATCTCCCTGGTCGGCACCTTCATCTTCGAGAACCTTGCCTATCTGCGCGTGCTGCGGGCGCTCAGGCTCATGCGCAGCTACCATGTGCTCAATACCCTGCGCGATCTCTCCCCGGCCTTTCGCCGCAACGAGCACGTCTATTTCGCCGCCACCAACCTGCTGGTGTTCGTCTTCGTGGTATCGGCACTGGTCTATACGCTGCAGGCACCCGTCAATCCGGCCATCAACAACTATATCGACGCCCTCTACTTCACCGTAACCACGCTCACCACCACCGGCTTCGGAGACATCATCCTCACCGGCACCGGCGGGCGGCTGCTGGCGGTGGGAATCATGGTGTTCGGCGCCGCCCTGTTCCTGCGCCTGGCGCAGGCCATCTTCCGCCCGCCCAAGGTGCGCCATCGCTGCCCCAGCTGCGGCCTGCTGTATCATGACCCGGATGCCAGCCACTGCAAGTCCTGCGGGCAGGTGCTGAACATTCCGTATGAAGGCATGTGAGGGGGCTGAATGGTGCCACTGGCCTGCTTGTGGCCGGTTCGAGCGACAAAAAGCCGCGCGTCATGTGCCGATATCATGGGCACCATGCAGGGGAATGCGGTTGAGCTTTCATCTCAACGGCGATACAAGGGCGCCAATGGAAAGAGGCGGCCTGCACCGGCTTGGCGTGCGCATGGCTTCTGCTGGCGGAAGCCGAGTGGCAACAGGGGCCGGATGATGCAGTTTTCTTGGGGCTGTGAGGCGACATGAGTGAACAGGCTGAAGCAATGGCTGCCGCGGCAGGCAACGCTGCTGCGCATGCGGCAGAGGCGGCAGAGAAGTTCGATCCACTGCACCAGTTTGCCATCAAGACGCTGGTGCCCATCCGCATTGGCAATCTGGACTTTTCCTTCACCAACTCGGCGCTGTGGATGGTCATCGCCGTGCTGGTGATCAGCTTCATCTTCCTGTTTGGTCAGAATCGCATCGTGCCGGGCCGTCTGCAATCCATTCGCGAGCTGGCCTACGAGTTCGTGGCCAACATCACGCGCGACATCCTGCACGATGAGGGGCGGCCCTTCTTCCCCTTCATCTTTGCGCTGTTCGTCTTCATCCTGGCGGCGAACATGCTGGGGATGATTCCCTATTCTTTCACCTTCACCAGCCACATCATCGTAACCTTCGCGCTGGCGATGGCGGTGTTTCTGCTGGCGACGGTGGTGGGCTTCGTCAAGCACGGCGTGCGCTATCTCAAGCTGTTCGTGCCCTCCGGCGTGCCCATCTACATGATGCCGATTCTGGTGCCCATCGAGGTCATCTCCTACTTCACCCGGCCCATCTCGCTTTCCGTGCGTCTGTTCGCCAACATGATGGCCGGGCACACCATGCTCAAGGTGTTCGCCAGCTTCGTCATCGGCCTGGGCATCATTGGCGGCTGGGCGCCGCTGGCGATGATGGTGGCGCTCACCGGGCTGGAGTTCCTGGTGGCCTTCCTGCAGGCTTACGTGTTCATGGTGCTCAGCGTCATCTACCTGTCGGACGCGCTGCATCCGGAACACTGAGGGGAGCCATGCCGTCTGCCGCATGACAAGGCGGAAGCGGGCATGCAAAACGCAAGTAACCGGTTGAAGAACGTCAATCTCAAGAGGAGCTGTCAACATGGAAGTCGAAGCAGCAAAGATGATCGGTGCCGGTCTGGCAGCCATTGCCCTGGGCGGCGCGGGTATCGGTATCGGCCACATTTTCGGTAACTATCTCTCCGGCGCGCTGCGCAACCCGGCGGCTGCCGAGGCGCAGTTCAAGAACCTGCTGCTGGGCTTCGCCCTGGCCGAAGCTACCGGCCTGTTTGCGCTGGTGGTGGCCTTCATCATCCTGTTTGGTTGATGCAGGGCATGCCGGTTGGCGCATGATTGAACCGCAACAGGCACAAGGGGTGCATGCGCCGGGATTCCTGCGCATGCGGCCCTTGGGTTTGCGGTAGTCATGGGCAGCCAGCGGCCAGGAGGGTGCACAGGAAGGTGCAATGGCGGTAGGCTCTTCCGATTGCGAGCTTGCTGCCGAGCTACGGGGCGGATGTGATTCATGCCGCAGTTGGATGTAAACACCTATGTTTCCCAGCTTTTCTGGCTGGCCGTAACTTTTGGCTTTCTTTACGTGCTGGTAAAGACGGCCATCTTGCCGAAGCTGGGAGAGGTGCTGGAAAATCGCCAGCGCCGCATTGCCGATGATCTGGAAATGGCCGAGCGCCTGCAGCGCGAGGCACAGGACACGTTGAAGGATCAGGAAGCACTGCTGGCCGGCGCGCGGGCGGAAGCACAGGAGCTGGTGCGCACCGAAAAGGAAAAGGTGCTGGCCGAGGTGGAGGCGAAGCGCAAGGAGCTGGAAGAGGCTCTGGCTCGCAAGATTGCCGATGCCGAGAAGTCCTTGCAGGAATCGCGCCGCAAGGCCATGCAGGAGCTGGAAGGCACGGTGGGCGAGCTGGCGGCGGAGATTGCCGCGCGCGTGGCTGGCAAGGCACCTTCCGAAAAGGCATTGAAGGCGGCACTGGCGCGCCGGCAGGAGGAGGGCTGATCCATGTCGTTTTTCGCCAAGCCGGAAACCTGGGTGCTGATCAGCTTTCTGCTGTTCTTTGGCCTGCTGTTCTACTACCGCGTGCCGCGCATGATCCTGGAGGCGCTGGACAAGCGGGCGGAAAACATCCGCAATGAGCTGGAGGAAGCCCGCCGCCTGCACGAGGAGGCGCGCAAGCTGCTGGCCGAATACGAGGAGAAGAAGGCGCAGGCCGAAAAGGATGCGCAGGAGATCCTGCAGGTGGCGCGGCAGGAAGCCGAGGCCGTCTCGCATGAGATTCGCCAGCAGTTCGAGGAGCTGATGGCGCGCAAGCAGGCGGCTGCCGAGCAGCGCATCGCCCTGGCGCAGGACAATGCCGTGCGCGAGATCCGCGCCCATGTAACCGAGCGTGCAGTGCAGGTGGCCGAGCAGGCCCTGCAGGAAGAGCTGAAGGGCAAGGCTGCCACAAGCCTGGTGGATGAAGCCATTCAGATCGTGGGCAGGAAGCTGCACTGAGGCGAATCCTTGACCCCTGCCGCTGCGGTTGCATGCAGGTTGACCTGATCAGAACGAAAAGGCCGGGAAGCACATGCTCCCGGCCTTTTGCAATGTCAGAATGGCGACAATTTCTTCACGTTGCCAAATGGATATCACCGCTTCACACGGCATCCACGGCCTTCTGCATCAGCTCGTTCACCGTGCTGGCAATCTCGGACATCTCGTCGTTGCCCACCACGCCCAGCATGGCCTGTGCATCCACCGCTGCCACTTCCACCTTGCCGTCGGCAACCTCGCGCACCACCACGTTGCACGGCAGCAGCACGCCCAGGTGTTCCTCGCGCTGCAGGGCCTGGTAGGCATAGTTGGGGTTGCACGCACCCAGGATGGTCTGGCGCGGCACGTCCACGTCCAGCTTCTTTTTCAGCGTGCCGGAAACATCAATGGTGGTCAGCACGCCAAAGCCCTGTTCCTTCAGCGTTTCCGTTACCTTTTCCACCGCCTCGTCAAAGCCGAGGTCCACCGTGCGTGCATAATAGTAGCTCATGGCTGAAGCTCCCTGTTTGCCGGATGGTTCATGCGCCCTGAATAGCACGAATTGCCTCCGATGAAACGGCCCTGTGCCACCGATGACGAAGATGTGGCAGATGTGGCAAAGGCAGGAAAAGCAGCCAGCTCGGCCCGCGCACCGGCTCCGGGCAGCGTCGGTGAAGGCCGCAACCCCTGGCTGCTTGTGCGCGTTGTTTCCTCATGTCTCTTCCAGCACACGCCACACCTGCCGGCGCAGGAATGGCAGCACTTGTGCCTCGAACCACGGATTCTTCTTCAGCCACGCATTGTTGCGCCAGCTCGGGTGGGGCAGGGGGATGACCGCAGCTTTGCCCCCAGTGTCCGTGGCCTCGAAGATCTCGCGCCAGCGGCGCACCGTTTCCGTCAGGTTGCGTCCCCGCAGGTGCCGCGGAACGTGCCATGCGTGCGCATATTGCCCCACAGCCAGCACCAGCTGCAGCCGAGGCAACGACTGCATCACCGCATCGCGCCATGCAGGCGCACATTCCCTGCGTGGTGGCAGGTCGGCTCCACGCGCATCCTGCCCCGGAAAGCACAGCCCCATGGGCAGGATGGCCACCCGCGTGGCATCGTAGAAGGTTGCTTCATCCATGCCCAGCCACCCCCTCAGGCGAACGCCGGAAGGGTCGGTGAACGGCCTGCCGGATGCATGCACCCGCACGCCCGGTGCCTGCCCGGCTATCAGCAGCCGCGCACTGACGGAAAGCTGAAACACCGGCCGTGGTGCATGCGGCAGTGGTGCGCCTTGCGGCTTCTCCACGCACAGCCGGCAGCCGCGCATGGCCGCCACCAGTTGCATCAGCCGCTGGGCGGCGGGCTCATGCCCGCTCATGGAAGGGTGGTCGCCCGGCCTGTCATCATCGCTGCTGGTGCCGAAGTCATTCCGCATGGATATTGCCCGCCAGATGGGTGATGCCCGCCGCGCATGGTTGCAAAAGGGTTGCAGTGCCTGAATGCATTTTAGCATGGCCTCCAAATGCAACTTAGGATTTTTGCGTCATGATGCACCGCAATGGAGAAGAACGCCCGCCTGAAGGGCGGATGAAAACCGGCAGCAATGGTGTGTGCATCATGTTACGTCGCTTGTGGAGCAGCAAGTTCGGGAAACAGCCGCACGGCCGCGCGCCACGTGCGGGCACCAACCCCATTGTCCCGCAGGCTGCAACGATGCACGGCGATGCACCACGGGAAACGCTGGAGGAATACTGGCGGCGCGAGATGCTGCACATCTTTGCCCGCAACCAGCTGCGGGTGGCGCTGGCCATGCCGCTGCTGGCGCTGCTGTTTGCGGCGGCCAGCATGGTGTGGGTGTCCGTGCCGGTAGCCCTGCTGTGGCTGGCGTTGTATTTCGTCGTCGAGGTGGTGCAGATCATGCTGGCGCGCCGCTGCCTGCAGGAGCGCCCTCGCGGGGCGGCGGTGGAAGACTGGATGCTGCGCTTCTCTGCCAGCGAGCTGGCGCATGCAGCTGTGTGGTTCATGCCGCTGTTCATCTTCTGGCAACCGGGCGAGGGGGCCCAGCACCTGTTCATTGGCGCATCACTGATGGCGGCCATGGCCATTCGCCTGCTGGTGGCCAACAACTTCCTGCCACTGGTTACCACGGGCGGCGGCGTCATCGCCCTGGGGGTGGCCATTCGTAGCCTCATGGCCGGGGAAACGCTGCACCTGGCCATGGCTGGCATGATCGTGGTGCTGGGGCTGTTCTTCCTGCAGCTTTCCCGGCGCCTGCAGCTGACCACGCGCGAGATGCTGCAATACCGCTATCAGCGCGAGCAGCTCATCCGGGACCTGGCTCGCCAGCGCGATGCCGCCGAGCGTGCCCGCCAGCAGGCGGAGGAGGCCAATCGCGCCAAGTCGCGCTTTCTTGCCACCATGAGCCACGAGCTGCGCACGCCGCTGAATGCCATCATGGGCTTTTCCGAGATCATCTCCAACGAGTTCCTGGGGCCGGTGGCGCAGCCGCGCTACAAGGAATACGCCAGCGACATTCACCGCTCCGGCAGCTACCTGCTCAATCTCATCGAGGACATTCTTGACCTTTCGCGCATCGAGGCCGGGCGCGTGGAGCTGCAGGAAGAGGTGGTGGACGTGGTGGCGGAAGCCCTGAGCGCCATCGACATGCTGTCCATGAAGGCAGAGCAGCGCGGCGTGCAGGTGGCCTACATCGGCAATGAGCGGCGGCTGGAGCTTCTGGGCAATGCCCGCTACATCCGCCAGATATGGATCAACCTGCTGGGCAATGCCATCAAGTTCACCCCTGCCGGCGGGCGCGTGAGCCTCAACGTGCGGCGGCTGCAGGGCGGCAACCTGGCGCTGGAGGTGTCAGATACCGGCGAGGGCATTCCGGCGGCGGAGCTTGACAAGGTGATGCAGAGCTTCTCCCGCGGTGCATCGGCCGAGCGCAGGGCGGTGGAAGGTGCGGGCCTGGGCCTTTCCATCGTCAACGGGCTGGCCCGCCTGCACGATGCACGGGTGGAGTTGCAGTCGCAGGAAGGGCAGGGCACCACTGCCCGCGTCATCTTCCCGGCGCGCCGCGTCATCACCGGCGCACGGGCGGACCTGGTGCGCGGAAAGGGCTGCGAGAACGAGCTGGAGCATCAGCTCATCCTGCTCACCGCCTGAATGGTGCAAGGGTGCAAGCCCTCAGCCTGCAATGCCGCTCGGCACAAGGTGCCGGCCCTGGATGCAAGCGGCTTCTTTCCGTCATTTCCTTGAAGGCAGGAGGCACACCTCTCGAGATGTCCGAGCGCCCGCCAGTGGGCACGTGCGGTGAATTCCCGCTTGCATGGAAATGACGAAGAAACGGCCCCCGGGCAAGGCCCCGGGGGTCAGGCAGACATCCACACAAGCTCATGCGTGGCTTGATGCGCCAGGTGCTATCCGTCTTCGCGGAAATGACGGAAGAGATGGCGCAGCACCGCGCAGGGCGCGCCTTACTTGCGCAGGAAATTGCCCAGCATGTCGGCGATGCCGCCAGCGCCGCCCAGCGAATCCAGCAGCGAACCGCCGGAGCTGCTCTTGTCCACCAGCTGCGGCAGCACCTGCGTCAGCGTTTCGGCCAGAGAGTTCTCGTCCTGCCCCAGCTCCTGCGCTACCTCGCTGATCTTGTCCTCGCCGATCAGCTCCTTCACCTGGTCGGTGGATATCGGTGCGTTCTCGCCATCGCCCAGCCACGACTGCGCAATCTCGGTAAGGCTGTCGCTGGTTTCGCTGCCCATCATCCTGTCCACCAGCGCCTGCAGGTTCAGCCCGCCTTCGGCCCCTTCACCATCGCCGCCCAGCAGCTTGCCCAGCGCTCCCATCACTCCGTTGTCGTCCTGGTTGTCGCCCAGCACGTTCGACAGCAGCGATGCGCCCAGTTTCATCAGGTCCATGATTTCAGTCTCCCTGTGGTTGCCTCCGGTGCAGTATCCGGGGCAAGGATAAGTCCTTCGCGTGGCGGATGCAAATTACCGTCCGCCAAGCGGCTCTGGCACCGGGCAGCAGAAAGCCCCTGCCACGGGCGGGCAGGGGCAGATGCATTGTTCAGCTGCATGGCCATCTGTGGACGCAAAAGAAGGCATGCATCACGCTACCAGCCACCACGGCCATGCCAGCCACCACGGCAACGCACAGGCTGCCGCGGGCAGGGCGGTTCATTCCACCACGATGCGCGGCATGGTGCGCTTGCCGGCACCGCTGGTCTGCAGCGCCTTCCACACGTTTTCCGCCATCTGCCTGTAGGCGGCGGCATGCACGCTGTCCGGCTCCGTGGCGACGATGGGCTTGCCGGAGTCGGAACGCTCTCGCAGCACCGGATCCAGCGGGATCTCGCCCAGGAACGGCACGCCCATCTTCTCCGCCTCCTGCCGCGCGCCGCCGTGGCCGAAGATCTCATGCCGGCTGTCGCAGTTGGGGCAGATGAAGTAGCTCATGTTCTCCACGATGCCGAGAATGGGCACGTTCACCCGCTTGAACATGTTGAGCCCCTTGCGCGCGTCGATCAGCGCCAGGTCCTGCGGCGTGGAGACGATCACCGCGCCGGACAGCGGCACCTGCTGCGCCATGGTCAGCTGCGCATCACCCGTGCCCGGCGGCATGTCCACCACCATCACGTCCAGGTCGCCCCAGGTGATCTCGTGCATCATCTGCTGCAGGGCGGACATCACCATCGGCCCGCGCCAGATGACGGGGGTGGCCTCGTCCACCACGAAGCCGATGGACATGGCCTTCAACCCGTAGGCCTCCAGCGCCATCAGCTTGTCGGGGTTTTCCGGGTCGGGCTGCGGCTCCTGCTTCAGGCCCAGCAGCTTGGGCAGCGACGGGCCGTAGATGTCGGCATCCAGGATGCCCACCCGCAGGCCGAGGGAGGACAGCGCCAGCGCCAGGTTGATGGAGGTGGTGGACTTGCCCACGCCGCCCTTGCCGGAGGCCACGGCGATGATGTGGCTCACCCCCGGAATGCCCGGCGCCTGGGCGCTGGTGGGCGGCTGCGGCTTGCGCCCGCGGCCCTGCCCGGCGGCAGGGGCACCTTCCTTCTTCTCGGCGGTCAGCGCCACCATTACCTTTTCCACGCCTTCCATGCCCTTCACGGCCTCTTCCGCCGCCTTGCGCACCGGCTCGAAGCTGGACGCCTGGTCCGGGTCCACCTGCAGGGCGAACATCACGTTGTTGCCGGCAATGACGATTTCCGACACCATGCCGGCGGACACGATGTCCACGTCCCCGCCCGGTGCCTTCACGCTCTTCAGCGTTTCCAGGATGGCTTCCTTGCTCAGTTCCGTCATGATCAGACCCCGAATTGAATCAGAGAAGAGATTGCTTTTCCGTCCCTCCGGCTGCCTCTGTGCCGTATCCCCTCCGTGGGTGCCTGCATGGCACCGCCATGCAGGGCCTTGCGTCGAGAAGCCTTGTGCAGGCAAGAGGTCCGCTGGCCGTCATCTATCACAGGACGCACGCGGCGAGTAGGGGGCTTGCGCATGGAAAAGGCGGATTTTGCCCGCTCTCTTGCGCATCAGGCGGAAAAGGGAAGACCGCCGCGAACCCCGCTTCACCGGTTTATCATTCCGGCTCTGCCACGCCGGCCTGCTCCAGCGCCTGCGCCGGATCATGCCTGATCTGCCAACGCCCGCCAATCTCCTGCGTGATGTCGAAGGCCGCCTCCATCACCAGCGCACCCAGCTGCTTCAGCCGCGCGTCGGTGATGCGCGCCGTCGGGCCGGAGACGGAGACGCCGGCAATGGCCTCGGCATTCTCGTCGAAGATGACGGAAGCCACGCAGCGCAGGCCCACGGCCGTTTCCTCGTCATCCACCGCATATCCCTGCTGGCGGATGGTTTCCAGCTCGTCGCGCAGGGCCGGCTCGGAGGTGATGGTGCGCATGGTGAGCTGCCGCGGATCCCAGCACTGGAAGATCTGCTCGCGCACGTTTTCCGGCGCAAACGCCAGCAGCGCCTTGCCGATGCCCGACGCATGCACGTAGGCGCGCCCGCCGGGGCCGGTGATGGTGCGCATCATCTTCTTGGTTTCCACCTGTGCGAGGTAGATGACCTCGCAGCGGTCGAGAATGCCCAGGTTCACCGTCTCGCCCGCAGCCAGCATGAGGCGGCGCATGATGGGACGGGCAATCTGCACCAGGTCGCGCGAGCGGATGAAGGCGGAGCCCACCTGAAACGCCTGCACGCCGATCATCCACACCGAGCGCTCGTTGTCGAAGCGCACGAAGCGCTCGTTCTGCAGGGTGGTGAGCAGGCGGTGTGCGGTGGAGTTGGGCAGGCCTACCTCGCGCGCCAGCTCCGACAGCGACATCCCTTGCGGGTTGTAGGACAGGGCGTTGAGCAGCTTCAGCGCGCGCGACAGCGACTGCACCTGCCCGGAGGATCGCAGCACCTCCTTTGACGGTACCCGCACATCCTGCCGCTGGATGCCGCAGGGGGTGATGTTCTTGCCACTCATCAGCATCTCGTTCATGGCTTGCATCCGCTTCCGGTTGGCATTCCGCATGATGCGCCGGCGGCACGGGATGCGGAACGGCTTATTCCTGACCTTTTTACTAGGTTTTTGGAATGAGTCAAGAAGTCAATTGCAAACACCATCAATCTGTGGATGAACTCGCGGTGAGCAGCACGGCAGGCGGTGCAGAAAGACAAGCCCCGCTCCCCCGCCCGATCGCCTAGCCACATAATCTCTGGGCGGTCGGGCGGGGGAGCGGGGTGGTGGGCGGCGCACTACCGTGCAGAAAG
>JALSGQ010000014.1 GCA_026982665.1 Hyphomicrobiales bacterium | reverse complement strand
GGTGGGCGGCGCACTACCGTGCAGAAAGCACAGGCCCTCTCCCCCTGCCGGCCGCTTGACGCACCATATCGGGTGGCCGGGAGGGGGAGCGGGCTGGTGCGACGCACTATCGTGCAAACAGCAAGGAGTCGATATTCCGTGCAGTGCATCATCTTCGACCTTGACGGCACGCTGGTGGATACCGCACCGGACCTGATGGCGGTGGCGGACGAGATGCTGCGCCAGCTGCATGCGCCGCCATTGCCGCGCAGTGCCGGAAGGCTGGCGGCGGGGCAGGGCGCGCGGGCGATGCTCACGCTGGGCCTGAGGGCAGGCCGCGTGCCGCTGCCGTCGGAAGCCGACTGGCCACCACTGATAGAGGAGTTCATCCGCCGCTACGAGGCGCGCATGACGGAGCGCTCTCGGCCCTTCAAGGGCGTGCCGGAACTGCTGGAGCGGCTGGCGGGGCAGGGGCTGAAGCTGGCCGTATGCACCAACAAGCGCGAGGCACTGGCCCGCAAGCTGCTGGATGCGCTGGGGCTGGGGGGCTATTTCAAGGGCATCATTGGCGGCGACAGCCTGCCGCACCGCAAGCCCCATCCCGCACCGGTGCAGCGCGCTGCCGAGCTGGCCGGGGCGCAACCGCGGCACAGCATGATGCTGGGGGATTCCCGCGCCGACATCCAGGCCGCATATGCCGCTGGCGCGCTGCCGGTGCTGGCCGCTTGGGGCTACGTGAAGGAACCGCTTGCCGACTATGAGGCCGCGCACACCTGCCACAGCCCGGCGGAGGTTGAATCACTGTTGTCGGAAATTGCGTCAAGCGGCTGAATCGATTCTCGAATCCGGCCGTTCTTGCATGGCGGTATCAACCAGCCGCTGCCCGGCCAGCAGGTCTTCCATGAACCATGCTGCCAGCTCGCTGCGGTTCTTCACCCCGGCCTTGCGATACACGGCGTTGCTCTGGCTCTTCACCGTGCCGGGGCGGGCATTGCGGATGGTGGCGATCTCGTTGATGGAAAGGCCCTTGATCAGCAGCAGGGCGATCTCGCGTTCCGACGGTGTCAGCTGCCATTCGTCGAACTTGCGCTGCACGGTGTCCTGCAGCCTGCCCGAGGCGGTATCCACCACCGTGCGGTAATGCTGGTTTTCGCGGAACTGCTCCCACACGATGCGCCCCATGATGATGAGGCCGATGCCCATCGCTACCACGGCGACGGTCTCCACCACCGTATGATTGAACCACGGGATGTAGAGATCGAGGTAGAAGACGTCGGCGATCACGTCCAGCGTCATGAATGCCTGGCAGATGAGCAGCACCACGAACAGCGCCAGCAGAACATGCCGCCGCGCCGGGCGCAGCAGCCCGGCCCGTTGCAGAGCCTTCCTTGCCGCAGTCTCCCTTGCCACAGTTTCGGCCGCGGCATGCATGGAAAGATCGTTCGCGGCCACGCTGCTCCTGCTTGCCACCGTCATGGTATCAGCCTCCCGTGAGTCATGATCTAGTGTTCCATCATGCAGGATGCAACCTTGCAGATGCATGACAGGAACGCGGCGGCAAGCCAGAACGGGTGGAACGCATGCAGGCGCTCCACCCGCTGGTTGCCGCTCATGCACATGCTGCCGAAGAAGGCTCAGTCATCATCGCGGTAACCCCTGCGATACTTGTAGTCGTCGTCATCACGATAACCGCCTCTCTTCAGCCCGTAGCCGCGGTATTCGTAATAGTCGTCGTCATCGTAGATGCCGCGGTCTGCCAGCCTGTGGCAGGCCTTGCAGTTGGCCTTGGACTTCACCCGCGGATCCTTCCATGCACTGGGGCGCACTTCTTCCTCGTGCTCGTGGACCCAGTAGGGCAGCTCGGTGATGCGCAATGGCGTCCAGTCCTTGCGCACACCGCGCATCATCTTGCTGCGCCAGCGGGTGTCGGCGGCGTTTTTCATCAGGTAGGCTTTGATGTGCTCCACCTTTTCCTTCGGCAGCGAGGCATCCTCGCCGAAGTGATCATCCAGCGTGTCCATGATCTTCGCCCATGAACGCGCCGGCAGGAAGGCAGGCTGAAACGCCATGTGGCAGGAGCCGCATTCCTTCTTCGTCAGCTCGTCGGTAACCGGTGGGTAGCGCTCATCTGCCCATGCCGGCATCATGACGGCGGCACCGAACAGCGCGCCGGCCATCAGCATTCCCGCTGCGCCAGGCAGGATGGGAAGACGTTTTCTGTGCATGGTTCCTTCTCCTCTGGTTGCTGTCGGAGGCTGGCATTTGCCCCGGGGTGCCCCCCGGCACCTGTTGCGATGTTTCAGGCATTCACGGGCCGATCATGCTCACTGGCTGATCATGAAGGTGATGAAATCGCCCTTTTCCAGCGGCGTGCATTCGCGCCCCAGCACGCTGCGGCAGTTGCGGAAGAACCATTTCTCCACCTTCTCCGGGTCGGAGTAGCGGTCTGGTGTCTTTGACAGCGCCATCGGCTTGATGAGCTTGCCGGTGCGCGTGCGGCCCGGCTGGGTGGGGTCCTTCATGTGGCAGGTGGTGCACGAGGGCGTGGCCGGCTTGCCGCCCTTGTGATCGGCCAGGTAAAGGGCCTTGCCGCGCTCGGCCGAGAAGCCGCCTTCCGGCATGATGCCGGCAGCCTTCGCCTCTTCCGCGTAGCGTTTCAGCATTTCCTGCGGGCTGCCCGCCAACGCTGCCGTGCTCGTGCCGGAAGCCACGCCCCCCAGCAGCATCGCGGAACCGGCCAGCGCAATTGCAAGGGTTGCTTTCTTCATGGTTTTTCTCCTGGTGTTGTTTCGTTGTCGTTTTCAGTCTTGCTGCCTGCTGCTCAGCTGTTGCCGGAGACAGCCTGCCGTGCTTCCTCCGGCACGCGGATGTTCACGTCGTCGAAGCGGCCCGTCTCGGCATCCAGATGGCAGGCATCGCAGTTGGCCTTCGACCCCACCTTCGGGGTGCGGTAGATGGCTTCGGGCAGCTGTTCATGGCGCAGCCGCCACCACGTGGCCGAGGAGATGCGCAGATCCGGTGTCTTTGCCCGGCCCAGCCGCACCGCGGCCTCGGTGTCGAAGTGCAGGGCATCGTTGCGCTGCAGGAAGGCGAGGATGCGCCTTGCCGTCTTCTCGTCGATGCTGGCATCTTCGCCGTAATGGTCATCCAGCCCCTGCATGATGCGCTCCCACATGTCTGCCGTGCGCAGGGAGGGATGATGCGCATGGTGGCAGTCGGCACAGTTGGCCTTGTAGATCTCGGCGTTGGAAATTGGCCGCCAGCGGGTATCCGGCGTGGCCTCCAGCACGTTCCAGAAGCCCGTGAAGAACACCAGCACCACGCCGAAGACGAACAGCCCGCGCAGGATGAAGCGCCCCCGCTCCGCCTGCTCTTCCGGCACCGGCATGGTGCCGCGCGTCATTGCCCGCAGCAGCGGATGGCGAAAGACGACCGTTTCCATGAACACCCCGCCCAGGTGCCCGGCGATGGCAAACAGCAGGATGATGGCCAGCACCTCGTGCACCTCGCCCGCGGCATCACCCAGCCAGTAGGGCACGAAGGCCTTCAGTGGCCCCTGGTTCTCTTCCCCGCCCAGGGTGATGACGCCGGTGATGCTGATGAGCAGCAGCAGGCCGATGAGGGTGATGATCATGAACGCCCCCAGCGGATTGTGCCCCGCGGTCAGCGGCGAGCGGCCACGGATGACGTTGCCCAGGTGATCCAGCGCCTTGCGCGGCGACAGCGGATAGGCGGACAGCCGGCTGTAGCGCCCGCCGACGAACCACCAGGCGATGCGAAACAGCACCAGCACCGCCACCGCCTGCCCGGCCAGCACGTGAATGTCCAGCAGGTTCTCCTCGCCGAAGAAGCCGGTCAGCAGGCCGGCACTGACAGCCACCACCAGCGTCCAGTGGAAGATGCGCACCGGCACGTCGCGCACCAGCACTTCAGCCCTGCCGGCTGCATTGGCCTGCTGTTCTCTCTGCTGCCGCTGAGCCGACAATGCTGCCGCTGCCTGTGTGGCGGCATCCGTGGCCTTGGCGGCATTTTTCTGATCGTGGTCCATGGCCTGTTTCCCGCAGTTGCCTGTTGCCCGTGCATGCACCCATGCACCACGGACAATGGGAGGAAACAGGCCTGCATTCCATCAACCACGGGGGCACAATGCGGCAAATGAACCAAGGTTCATGCCCCGGCAGGCGCAAAGTCCCGTGGTCTTGTGGGGAGGGGGCAATGCAGCGCCACAAGGCGGGCAGGCATCACCCACGCAAGGCCATCCATTCGGACGTTGGACACCGGCCGGGGTGCCGGGGCGGGGCGGCTGTCCTGCCGGGCAGGCATCAGCGGGAATCGATGGCAATGAACAGCAAGGGCCGTGGGCTGCCAATGAGCATCATTGCGTGCCGCCGGGATGAGCCGGGAAGAACAGCTGCTGCCCGTTCATCCGGTAGGCGGCAATCAGCTTCTGCCCCTCCGGGCCGGTGAGCCAGTCGATGAAGGCGCGTGCTGCCTGCTCCTTCACGTGTGGGTGGCGCTTCGGGTTCACCAGCATCACGCCATAGGGGTTGAACAGGGCCGGGTCTCCCTCCACCACGATGCGCAGGTCTCCGCGGTTTTTGTGCGAGATCCACGTGCCGCGGTCGGTGAGCGTACAGGCCCCCATGGCCGCGGCCATGTTCAGCGTTGCACCCATGCCGCGCCCGGCTTCCAGGTACCACGTGCCCGATTCCGGCCGTGGGTCGATGCCGGCTTTCTTCCACAGCGCCAGCTCCTTCTTGTGGGTGCCGGAATCATCGCCGCGGGAAACGAAGCGTGTCTTCGTCCGGGCGATTCTGGCCAGCGCCGCTGCCGCGTTCCTGCTGCCGGCAATGCCGGCCGGGTCGTCCTTGGGGCAGACGATGACGAAGTCGTTGTGCATCACGTCCCGGCGCAGCGTCCCGTGCCCGGCCTGCATGAAGGCTTCCTCCGCCTTGCGCGCATGCACCAGCACCACATCGCCATCTCCGCGCGCGGCGTTTTTCAGCGCCTGCCCGGTACCCACCGCCACCACCTTCACGCGGATGCCGGTCTTCTCGGTGAACTTCGGCAGCAGCCAGTCCAGCAGGCCGGAGTTCTGCGTCGAGGTAGTGGACTGCAGGATGATGGTTTCGCCAGCCTGTGCGGGCGTCATCAGAAACACCAGCAGCAGCAGGAAGGCCATGAAAGGGGCAGAGAATGGATGCCGTGCGCAGCTCGCCATTGGTTTTCTCCGGATATCCATCTGTGCGTCCATCAATGCGGAGGAAGGGTGGTTCATCGGCAGGCACCGGGGCTTACGCCACTGCTCCCTGCCGCTCGCCGGAAAGCCGCCCCAGCAGGAACACGGCGGCATTCACCGCCAGTGCCAGCATCAGCAGCACACACCCCAGTGCCACTGCCAATGCCAGATTTCCGCGGGAGGTTTCAAGGGCTATGGCGGTGGTCATCACCCGCGTGGCGTGGTTGATGTTGCCGCCCACGATCATCACCGCCCCCACCTCGGCGATGGCCCGGCCAAAGGCCGCCAGTATCACCGTCATCAGCGCAAACCGCGCCTCGAACAGCATGGTGCCGACAAGCTGCCAGCCACGCACCTGCAGCGAGCGCATCAGCTCTGCGTATTCCTCCCACATCGAGGCGATGATGCGCTGCGCCAGCGCAATGATGATGGGGAGCACCAGCAGTGTCTGGGCGATGATCATGGCCGTCGGGGTGTAAAGCAGGCCCAGCACGCCCAAGGGGCCGGAGCGCGACAGCAGCAGGTATACCACAAGCCCCAGCAGCACCGGCGGCAGGCCCATCAGCGCGCTGATGACCACCAGCATGACGGTGCGCCCGCGAAAGTGCCACAGCGCCAGCGCCGCCGCCGCCGGCAGGCCGATGATGGCGGCAATGCCCACCGAGGTGAGCGACACCTTCAGCGACAGCAGCACGATCTCGAGCACATCCGCATCCAGCCGCGCCAGCAGCAGGAGGGCATCGGAGAAGGACTGTGCAATGCCGTTCCCGTTCATGTTGACAGGAGATAGCCGACAACAGGCCCAGCGGCAATGCGGGATGCAGCAATGCAGCGAGCGGCAGTGCGGTGAACGACGATGTGGAAAGCGGCAATGCGTTGAGCGGCGATGCGTTGAGCGGCAAGGCACTGAAGCAGGGAGCGGCCTTCCCTGCAAGTGCACGGCGTGGCAGGCATGCCTTGCCAATGGGCCATGCCTTGCCAATGGGCAATGTGCAGCACGTCAAGCAGCGCCTCACGCCGCGCTACTGCGCCCTGCTGGCGGGTTCGTCCGCCTTTTCCCCTCTCGTTGCGGCAGCATCGCCCGGCAGGCGCACCTTCACCGTCGTCTTGCCATTCTCGGCCTTGCCGTCGGTGCCATCCAGGGCAGCGGGGCGAGCCCTGGGCAATGCGCCATCCCCGGCCTTGTCGCCACCATTCTCCTGCAAGGATGCTCCGGCCCCTGACAGGACACGCTTCGGCAGCAGGTCATCACGCATCTGCAACACGCCCTGGCGGATCAGCGCCATTTCGCGTCTTGCCTTGTCGGCCTCTGCCGCCAGCCGGCGGAGCTGGTCGCGATCCTTGCGGATGGTGGCGGCCTGTGCCGCCATCTCGTCCCGCAGGATGTTGATCTCCGCCTTGTATTTCTCCATTTCCTCCCGCTCCTTGCGGATTTCTTCCTGGATGCGGGCGATTTCCAGCCGGTATTTCGCCGCCTGCTCGCGTGCCTCGCGCAGCGCCTCGCGATAGGTGGCGATTTGCGCGCGCATCTGCAGGGCTTCCTGCTTGCGCAACCGGGCCTCGCGTTTCAGCTCGTTGAGGAAGGCATCCATGCGCTGGGCTTCGGCGGCATTGGCGGCAGGGGAGCCTGCCTGCGATGCTGCCGCATCCGCTGCCACGGCGCGGGAGATGGATTGCGTGGTGATGTTGCTGGCCGAACGTGCCTGCGCGCGTTCTCCCCCACCTTGCGCGCCGCTTTCCTGTTCCAGGCAACCTGCCAGCACCATGCTCAGCGCCAGCGCGCCCAGCACCCCGCGCATGCGCCGCATGGCAGACGGCAAGCACTCCACCATCACATGCCCGCCCGCATGCGGGCCGGCATGGGCAACATCCTTGCAATGCGACATGTCCCGAGCCCCTCAACCATCATGGGAGGGGGAAATCCTCTCCCCACCAACCCCTGATAGCTGATTCGCAACGGAACACAAAACCGTGCATGAGCCGGCAGACGGGCCTTTTCATCGCACGCGGAGGCATTGCGTGAATGCCTGCAGCCGGCACGAGGTGCCGGGTGGCGAATATGGCAAGGCGGCAGAGGGCAGGGCATCTGCTCAGATCGTCTGGTTGTACTCCCCCACCTCCGGGCAGGTGGCCAGATGATCGCGGATGTTCTCCCAGATGGCGCGCATCATTGCCTCGGAGGTGGGGCTTTCGCACACCACCACCAGCTCCGGCTTGTTGGACGAGGCGCGCACCAGTCCCCAGCTTCCGTCTTCCAGCGTGAAGCGGATGCCGTTTACCGTGTTGATGTGGGTGATGCGCTGCCCGGCCACTTCCGCGCCCTGCTCCTGCAGCCGGTGGTAATGGTCGCTGATGCGCGCCACCACGTCGTATTTCACTTCATCCGGGCAGTGCGGGGCCATGGTCGGGGTGGCCCAGGTGCGGGGCAGCTCGCGCAGCAGCTCGGCCATGCTCTTGTCCGGATTGGCGTCCAGCATGTGCAGCACGGCAATGGCCGAGATGATGCCGTCATCATATCCCAGCCCCAGCGGCGGGCGGAAGAAGAAATGCCCGGACTTCTCGAAACCTGCCAGCGCGCCGATCTCCGTGGTGCGGCGCTTGATGTAGGAATGCCCGGTCTTGTAGTAGTCCGTCTCGGCTCCCAGCTCCTTCAGCACCGGGTCGGTGGCGAACAGGGCAGTGGACTTCACGTCCGCCACGAACTTCGCGCCCGGATACTTGCGCGCCAGGTCGCGGGCAATCAGCACGCCGATCTTGTCGGCGAAGATCTCGTGGCCCTCGTTGTCCACCACGCCGCAGCGGTCGCCATCGCCGTCGAAGCCCAGCGCCAGGTCGGCCCCGTGCGCCTTCACGGCCGCTGCCATGTCTTCCAGCATCTCCATGGCTTCCGGGTTGGGGTTGTAGTGCGGAAAGGCATGGTCGAGCCGGCAATGCAGCTCGATGACCTCCACCCCCATCGCCCGCAGCACCACCGGTGCAAACAGCCCCGCCGTGCCGTTGCCGCAGGCGCACACCACCTTCAGCTTGCGCTTGAGCCTGCCGCCACGCCGGATCAGGTCATCGATGTAGGCCTGCCGGATTTCCGGATGCAGGTGCAGGCTGCCGCCCGCGCGTTGCTGCACCGCGCCGGAAAGCACGATCTCCTTCAGCCGCCCCATCTCGTCCGGGCCGAAGGTGAGCGGCGGGTTCATGCCCATCTTCACGCCGGTCCAGCCGTTTTCGTTGTGCGAGGCGGTAACCATCGCCACGCCCGGCACGTTCAGGTGTTCTTGCGCGAAATAGGCGGTGGGAGAGAGCGCCAGCCCGATGTCGTGCACTTCCACGCCGGAGGCCAGCAGCCCGGCAATCAGCGCCTGCTTGATGGATTGGGAGTAGCTGCGGTAGTCATGCCCCACCACCACCGCCGGGCGCACCCCGGCCTCGTGCAGCAGGGTGCCCAGCCCCATGCCCAGCAGCCGCACGCCGGGCAGGTTGATCTCGCTGACGGGCTGCTTCGTCTTCTCGTCCTCGCCGAAGTGAAGCCAGCGCGCGTCATATTCGCGAAAGCCCGTCGGCTTCACCAGCGGCAACGTTTCGTATTCCGCCGTGTTGGGGGCAATGTCCGCCCGTGGCTTCAGCCATTCTGCATCACGTGCATGGGGCTTCGTTGCATCATCCTGCATCAATCCGGTTCCTCGTCGAAATTCAATTGCCGGGAAATGCAATTGCCGGGCAATGTGCGCAAATATTCAGGCGGCATGCACGGAACGTGGCCATGATGCCGTCATTTCACCAGCTGCATCACTCCTGCATTTACAGCATAACGGCGCAGCTTGCCAAGATAGCTCATGCCGATGAGCACGTGCTGCAATGCTCCTTCCGGCACCACCACCGCCTCCACGTCGCGCACGATGACGCCGTCGATCTCCACCTGCCGCAAGATGGTGCGTGCCGCCATCACCTTGCCGTTGGCTGTCCACAGCGGCTGGTCATGGCGCAGGAAGGCGGGGTTCAGTCCCATCCGTTGTGCCTGCTCATGGGGAATGGCGACCACCGTGGCACCGGTATCGATGATGGCGCGCACGGGCTGGCCATTGATATGGGCGGTGGCGATGAAGTGCCCGTTCTGCGATGCCCTGATTTCCGTCCACCCGGCGTGGGACGGGGCATGGCTGCCAATGACCGCCGCCAGCGCCAGTCCACCAGCCAGCAGGACGGTGGCCAGATCACGCATGGCGCAGCCCTTGGGCATCTTGGGCTCCCACGAATGCCTGCTGTTGCGCATCTCGCCGCTCCTCCTTCTGTCGCGAAATCATCCGATGAAGAGTTGCGCCATGCATGGCATGAAAAGGAAAAGGTGCGGTGAACGGAAAGGGTGCAACATGCACTGAAAGGGGCATACGGGGGCAGGAGAGGAACCTTTTCGGCCAGATGGTTGACGAAGGGTTGCAATTGCAAGGGGGCGAGCTGGCAGGTTCGGGGCAAGGCAGGTTCACGTGCCCAGGCCCGCCAGCACCAGCAGCACGGTGGTGCGCACCACCACTTCCATCGCGCCCGCGGCATCTCCTGTCTGCCCGCCCAGCAGCCGTGTGCACAGCCGGCGCATGCCGATGGCGGCAAGCATGGCGAGAATGAATACGGCAGGCATGGCTGCCGCCAGCCACGGCCACAGGCCCATCATCAGCGCCGCCACCGTCAGCCCCGCCAGTGCCATTGCTGCATCATCCGGGCGGCCGGTGGAGACGCTCATGCCGTCAGCCCGCGCATGGGGCAGGGAATGCAGCAGCCACACCGCCGCCAGCCGCGAGGCCGCATGCGCCAGCACCAATGCCGCCAGCGCGGCCATTGCCCCCTTGCCAGTCAGCGCCAGCAGCGCCACCGCCTGCAATGACAGGGCGAAGACGAGCGCCAGCACGCCAAAGCTGCCGATGCGCGCATCGCGCATGATCTCGAGCCGCCGCTCTTGCGTGCGCCCGCCCAGTGCGTCGGCGAAATCCGCCAGCCCGTCCTCGTGCAGCGCGCCGGTGAGGATGATGCCTCCCAGCAGCGCCAGCAGCACCGCGGCCAGTGGCAGCGACGGCAGCAGCCACAGCAGCAGGACCAGCAACAGTCCCTGCGCCAGCCCGATGAAAGCGCCGGCAAGCGGCAGCATGCGCAGCGCCCGTGGCCAGCCTGCGCCCGATTGCCATCGCGACGGCATGGGCAGCACCGTCAGCAGCGCCAGGGCTGCGGCCATGTCTGCCAGCCAGCCATGCCAGCCCATTGCGGCAGAGGTGCGCTCCGCGTGCCCGCAGCGCTTCTCGTGCGTTGCATGCCTGCTGTCCTGCTGTGGAAAGTCCGGCATCGGCATCTGTTCCGCAATGGCGTGCATCCACCGGCAGTGATATAGCGGTTGCCGGACAAAGCCAAATGCCCTTCAGGGGAATCGCTTCAGAGGGTCGCTTTCCATGCCGATGCCGCAAGTCGCAACGCTCGATGATGTGCACGCCCTGCTCGCCGACCTGCCACAGCCGGACGAACAGGCCCGTGCGCAGGCGCAGGCGCGTGATGCCGTGCTCACCAAGCCGCCCGGTGCGCTGGGGCGGCTGGAGGATATTGCAGCCTTCGTTGCCGCCTGGCAGGGCAGGCATCCGCCTGCTGCCGAGCGGGTAAAGGTGGTGGTGTTTGCCGCCAATCATGGCGTGGCGGCGCAGGGCGTTTCCGCCTTTCCGCCGGAGGTTACGGCGCAGATGGTGGCCAATTTCGAGGCCGGGGGTGCTGCCATCAACCAGCTTTGCAGCACCTTCGGCCTCAAGCTGGAGGTATTGCCGCTGGCCGGCCTTGCCCCCACCGGCGACATTGCCCGCGAGGATGCCATGAGCGAGCAGCAGATGCTCGATGCCTTCAATGCGGGCATGAAGAGCGTGGCACAAGGCATTGATCTGCTGTGCATCGGGGAGATGGGAATCGCCAACACCACGGTGGCGGCGGCATTGCTGCATGCATTGTTTGGCGGAACGGCTGCAGACTGGGCAGGTCCCGGAACGGGGCTGGATGATGCGGGCACGCGCCACAAGGCGGCGGTGGTGGCATCGGCAGTGCAGCGGGTGGGGGAAGAGGATGATCCGCTGCAACTGCTGCGCCGCCTTGGGGGATATGAATTCGCCGCCATGTGCGGGGCGATTCTGGCAGCGCGGCTGGCCCGCGTGCCGGTGCTGCTGGATGGCTACATGACCGCCGCCGCCGCGGCGATACTGCATGCCGTCCGGCCGGACGCCATCGGCCACTGCCTTGCCGGGCACGCCTCCGCCGAGCCGGGGCATGCACGCGCGCTGGAAAGGCTGGGGCTTGAGCCATTGCTGAACCTCGGCATGCGGCTGGGCGAGGGCAGCGGCGCGGCGCTGGCGACAGCGGTGGTGCGGGCTGCCGTGGCCACGCACAACGGCATGGCCACCTTCGACTCGGCCGGCGTTTCCGGCAAGCAGCGCTGAAGGAGGAGGCATCGAGCAAAGGGGCGGGTGCGCCGCATCGATGCGGAAGGGCAGGCCGGGCAGGGCTTGCGGCACTTGCGGCACTTGCGGCACGGCCTTGCCACATTTCCATTTTCCTGCCGTGCATTTCCTGTTATCAGGCAGCCATGAGCACGCAACGCGAAACATCGGATGACGACAAGCTGCCGGCAGCGGCATCGGATGCCGCGAGGGAGCCGCGGCAGGAGCGGCAAGGTGGCGCGGCCCGCCGCGGGAGGAAGGACGAGGGCAGCGTGTGGGGCACCGTGCGGCTGGTGCTGGAGGCGCTGCTCATAGCCTTTGTCATCCGCACGTTCTTCTACCAGCCCTACAACATTCCCTCGTCATCCATGGTGCCGACGCTGCTGGTGGGGGACTACCTGTTTGTCGGCAAGCTCAGCTACGGCTACGGTCCCTATTCCTTCAATTTCAGCTTCTCGCCCTTCGGCTACGAGCTGTTCAGCTTCGGCCCGCTGCCGTTCAAGGGGCGCATTTTCGCCGATGAACCGGAGCGTGGCGACATCATTGTCTTCAAGCTGCCGCGCGATCCGAAGGTGGATTACATCAAGCGCGTCATCGGCCTGCCGGGCGACCGCATCCAGGTCATCGATGGCGTGGTGCACATCAACGGCCAGCCGGTGAAGCGCCAGCGCATCGAGGACCGCGTGGTGCAGGATGGCCCCTATGCCGGCATGCGCGTGCCGCAATATCGCGAAACACTGCCCAACGGCCGCAGCTACGTGGTGCAGGAGATGCTGGAGAACGGCCCGGCGGACAATACCGGCGTCTACGTGGTGCCCGAGGGGCATTATTTCGTCATGGGCGACAACCGCGACAATTCCACCGACAGCCGCGACCAGTACATGGTCGGTTACATTCCCTACGAGAACCTGATGGGCGAGGCCAAGATCATCTTCTTCTCGCATAACGAGAAGGCCTCGCTGCTGATGCCGTGGACGTGGTTCGGCGGCATCCGCTTCTGGCGTATCGGCACGCTGCTGGGCTCGTGAGGCAGGGCGCATGACCAGGCGGAAGACGGCATCCGGCACCAATGGCCTCGATGAGGACGCAGGCCGTGAAGAAGACGGCAACGCCAGCAACGCGGGCGCAAATGCCGGCAGGCATGATGCCGGCAAGAGCGATGCCGGCAAAACCGGTGGCAACGATGAAGGGGTGGCAAATGTCGAGGGCTTGCGCCGGCAGGTGCTTGAACGCACCGGCATCGGTTTTGCCGACACGGCATTGCTGATCCAGGCCCTGACCCATTCCGATGATGCCAGGGGGCGCGGCGCGCGCGACTACGAGCGGCTGGAGTTCGTCGGCGACCGCGTGCTGGGGCTGGTCATCGCCGAAGAGCTGTTTCGCCGTTATCCGGATGAAGGAGAGGGCCTGCTGGCGCGGCGGCTCAACCGGCTGGTATGCCGGGAGGCCTGCGCCGAGGTGGCACGAAGCCTGCGCCTGCACGAGCTGATGATCACGGCAAAGACGGCGGAGCGCAGGCAGGTGCAGGCCTCGCGCAAGGTGCTGGCCGACCTGTGCGAAGCGCTGATAGCGGCGATTTATCTTGACCAGGGGCTTGAAGTGGCGCGCAACTTCATCATCTCTCGGTGGGAGCCGCTGTTCGAGCGCCACCGGCAGCCGCCGCGCGATGCCAAGTCGGCATTGCAGGAATGGGCTGCCGCCCGCGGGTTGCCACCACCACGATACGAGGAGGTGCGGCGCAGCGGGCCGGACCACGCACCGCTGTTTACCATTTCCGTGGCGGTGCACGGGCTGGGAGAGGCGCAAGGGCAGGGGGCTGGCAAGCGCGCCGCCGAGCAGGCCGCTGCCGCCAGCCTGCTGGAGCAGGCGCAGGCGGCAGATGCACGGCGGCGTGGCACGGATGATGAAGCGCAAGGTAACGCATGAGCGACAACGACAGGGATACCACCACTTCTTCGGCAGGCGAGCCGGAAGAGGGCAGGGCAGGGCAACGGCCACAGGTGGAAGAGCCGGCGTCTGCGGAAGTGCAGGTGCATGAGGAGAACGCCGCGCCAATGGAGGAGGAAAGCCGCACGCGCTGCGGCTTCGTTGCCCTCATCGGTGCGCCCAATGCCGGCAAGTCCACCCTGCTGAACACGCTGGTGGGAGCGAAGGTTTCCATCGTAACCCACAAGGTGCAGACCACCCGCACCCGCGTGCGGGCGGTGGCCATCGTTGATGACGCCCAGATCATCTTCGTTGACACGCCGGGCATCTTCCGCCCGCGCCGCAGGCTGGATGAAGCGATGGTGGAAGCCGCCTGGGGCGGTGCGGCAGATGCCGATGTCATTGCCCTGCTGGTGGATGTTCGGCGCGGGCTGGATGACGAGAATCGCCGCATCATCGAGGGGCTGCGCAACATCCGCGGCAAGCCGGTGGTGCTGCTGCTCAACAAGATAGACCTCATCGAAAAGCCGAAGCTGCTGGAGCTGGCGCAAGCCTTCGTGCAGGAATTTCCGTTCGAGCAGGTGTTCATGATCTCGGCGCTGAAGGGCAGCGGCGTGGAGGATTTCAGGCAGTATCTCGCGCAGCAGATGCCGCCCGGCCCGTGGCTGTATCCGGAAGATCAGCTTTCCGACCTGCCGCTGCGCCTGCTGGCGGCGGAAATCACCCGCGAGAAGCTCTACCTGCGCCTGCACGACGAGCTGCCCTATGCCTCGCACGTGGAAACGGAGGGCTGGGAAGAGCGCCCGGACGGCTCCGTGCGCATCGAGCAGGTGATCTACGTGCAGCGCGAGAGCCAGAAGAAGATCGTCATCGGCCGCAGTGGTCAGACCATCAAGGCCATCGGCAAGGCGGCGCGCGAGGAGCTGCAGCTGCTGCTGAACCGCAAGGTGCACCTGTTCCTGTTCGTCAAGGTGCGCGAGCACTGGGATCGCGACCCCGAGCGCCTGCGCAACCTCGGCCTGCTGGACTGATTGGTTCTCTTCGGCATTCCGGCATCCCCGCCCCGCTCCCC
>JALSGQ010000013.1 GCA_026982665.1 Hyphomicrobiales bacterium | reverse complement strand
GGGAGGGGGAGAGGGCTGGCCAGGAACGGAAAATCGCGGCGTGCACAGCACGCCTTGCGATTTTCGGGCGAAAGTCCCTTGCGCCCATTTCCCAAATCCCATAGAAACCCGCCATCACCTGCACTGGTTCGGGTGAAAATCGCACACGCCGGTTTCCGGTCTTGCTCCCTTTCCGTGTGGAAGGGTGAGGCCGTCCGGTGCCTTTTGCCGTTCTGGCAGCATCCTGCGGCAAGGGTCATGCCCCGGCGTGGAGGAACAACCGGAAAAGGAGAGAACGACCATGGCAATGCCTGAAGTATCCCTGCGCGAGCTTCTGGAGGCGGGTGCGCATTTCGGCCATCGCAAGGAGCGCTGGAACCCGAAGATGGCCCCCTATCTCTACGGTGTGCGCAACGGCATCCACATCATCGACCTGTCGCAGACGGTGCCGCTGTTCGTGCAGGCGCTGGAGAAGGTGAAGGAAGTGGTGGCCGGCGGTGGCCGCGTGCTGTTCGTCGGCACCAAGCGCCAGGCATCGCAGCCGGTGGCCGATGCGGCGCAGGCCTGCGCGCAGTATTACATCAACGAGCGCTGGCTGGGCGGCACCCTGACCAACTGGAACACCATCTCCCGCTCCATCCGCAAGCTGCGCGAGCTGGAAGAGATCCTGGACAGCGCCGAGCTGTCGGAAGGCTACACCAAGAAGGAGCTGCTGCAGCTCACCCGCCAGCGCGACAAGCTGCAGCGTGCGCTTGGCGGCATCAAGAACATGGGCGGCCTGCCGGATCTGCTGTTCGTCATCGACACCAACAAGGAGCAGATCGCGGTGAAGGAGGCGCGCAAGCTGGGCATTCCGGTCGTCGCCATTCTCGATTCCAATTCCGATCCGGAAGGCATCGACTTCCCCGTGCCCGGCAACGATGACGCCGCCCGCGCCATCGAGCTGTATTGCCGCCTGGTGCGCGATGCTGCGGTGGAAGGCCTGGCGCAGTCCGCTGCCGGCGTGGGCGACATCGGCGAGATGGAGGCACCGCCGGCCGAGGACATCCCCGCCGAGGCGCAGGCTGGGGAAACCGAGGCCGCCGAAGCTGCCGAGGCCGAGGCTCCTGCCGCGGAGGCCGGTGCGGAAGAGAAGTGAGTGCACCTTGCCTTGCATGGTGAAAGGATGATCAGGCGCGCGGGGGCAGGGGCAAAGGCCTCTTCCCGCCGCCGCTGGAATGCACAACCCGTTTGCATCAGGAGACGTGAACAATGGCCAACATCACCGCCAGCATGGTGAAGGAGCTGCGCGAGAAGACCGGCGCAGGCATGATGGACTGCAAGCAGGCGCTGACGGAGAATGACGGCGACATGGAGAAGGCCATCGACTGGCTGCGCGCCAAGGGCCTGTCCAAGGCTGCCAAGAAGTCCGGCCGCGTGGCCGCGGAGGGCCTCGTGGGCGTGGCCACGGACGGCACCCGCGGCGCGGTTGTGGAGGTCAACTCCGAGACCGACTTCGTCGCCCGCAACGACACCTTCCAGGAGATGGTGAAGAACATCGCCACCGTGGCGCTGGATGCGAAGGGCGATATCGAGGCCCTGAAGGCCGCCGAGTATCCCGGTGCCGGCAAGAGCGTGGAGGAATACGTCAAGGAAATGGTCGGCTCCATCGGCGAGAACATGACCGTGCGCCGCACCGCCTTCCTGGAGGTGCCGAACGGCGTGGTGGCTGCCTATGTGCATAACCAGGCCGCGCCCGGCATGGGCAAGATCGGCGTGCTGGTGGCGCTGGAGTCGGAGGGTGATGCGGACAAGCTCATGGAGCTGGGCCGCAAGCTGGCCATGCACGTGGCCGCTGCCGCGCCGCTGGCGCTCACCGAGGAGGACCTGGACAAGGACGTGGTGGAGCGCGAGCGCGCCATTCTCGTCGAGCAGGCGAAGGAAAGCGGCAAGCCGGACAACATCATCGAGAAGATGGTGGAAGGCCGCATGAAGAAGTTCTTCAAGGAGTCCGTGCTGCTGTCGCAGATCTTCGTCATGGACAACGAGACGCCCATCGAGAAGGTGGTGAAGAACGCCGAGGCCGAGGTTGGCGCGCCGGTGAAGCTTGCCGGTTTCGTGCGCATGCAGCTGGGCGAGGGCGTGGAAAAGAAGGAAGAGGACTTCGCCGCCGAGGTGGCCAAGACCGCGGGCCTGTAAGCCGCCCGGCAGCCAGCCACGAGCTTTTGCACGCACAAGCCCCCGCGCCACATCTCCGTGGTGCGGGGTTTTTGCGTGTCCGGCTGCAGGGCAGGAGGGGTTGGGCTGCGTTGCGGCATCGTCAGCGTTCGGAAAGCAGGGGAACAGCTTGCAGCAGCGGCACAAGCGCCACCTGCCGCCTCGCCTGTGCGCCCTTCTTGTGCCGGCTTCAGTCTTCCCCCGCCAGCGCCGGGCGCAGGGAGGGGGCGGCAGCGGCGGCATCTCCTTCCACCAGCCGTCCGTGATGCAGGTGCACGACGCGATGCATCTGTGCCGCCAGCTCCATGTTGTGGGTGGCGATGAGCATCGCCAGCCCCTCCGCGCGGATCAGCTCCAGCAGCATCTCGTGCACGCGCGCCGCGGTGTCCGGGTCGAGGTTGCCGGTGGGTTCGTCGGCCAGCAGCAGCATCGGCTCGTTGGCCAGCGCCCGGGCAATGGCCACCCGTTGCTGCTCGCCGCCCGAAAGCTCCGAGGGCAGATGCTTCATGCGCTCCTGCAAGCCCAGCTTTTCCAGCAGCATGTGTGCCCGTTCACGCGCCGCCTTGCGCGAACGCCCCAGCACCAGCTGCGGCA
The DNA here is from genome assembly GCA_026982665.1 of Hyphomicrobiales bacterium. Lineage (GTDB taxonomy): Bacteria > Pseudomonadota > Alphaproteobacteria > Rhizobiales > Aestuariivirgaceae > Thermopetrobacter. Next base: position 4,006 of record JALSGQ010000013.1, on the reverse strand, counting down.
GGATGACGTTCTCCTCCGCCGTGAATTCCGGCAGCAGGTGATGGAACTGATAGACGAAGCCGATGCCGAAGCGCCGCACGCGGGTGCGCGTGGCGTCATCAAGGCCGGTGCAGTTCAGCCCGGCGATGATCACCTCGCCGGAGGTGGGCTTTTCCAGCAGCCCGGCGATGTGCAGCAGCGACGACTTGCCCGCGCCCGAAGGCCCCACCAGCGCGGTGATGCTGCCCACCGGCAGGGTGAAGTCCAGCTCGCGGAACACCACCAGTTCCTTGGGCCCCTGCCGATAGATGCGGGTGATGCGCTTCAGCTCCAGCGCCGGCGCAAGCTTGTCTGCCACATCATTCATGCCGCAACGCCTCCACCGGGTCGAGGCTGGCGGCACGCCATGCCGGGTAGATGGTGGCGAGGAAGGAAAGCGCCAGCGAGAAGGCGGCAATGCCCGCCACCTGTCCGAAATCCAGCCGCGCCGGCAGCCGGTTGAGGTAATACAGCTCCGCCGGGAACAGCTCCGCACCGGTGATCCACATCAGGAACTGGCGAATGTTCTCCACGTTCAGCGCCACGATGATGCCCAGGATCACCCCGGCAATGGTGCCCGCGATGCCGATGGCCGCGCCGGTCATGAAGAAGATGCGCAGGATGGAGCCGCGCGAGGCCCCCATGGTGCGCAATATGGCAATGTCGCCGGCCTTGTCCTTCACCAGCATGATGAGGCCGGAGATGATGTTCAGCGCCGCCACCAGGATGATCAGCGCCAGGATGATGAACATGACATTGCGCTCCACCTGCAGGGCGGAGAAGAAGGTGGCGTTCGCCCGCTTCCAGGTGATGATGCGAAAGCCCGGCGGCAGCTCTTTCACCAGCGCCTGCTCGGTTTCTTCCACGCGGTCGGGGTCCTCTACCCGCAGCTCGATGCCGGTAACGCCGCCCTCGGTGTTGAAGTAGTCCATGGCCGCCTTCAGCGGCATGTAGACGAAGTTGGAGTCATAGAGGCTCATGCCGCTCTCGAAGATGGCCAGCACCCTGAAGGCGGTAATGCGTGGCGTAACGCCAAAGGGCGTTTCCTCCCCCTCCGGCGCGATGAGGGTGATGTTGTCGCCCACCTTCACCCCGTGTTTCCACGCCAGCCGGTAGCCGATGACCACCCCGTCGGCATCATCGAAGCCATCCAGCGAGCCGCGCAGCTTGTCGTTGACGATGCCTTGCAGCGCCTTCAGGTCCTCCGCCGCCAGCCCCCGCACGCGCACGCCGGAGGCCGCCTTCTGCGTGGTGGCCATCACCTGCCCCTCCACGAAGGGCACTACCGCGCGCACCTCCTTGCGTGCCTTCAGCTGCTCACGCAGCTTGTCGTAGTCGAAAATGGGCGAGAGATCATCGTGATAGATGGCGACATGGCCAGAGAAGCCAAGAATCTTGTTGATCAGCTCGGCGCGAAAGCCGTTCATCACCGCCATCACCACGATCAGCGTCGCCACCCCCAGCATGATGCCGATGAAGGAGAAGATGGAGATGACGGAGATGAAGCTCTCCTTGCGCCGCGCCCGCAGGTAGCGCAGGGAGATCATGCGCTCCCAGGCAGAGAAGGGGCGCGTGTCCACGGGCGGCGAAGCGCCACCTTCCGGTGCCGTTTCGGCACGGCTGCCGGAAGCGCGCTCGCCGGCGCTGTGAGTGGCGGCGGAAGTTCCTGCATTCATGCGTGTTTCATTGCCCCCGGTTGCCCCGCTGTCAAGCCCGCTGCGGTGGTATCACACGGCATCAGGCAACAGCATCAGGCCTGCAGCCGCTGGCGCAGCCATTCCGCCACCTGCTCCAGCGGCACGTTCTCGCGCGCCCCGTCGGCGCGGCGCTTCACCTCGGCCACGCCCTCCTTCAGCCCGCGCGGGCCGATGATGACCTGCCACGGCAGGCCGATGAGGTCCATGCGCGTGAACTTCTCCCCGGCGCGATCCGCCGTGTCGTCGTAAAGCACCTCCACGCCGGCGTTCTCAAGCTCCGTGTGCAGCTTCTCGCAGGCCGCATCGCAGGCCGCATCGCCCTGCCGCAGGTTGATGACGCCGACATCGAACGGCGCCACCGGCTGCGGCCAGATGATGCCGGCATCGTCATGGCTGGCCTCGATGATGGCCCCGGCCAGCCGCGAGACGCCAATGCCGTAGGAGCCGGATTGCAGATACACCTCCCTGCCGTCCGGCCCCAGCACCTTCGCCCCCAGCGGCTTCGTGTACTTGTCGCCGAAGAAGAAGATGTGCCCCACCTCGATGCCGCGGCCAGACACCCGCCGCTCTTCCGGCACCTCCTGCTCGAAGCGCGCGGCGTCATGCATCTCCTCCGTTGCCGCATACATGGTGGTGAACTCCTCCACCACCTTCGCCACCGCCGCGCGGTCGTCGTAGTCGATGGAGAAGCTGCGCCAGTCCTTCTCGTGAAAGGCGGCATCGAAATACACCTGCGATTCGCCGGTATCGGCGAGGATGAGGAACTCGTGGCTGAGGTTGCCGCCAATCGGCCCCGTCTCCGCCCGCATCGGAATGGCCTTCAGCCCCATGGCCGCATAGGTGCGAAGGTAGGCGACGAACATGCGGTTGTAGGCATGCTCGCCATCCTCGCGCGTGAGGTCGAAGGAATAGGCATCCTTCATCAGGAACTCGCGCCCGCGCATGACGCCGAATCGCGGCCTGATCTCGTCGCGGAATTTCCACTGGATGTGATACAGGTTCAGCGGCAACTGCTTGTAGGACTGCACGAAGCGCGCCACGATGTCGGTAACCATCTCCTCGTTGGTGGGGCCGTAGAGCAGGTCGCGCTCGTGCCGGTCGGAAATGCGCAGCATCTCCTTGCCGTAGTCGTCATAGCGCCCGGAGCGCTGCCACAGCTCCGCCGGCTGCAAGGTGGGCATGAGCATCTCCAGCGCCCCGGCGCGGTCCATCTCGCGCCGCACGATGGCCTCGATCTTCTTCAGCACGCGAAAGCCCAGCGGCAGCCACGAGTAGATGCCGGCGGCCTCCTGGCGGATCATGCCGGTGCGCAGCATCAGCCGGTGAGAGACGATCTCCGCCTCCTTCGGATCCTCGCGCAGCACGGGCAGGAAGAAACGGCTCAGACGCATGATGAACAGCTCTCTTGGGATCTTGAGGAAATTGGCTCATTGAGGCGCGCTTTCTTCTCCCCCTTGGAAGAATCAGCCGCGCACGGGTTTTCCGGGAACGGTTTGTAGAACACAATACCCCCGTCAGGCAAAGCCTGTGTTGGGCGGCCGGGGAAAAACCTTCAGGCCGCAGCTGGTGCAAGAGTGATGCGAGAGTGATGCAAGAGACGTTGACGAGAGAATCGTGCATCAGCGCCGCGTCATGCGCCCGAGGAAAAATCCCAGCAGAAACACCACCAGCAGCCACAGCCAGCCGGAGAAGGGAAAATGCAGCCACCCACCCATGCCGCCACCCGTGCCGAAGGAGCCATCCATCATGCGGTCCGTCCCCTTGTTGAAAGCGGTTGCCCCGCAACAGGCAGCATGGCCTGCGCCAGGGGGCGTGGCCAATCACATCTGCCTGAGGTGAGGCGCTCCCGGCACCGGCGGCGGGCTGTTGCAAGAAAGACACACCCATCACCAAACAACACCCTCCTCGCCTCATGCTCGTTGACCCTCGCGCCTTTTCCCGTCATGTAGGCCACGTGATGGTTCGGAGCGTCCGAATCATTGCCGACTGCCTCCGGTGCTCAAGCACTGCCGCCGCACCAGCGGCGATATCCTGAGGGGATCGGGGGTGTTGATCAACATTTTGCTTCGCAAGGCAAAACAACAACCTGAGTGGGAGACAACGACAATGAAGATGCTTCGTCGTGCTCTGCTGGGTGGTGCCGCCGTCGTCGCGATGGTGGCCGGCGCCCAGGCCGGCGAGCTGGAGGCCCTGAAGGCCCAGCTCGAGACGCTGCAGAACCGCGTGCAGACCCTGGAGACCCGCGGTGCCGCTCTGCCCGAGGGTGCTTCCCTGATCACCTTCGAGCGTGG
>JALSGQ010000012.1 GCA_026982665.1 Hyphomicrobiales bacterium | reverse complement strand
ACCAGCTATCCCACGGCGGTGCAGTTTTCCAATGACTTCGCGCCGGAGACGTGGGTGGACTGGCTGGGCGCGCTGCCGGAAGATGCCTCGCTGTCAGTGTATGTGCACATCCCCTTCTGCAAGAAGATGTGCTGGTATTGCGGCTGCCACACCACCATTCCCAACACCTACGAGCGCGCTGCCGTCTATACCCGGCGGCTGCTGAAGGAAATCGAGATGACCGCGCCGCTTCTGAACGGCCCGAAGGGGCGGGTGAAGCATTTCCACTTCGGCGGCGGCACGCCCACCTATCTCAGCAACGAGGATCTCGGCAGCATCGTGGCCAAGGTGCGCGAGCTGTTCGGCTTCGCCGAGGATGCGGAGATCGCCATCGAGATGGATCCGCGCACCTTCAACCGCGAGAAGGCCTTCGCGCTGGCGGAGATGGGCTTCAACCGCGCCAGCTTCGGCGTGCAGGACTTCAACGCCACGGTGCAGGAGCTGGTGAACCGCATCCAGCCCTATGACATGGTGGCCGAATGCGTTGAAGATCTGCACGCGGCGGGCATCACCTCGGTGAACTTCGACCTGATGTATGGCCTGCCGGGGCAGACGGTGGACACCGTCATCGAAACGGCGAAGCAGGCTGCAGGGCTGCAGCCCGATCGCATCGCCGTGTTCGGCTATGCCCACGTGCCGTGGTTCAAGAAGCACCAGAAGATGATCCGCGACGAGGACCTGCCCGGCATCGAGCAGCGCTATCATCAGGCCATCGCCATCGGCGAGACGCTGAACGCGAACGGCTATACCACCATCGGGCTGGATCACTACGCCCGCAACGACGACAGCATGGCCCAGGCCCTGCACGACGGCACCCTGCGCCGCAATTTTCAGGGCTACACGGTGGATCCGGCGGATGCGCTCATCGGCTTCGGCTGCTCCGCCATCTCCTCGCTGCCCACGGGCTTTGCCCAGTCGGCGCGCGACATGGCGAAGTGGGCCACGCGCATCGAGGAAGGCAGGCTTGCCATCGACCGCGGGCTGAAGCTGAGCGATGAAGACCGCATGCGCGGCGAGATCATCGAGAAGCTGATGTGCTTCCTGCGGGCCAACCCGCGCGCCATTGCCACCGCCCACGGCTTCGATGCGGCGGTGCTGGATGCTTCTTATGAGAAGCTGCAGCCGCTGGTGGCGGATGGCCTGTGCCGCGTGGAGGAAGACGGCAGCGTCATCGTGCCGGAAGACATGCGGCTGTTCGTGCGCACCGTGTGCCTGGCCTTCGACGCCTATTACCAGCCCAAGCCGCAGCGCCACGCCAAGGCGGTGTGAGCCCACGGGGTGGTCGCTTCCGCGCAAGCAGGTGCGCCGTGCTGTCGTGGAGGATGATGAAGCCCCAAGGCATCCCCCTTGGCGCAATGAAAAAGCCCGGCGCGGATGCGCCGGGCCTTTGGTATTGCATCCGTGGTGTCTTTCCAACCAGCACCGTGGTGCGACTGCCGAATCGGATCACTGGTTGGTGGAAGACATGATGAGGCCGTTGCGGGTGGAGATGTTGCGGTTCACCTCGTCCACCGCCTTGGCGGCATCATCGACATTGAGCACGCGCGAGCAGTCTGGCGAGCAGCTGTAGGTAAGGCGCGCGCCACCATTGTAAAGGGCAATCTCGTCCTTGCCGCGGCTGCTGACCACCACATCGAACTCCGCCAGCCGGTTGCCGTCCACATCCAGCACGATGACGTTGGTGCGGCCCGGGTTGCGCCCCTGCACCAGCAGCTTGTTGCCGGCCACCACGGCCACCTCGGTGAACAGCGGATTGCCGATGACGATGGCCGCCGGCTTGCCGGCGACGGAAACCAGCGATGCACGGTCCGTGGTTACCTTCACCTCCACCGCCTGTGCCTGCGCCACCTGCATCAGTCCCAGCGCCACGGCGATGCCGGCCATGTAGTGCATCAGCATGCGCCAGAAGGAATTGCCTGCCGTTGTCCTGATCATCTTTCCCGTCCTGCCTGTGTTTGCCCGTTCCGGCCAGGGGCAGGCTCACCATGAGCTGCCGCCGGTGTTGCCGGGATCTTGACAGAACAGGGTAAAACGACGGTTAAGCGCCACGACAGCGAAGCAATCCAGCACCCCTGCCTTGCGTGGCAGGCCGATGAACGCGGGAATGCAGCCCGCCGCCCCGGTGAAGCTCACTCCTGCCCCTTGGCCAGCTCTCCAGCCAGCGCCTGCCCTATAAGCCGCCGGGTTTCCCCGATGCCATACAGCGCCACGAAAGAGCCGAAACGCGGCCCTTGCGGCTGGCCCAGCAGCGTTTCGTAGAGGGTGCGGAACCAGTTGCGCAGCGGCTCGTAGCCATGCGCCTTGCCGACTTCATAGACAAGATTCTGGATGGTCTGCGCATCGGCATCTTCCGGCAATTCGCCCAGCCGCTGCTGCAGCTCCGTCAGCGCCGCGGCATCGCGCTCGTCCGGAGCACGGAAGCGCTTCGCCGGTTTCACGAAGTCCTCGTAGTAGTTGATGGCATAGTCCATCAGCCGGTCCAGCTCCGGGTGGTTCTCCGGCGTCGCGCCGGGCGCGTAGCGCGAGACGAAGCCCCACAGCACCTGCTTGTCTTCCGCGTGCGCGGCGGAAACGAGGTTCAGCAGCAGCGCATAGCTGATGGGCATGTCCACCGCCGGCGGTTCGCCCTTGTGGATGTGCCAGACGGGATTGTTCAGCTTCTCCTTCGGCTCCTGCTCAGAATACTTGCGCAGGTGTGTGTAATAGTCGTCCACGTGCTGCGGGATGACGTCGAAATACAGCCGCTTTGCCGACTTCGGCTTGTTGAACATGAACAGTTGCAAGGATTCCTGCGTGCCGTAGCGCAGCCATTCCTCGATCGTCAGGCCGTTGCCCTTCGACTTGGAGATCTTCTGCCCCTTCTCGTCCAGGAACAGCTCGTAGATGAAGGTCTCCGGCGGCTGCCCGCCCAGCGCCCGGACGATGCGCTCGCCCACCTTCACCGAATCGATGAGATCCTTGCCGGCCATCTCGTAATCCACGCCCAGCGCGAACCAGCGCATGGCCCAGTCCGGCTTCCATTGCAGCTTGCACCTGCCCCCGGTAACCGGCGTCTCGAACAGCTTTCCGGTCTCCGGGTCTTCCCACACGATGGTACCGGCATCGAGCTTGCGCTCCTGCACCGGCACCTGCATGACGATGCCCGTTTCCGGGTGAATGGGCAGGAAGGGGGAATAGGTCTTGCGCCGCTCCTCGCCCAGCGTGGGCAGCATGATGGCCATGACCTCGTCATAGACCTCCAGCATGCGCAGCAGCGCCGCATCGAAGCGCCCGGAGGTGTAGTAGTCGGTGGAGGAGGCGAACTCGTAGTCGAAGCCGAAGCGGTCGAGAAAGGCGCGCAGCCGCGCGTTGTTGTGGGCACCGAAGCTCTCGTGCGTGCCGAACGGATCGGGCACTTGCGTCAATGGCTTGCCGAGGTTGGCTTGCAACAGCTCCTTGTTGGGCACATTGTCCGGCACCTTGCGCAGCGCGTCCATGTCGTCGGAGAAGCAGATGAGCTTCGTCTTCAGCTCCGGGGCCAGCACTTCGAGCGCATGGCGCACCATCTGCGTGCGCGCCACCTCGCCGAAGGTGCCGATGTGCGGCAGGCCGGAGGGGCCATAGCCGGTTTCGAACAGCACCGGTTTGTGCGCATCGCGCCCCTGCTGACGTTCAAGCCGCTTCAGAATGCGCTTCGCTTCCTGAAAGGGCCATGCCCTTGCCTCTTCCGCCAGCGTGCGCAGGTTATCCGCTTCGCTCATCTCTTTCGGTCCCACTTCAGGTCTCAAGCTTGATCCGTGCAGTCCTTGCGCGCAGCGCAATTGCCGGCGTGGGCTCGTTCCATCCGGCCACCTTGCCAATGTGCACGCGGCAGCATGCCGTTCCCACGAGCCGTCATCCTGCGTGCAAGTGGTGCATGTCCGCCTTTTCCGCGCCTCCGTCAAGGGGCAACAGAGCATTGCACCGGCGTGCATTGACTTTGGCCCCGGCTCATCGGTATAAGCGCGCAAGACCTGTCCGGCCTGCCGGTGCGGGGTGGTGGTGTCGTGCCAGGCGCTCCCGGCCCCGCACACGGGCACAAGATACCGGGCTTTTGGCGACCTTGAGTTCGCCAGCCGCGAGTTTTCTTTGGATGCTTGAGGAGAAAACGTCATGAAACGCACCTATCAGCCCAGCCGCCTGGTGCGCAAACGCCGGCACGGCTTCCGCGCCCGCATGGCCACGCGCGGTGGCCGCGCCGTCATCCGCCGCCGCCGGGCCAAGGGGCGCAAGCGCCTGAGCGCCTGAGCACCGGGGTGCTGCGCGACAAGGCGCGCTTTTCCCTGTTTGTTGCAGGGTCATCGCACACCCCGGCGTGAACATTGCACACGAATGCCTGCACAGCCGCCGCAGCCTTCGGCGGTTGTGTTTTTTCGTGCGCATGGCACAACACGAATGGCATGAGCGGCAAGCAACACAGGCAACAGGTGCGTGGCAGCGCGGCGGCTCCTCCACGGCTGAAGAAGCGGGCGGAGTTCCTGGCCGTTGCGCGGGGCGTGTTCCGGCCCATGCCGTGCGTGGTGGTGCAGATGCGCAAGCGGGCAGATGATGGCCCGGCGCGGGTGGGCTTCACCACCACGAAGCGCATCGGCAAGGCGGTGGTGCGCAACCGGGCGCGGCGGCGGCTGCGCGAGGTGGTGCGGCTGCTGGCCGCACAGCCGGGAACGCTGCGAAACGGGCATGACTATGTTTTCATAGCCCGCGATGAAACGGCCACTTGCGATTTTTCCACGCTGATGCAACAAGTGCGCAACGCGCTTGACAAGCTCAATGCCGGCAAGGGGCATGCGGCGCGGCCGCGCAAGCGACGCTGATGCGCCAGGCCGCCTTTCGTGCCGGGGGGCGACAGCAGAACGTCATCATGTCAGAACGCCAGCAAATCGGGGCAGGGATCTCATGAAGGAAGAACAGCGCAATTTCATCCTGGCCATCGCGCTGTCCATGCTGATCATCATCGGCTGGCAGATGTTCTTCATGCCGGAGCCGAAACCCGCCACGGACACGCCAGCCGGCAAGCCGGCGGCCACCGCGCAGCAGAACACAACGGCAAACGGCACGGGTGCCGACATCCCGGTGGCAACGCAGCAGCAGGCAGCCGCTGGCGCGCCCACCGGCGCGCCCGACCTGCCGCAGGCCGCTGCCAGCCGCGAGCAGGCGCTGGCCGCCAGCAGGCGCGTGCCCATCGACACGCCCAGCCTGAAAGGCTCCATCAACCTGACGGGCGGGCGGCTGGATGACCTGGTGCTGAAGAAATACCGCGAGACCATAGAGCCGGACAGCCCCAACATCGTGCTGCTGAAGCCGGAAGGGCTGGCGGATGCCTATTTCGTGGAAACCGGCTGGGCACCGGTGAAGGATGTGAAGATTCCCACGCCGCAGACCGTGTGGGAGCTGGAGAAGGGCGAGAAGCTAACACCCGAAACCCCGGTAACCCTGAAATGGGACAATGGCGAGGGGCTGATCTTCCGCCGCACCTTCACGGTGGACGAGAACTACATGTTCACCGTGCGCCAGAGCGTGGAGAACCGCTCCGGCAAGGCGGTGGTGCTGCACCCCTATGCCCGCACGCAGCGCCACGGCACGCCGAAGCTGGAAGGCTTCTTCATCCTGCACGAGGGGCTGATCGGCGTGCTGGGCGGCGAGCTGCGGGAAGTGGGCTATGACGACATCAAGGAAGATGACGACCGCCGCGAGGTGATCACCTCCAGCGGCGGCTGGCTGGGCATCACCGACAAGTACTGGGCCGTCAGCATCATCCCGGCAGACCAGAAGCAGCAGATACAGGGGCGGTTCCTGTATCTGAACAAGGGCGGGCGGGATGTCTACCAGGCCGACTACCTGGCCACCAATGGCGTGCAGGTGGCCGATGGCCAGCAGGCAGCGGCGGAAATCCGCATCTTTTCCGGTGCCAAGGAAGTGGCGCTGGTGGACGGCTACGAGCAGAAATACGGCATCGACCGCTTCGAGCTGCTCATCGACTGGGGCTGGTTCTACTTCTTCACCAAGCCGATGTTCTGGCTGCTGCACTATCTCTACCAGTTCCTCGGCAACTATGGCCTCGCCATTCTTGGCGCGACGCTGATCATCAAGCTGGTGCTGTTCCCGCTGTCGAACAAGGCCTATGCCTCGATGGCAGAGATGAAGAAGCTGCAGCCGGACATGCTGCGCATCCGCGAGCTCTACAAGGATGACCCGATGCAGCAGCAGAAGGCGATGATGGAGCTTTATCGCAAGCACAAGGTATCGCCCATGGCCGGCTGCCTGCCGATGCTGGTGCAGGTGCCCATCTTCTTCGCCCTCTACAAGGTGCTGTTCGTTACCATCGACATGCGCCACCAGCCCTTCTTCGGCTGGATCAAGGACCTCTCGGCACCTGATCCCACCAGCATCTTCAACCTGTTCGGCCTCATTCCGTGGGATCCGCCGGCATTCCTCACCATTGGCGTGCTGCCCATCCTGATGGGGCTGACCATGTGGGTGCAGATGAAGCTGAACCCGCCGCCACCGGACCCCATCCAGCAGCGCATCTTCGACCTGATGCCGATTCTCTTCACCATCCTGCTGGCACCGTTTCCGGCCGGCCTCATCCTCTACTGGACGGCCAACAACGTGCTGTCCATCGCCCAGCAGGCCTACATCATGAAGCGGCACGGGGCGGAGATTCACCTGCTGCAGAACCTGCGCGACAGCCTGCCGTTCCTGCGCCGCGACAAGACGAAGGCATGAGCGAGAAGGACAACGGACAACCCCGCGATGCCGAGGACGATGCGCCGGATGCCGCAGATGCAGCGCAGGCGGCAGCGCGGCGCATCCTGGCCCGCTCGCAGCCACTGGCGGCGCTGGATGAAGAAACGCGCGAAGCAGCCCTGCAGGCCGGGCAGGCGCTGTTTGCCCGGCCGCCGGTGTTCCTGAAGGGCGTGGCCTCGCTCAGGCAGTTGCCGGATGCATTTCCGGCGGAAATCGCCTTTGCCGGGCGCTCGAACGTGGGCAAGTCGTCGCTGATCAACGCCCTGTTCAACCGCAAGGACGTGGCGCGCGTTTCCAACACGCCGGGGCGCACGCGGGAGCTGAACTACTTCACCCTGGCCGATGGGCACATGGCGCTGGTGGACATGCCGGGCTATGGCTATGCCAAGGCATCGAAGGCGCTGGTGAAGAAATGGCAGGCGCTGGTGCGCGACTATCTGCGCGGCAGGCCATCCTTGCGGCGGGTGTTCATCCTCGTCGATGCGCGGCACGGCATCAAGCCGCAGGACGAGGAGGCCATGCAGCTGCTGGACGAAACGGCGGTGAACTATCAGCTGGTGCTGACCAAGACCGACAAGATGCGGCGCGATGCCCTGGAGAAGGTGGTGCGGCGCACGGCAGAGGCGCTGGCGCACAGGCCGGCGGCCCACCCGGAGATTCACCTGACCTCGGCACGCAAGAAGACGGGGCTTGATGTGCTGCGCGCCGAGATTGCCCTGCTGCTGCCGCAGGAGGCACCCTGAGCGGAAGCAGAGGCGACGTGCACGGAGGCGATGCGGGGATTACCGCTGCTTCCCGCGTGCTTCGTGCAGCGCCGCCAACAGCTTGCCGAAGGCATCGGCGCGGTGGCTCATGGCGTGCTTCTTCTCCGGCTCCATTTCGGCGAAGGTGATGTCGTGGCCATCGGGGATGAAGACGGGGTCGTAGCCGAAGCCCTTCTCGCCGCGCGGTGGCCAGGTGATGTGGCCGTGCACCTCGCCGCGGAACAGTTCATGCTCGCCATCGGGCCAGGCCAGCGCCAGCACGCAGACGAAATGGGCCTTGCGCTGTTCCGGCGTGGTGGCACCCGCCTCCTGCAGCGCTTCATGCACCTTGCGCATGGCCATGTCGAAATCCTTCTCAGGCCCACCCCAGCGGGCGGAGTGAATGCCCGGCTGCCCGCCCAGCGCATCCACGCACAGCCCCGAATCATCGGCCAGTGCCGGCAGCCCTGAACCTTCAGCGGCGGCGCGAGCCTTGATCAGCGCGTTGGCCTCGAAGGTGTCGCCATCCTCCACCGGTTCGGGCAGATTCAGCTCGGCGGCGGAGATGGCTTCAAGCCCCAATGGTGCGAGCAGATCGGCGATCTCGCGCACCTTGCCGGGGTTGTGCGAGGCGATGACGACCTTCTGGCCGGGCGCGAAGGGTTTCATGACTGCTGCTCCAATGCCTGTTGCTGGGCCTTGACCAGCGCCGCAGTGCCCTGGCGGGCGAGCGCCAGCATGCGGGTGAACTGCTCCTCGCTGAAGGGTTCCTCCTCCGCCGTGGCCTGGATCTCCACCAGCCCGCCGGCGCCGGTGATGACGAAGTTGGCATCCGTCTCCGCTTCCGAATCCTCGGCGTAGTCGAGGTCGAGGATCACCTCGCCGCCGTAGATGCCGCAGGAGATGGCGGCGACGTGATCGGTCAGCGGGTCCTTTTCCAGCATGTCGCGGGCCTTCATCCACTCGATGCACAGCTTCAGCGCCACCCAGCCGCCGGTGATGGAGGCGCAGCGGGTGCCGCCGTCGGCCTGCAGCACGTCGCAGTCAATGACAATGGAGCGCTCGCCCAGCGCTTCCAGGTCGGTAACGGCGCGCAAGCTGCGGCCGATGAGGCGCTGGATCTCCTGCGTGCGGCCCGACTGGCCGGACTTGGCCTCGCGCCGCATGCGCTGGCCGGTGGCGCGCGGCAGCATGCCGTATTCCGCCGTTACCCAGCCGCGGCCCAGCCCCTTCAGCCAGCCCGGCACGCTCTCCTCCAGCGAGGCGGTGCACAGCACCTTCGTCTCGCCAACGCTGATCAGGCACGAGCCTTCGGCATGGCGCGAGACGCTGGTCTCGATGGTAACGGGGCGCATTTCGTCGGTCTTGCGTCCGGATGGGCGCATGGTGTGTCTCCCGTGTTCGTCCTGATGATCAAACGGCGGCCCGCAACCGCCCCCCTGCCCTCTCAACTGCGGTAGTCGGCGTTGATGTCGATATAGGCATGGGTGAGGTCGCACGTCCATACGGTGAGGGCGGCCTTGCCCATGTGCAGGTCAACGGCAATGTCGATCTCGCGCCCGCGCATGTGCTCTGCCGCGGCACTTTCCGAGTATTCCGGCACCACCGCGCCATTGCGGGCAACGAGCTGGCCACCGATGAAGATTTCCAGCTTCTGCTGATCCACCGGCACGCCGGCCTTGCCCACGGCCATGACGATGCGGCCCCAGTTGGGGTCCTCTCCGGCGACGGCCGTCTTCACCAGCGGCGAGTTGGCAATGCTCATGCCCACCGCGCGGGCCGCCGCTTCATCGGGCGCGCCCTTCACGTGCACGGCAACGAACTTGGAGATGCCCTCGCCGTCCCTGACGATCTGCAGCGCCAGGTCAAGGCAGACGGCATGCAGCGCCTTGCGGAAAACGCTCAGCGTTTCGGTATCGTCCCCTTCCACCTTCGCACCGCCCTTGCCGGTGGCAAACGCCAGCACCGTGTCGTTGGTGGAGGTGTCGCCATCCACGGTGATGCGGTTGAAGGTCTCCTCCACCACTTCCGCCAGCAGCTTCTGCAACAGCGGCGCGGGCACGGCGGCATCGGTGAACACGTAAGCGAGCATGGTGGCCATGTTGGGCGCGATCATGCCCGAGCCCTTGGCAATGCCGCAGATGCGCACCTGCTTGCCGTTGACGGTGCAGGTGGCGGCTGCGCCCTTCGGATAGGTATCGGTGGTCATGATGGCGCGGGCAGCCTCTTCCCACGTGGCCGGTGCCCCCGCCAGCATGGCGGGGAAATGACGGGTGAGTCCTGACGCCTCGAACGGCTCGCCGATGACGCCGGTGGAGCTGACCTGCACCTGTTGCGGCGCGGCATCGACCAGCCGCGCGGCCTCCTCTGCCGTGATGCGCGCCGTCTCCTCCCCTGCCCTGCCGGTGAAGGCATTGGCGTTGCCGGCGTTGACCACCAGCATGCGCGCCTGTCCGCCCGATTCGCGCAAGGCCCGGCGGCACCAGTGCACGGGCGCAGCTGCGGTGGCCGACCGCGTGAAGACACCGGCGGCGGCAGTTCCCTCTTCCAGCAGCACCAGCAAGAGATCATCCCGGCCCTGATATTTCAGGCCCGATGCAGTGGTGAACAGCGTTGCCCCGGCGATTTCCGGCATGTCGGGAAAACGCTCCGGAGCGAAGGGCGAGGGCTTCAGGTCGTATCCCATGAGAAGTTCTCCCGCAGACGAAAATGGCGTGGAGCCGCAGCCCCACGCCAATAGCGCATCCCACGCGGGCTGAAAACGCCTGCCTACTTTCCACCGGCCTTGCCGGCCTCGGCGGCCTTCTTCTTCAGCTCCTCCAGCCGCTTCTGATTTTCTTCCTGCAGCTTCTTCAGGTCAGGGTCTAGGATTTCCACCTTGCCGGCCTTGCCCAGCTCGGCCACTTCCTTCTGCACCTCCTGGCGCAGCAGCAGAATCTCGATGCCCGGCGCCACCTCCTCCAGCGGCCGCGGGCCGATCTCCTTGCGGTCCTCCAGCTTGATGATGTGCCAGCCGTATTCCGTCTTCACCGGCTTCGACACCTCGCCCTTCTTCAGCGCGAACACCGCCTTCGAGAACTCCGGCACCATCTCGTCCCTGGTGAAATAGCCGAGATCGCCGCCGAACTCCTTCGAGCCGTCCTTGGAATACTTGCGTGCCAGATCCTCGAACTTCGCGCCCGCCTTCAGCTCCTTCAGCACCTTCTCGGCCTCTTCCTTCGTGGAGACCAGGATGTGCCGCGCGCGCACGCGCTCCACCGGCTTGACCTTCTTCGTCTCCTGCTCGTAGACGGCCTTCACCTTCTCCGGCGTTACCCGCGGCTTGATCTTCCTGGCGAAATAGGCATCGCGCAGCGCCTTGTACTGATAAAAGCGCAGGCGGCGCTTGTATTCCTCGTCGTTGGCCAGCCCTTCCTTCAGCGCCTTCTGCGCCAGCAGATGACGCTCGATGAGATACTGCACGATGAGCGGATAGCGCATCTGCGGCGGCACACCCTTCAGCTGCGCGGCCACGTCCTCCGCCGCCAGCGCCACCTCGCGCGCGGTGATCTCGTAACCGTTCACCCGCGCCACCACGGTGCTGGGCTCCTTCGTTTCCACCTTCTTCGGCGTCTGGGCGAAAAGCGGCGTGCCGAGCGCCAGCATGCATGCCGCCAGAACAAGACTCTTGCGTTGGAACATGGTCTTTCGTCTTTCCACTACATTTGCCGGATGCCACCGGCCCGATGCCAAAACCGGAAATTTCCCATCACCTGCCCGTGTTGCCGCCAAACACGACCTGTGCTGCCCGGCGCAACCATCACGCCACAAGGCCTGCCCGCGGAATGCGGCGACAATATGCAGCGCGCGCCCGATCGCAAGGGCCCGCCAGGCAAACCTGCCTTAACACCCATCAGCCGGCGCTGGCAACCACCCGTCAAGCCAGCATGCGCCGGGCACGAGACACTGATGCAACCGTGCAACGTCCCCCCTTGCCCTTGCGCAAAACGGGAGCGCGATGCAGCCTGCCCCCGATCCGTCGAAAAGCCGCATTGCCGCAGGCGGCTGTTTGCTCTAGTAACATCTGCCTGGGTAACAACAGCAAACCACAGGCCGTTGCACGCATGTGGCGGGCAGGCCACGCGCAGGCCACATTCGGCGGCAAGCACAGGCCACCATGGGGATGTTTCGCATCCCTGCCTCTCATGAAACACGTGCCGCGCCACGCTTTCTGAATACGGGAACAGCCATGCTGGGTCTTAGCACCATCGCCTCGAAAATCTTCGGCAACGCCAACGAACGCAAGCTGCGCGCCTATCGCAAGCGCGTGGAGAAGATCAACGCGCTGGAGCCGGAGTTCGAAAAGCTTTCCGACGATGCCCTGCGGGCAAAGACGGACGAGTTCAGGCAGCGCCTCAGGGAAGGCGAATCGCTCGATGACCTGCTGCCGGAAGCTTTCGCCGCGGTGCGCGAGGCGGCCCGGCGCACGCTGGGGCAACGGCACTACGACGTGCAGCTCATCGGCGGCATGGTGCTGCACGAGGGCAAGATCGCCGAGATGAAGACCGGCGAAGGCAAGACACTGGTGGCCACGCTGCCCGTCTACCTCAACGCGCTCACCGGCCGGGGAGTGCACGTGGTTACGGTGAACGACTACCTGGCGAAGCGCGACGCGGAGTGGATGGCACCCGTCTACAACTTCCTGGGGCTCAGCGTGGGCACCATCGTGCACGGGCTGGATGACGCCGAGCGCAAGGAGGCCTATGCGGCAGACATCACCTATGCCACCAACAACGAGCTGGGCTTCGACTACCTGCGCGACAACATGAAATACCACCTCGACGAGATGGTGCAGCGTGATCACTACTACGCCATAGTCGACGAGGTGGATTCCATCCTCATCGACGAGGCGCGCACGCCGCTCATCATCTCCGGGCCGGTGGAGGACAGGAGCGAGCTTTACGTGGCGGTGGACAAGCTGATCCCGCAACTGAAGCCGGAAGACTACGAAATCGACGAGAAGATGCGCACCGCCGTGCTCACCGAGCAGGGCACCGAACACATGGAGGAACTGCTGCGCGAGGCCGGGCTGCTGGCAGAGGGCACCTCGCTGTATGACCCGGAAAACGTAACGGTGGTGCATCACGTCAACCAGGCGCTGAAGGCGCACAAGCTGTTCCAGCGCGACAAGGACTACATCGTGAAGAACGGCGAGGTCGTCATCATCGACGAGTTCACCGGCCGCATGATGCCCGGCAGGCGCTACTCGGAAGGCCTGCACCAGGCGCTGGAGGCGAAGGAAGGCGTGCAGATCCAGCCCGAGAACCAGACGCTGGCCTCCATCACCTTCCAGAACTACTTCCGCCTCTACGAGAAGCTCGCCGGCATGACCGGCACTGCCGCAACGGAAGCGGAAGAGTTCATGGACATCTACGGGCTGGACGTGGTGGAAATCCCCACCAACAAGCCGGTGCAGCGGGTGGACGAGAACGACGAGGTCTATCGCACCGAGCGCGAGAAGCTGGAGGCGGTCATCGAGCAGATCCGCGAATGCCAGCAGCGTGGCCAGCCGGTGCTGGTGGGTACCACCTCCATCGAGAAGTCCGAACGGCTGTCGGCGATGCTGAAGGAGCGCGGCATCGAGCACCAGGTGCTGAACGCCCGTTACCACGAGCAGGAAGCGAAGATCATCGCCCAGGCCGGGCGGCCCGGCGCGGTAACCATTGCCACCAACATGGCGGGCCGCGGCACCGACATCCAGCTTGGCGGCAATGCCGAGATGCGCATTGCCGAGGAGCTGGCGGACATCACGGACGAGGCCGAACGCCAGCGGCGGGAAGAGGAAATCCGCCGCGAGGTGGAGGAAGCGAAGCAGCAGGTGCTTGAAGCTGGCGGGCTTTACATCATCGGTACCGAACGGCACGAATCGCGGCGCATCGACAACCAGCTGCGTGGCCGCTCCGGGCGACAGGGGGACCCGGGGCGCTCGAAGTTCTACCTGTCGCTGGAAGATGACCTGATGCGCATCTTCGGCTCCGACCGCATGGACTCCATGCTGCGCAAGCTGGGCCTGCAGGAAGGCGAGGCCATCACCCACCCGTGGATCAACAAGGCGCTGGAAAAGGCACAGCAGAAGGTGGAGGCGCACAACTTCGATGCGCGCAAGAACCTGCTGAAATACGACGACGTGATGAACGACCAGCGCAAGGTCATCTTCGAGCAGCGCAAGAGCATCATGCGCGGCGAGGAGGTGTCGGAGACGGTGCAGGACATGATGCAGGAAACCGTCGAGCGGCTGGTTGCCACCCACATCCCGCCCGGCGAATACGCCGACAAGTGGGACAAGGAGGGCCTGCAGAAGCGCGTGGAGGAAGTGCTGGGGCTTGACCTGCCGGTGGCCGAGTGGGCCGACGAGGAAGGCATCGCCGACGAGGAGATCCGCGAGCGCCTGATGAAGGCGGTGGAGGAGCACTATGCCGCCAAGCGCGAGAAATACGGCGAGGAGATCATGCAGCTGGTGGAGAAGGAGGTGCTGCTGCGCACCATCGACCAGCTGTGGCGCGAGCATCTGCTGAAGCTGGAGCACCTGCGCCAGGCGGTGGCCTTCCGCGGCTACGGGCAGCGCGACCCGCTGCAGGAATACAAGACGGAAGCCTTCGTGCTGTTCGAGGGCATGATCGAGGAGCTGCAGGAGGCGGTTACCAGCCAGCTGATGCGGGTGGAGCTGATGTCGGAAGAGGAGCTGGCGCAACTGCCCTCGGCCGACGAGCTGCCGGCCATGCAGGCCAGCCACATCGACCCGTTCACCGGCCTTGACGAGATGGATGACGAGGTCATCGAAGCCAGCTTCGGAGAGGGGGATGCGCCGGCGTCATCGGTGCGGGTGCCGCCGGAGATGCGCGACCCGAACGACCCTTCCACCTGGGGCAAGGTGGGGCGCAACGAACCCTGCCCGTGCGGCTCGGGCAGGAAATACAAGCGCTGCCACGGACGGCTGGGCTGAAACGCCATAAGGCATATGCCGGGTGCCTGCCGTTTGATCCCGGCCGAAAACGATGGCCCGCGGCCACGGATGGCTGCGGGCCTCCTCCCTGTCCGGCAGCAACACTTGCGGTTGTATGTGCATGGTCTTCGACGTATGCCATGATGCCCGCATGAACGATTTCTTCAACGATATGCTGCGCTTCTTCGCGCGCCTCATGATGTGGGTGGTGGTGGGCGCGCTCGTTCTGTGGCTGATCTGGATGTATTTCGTGCTGACCAGCTGACATTTCACCATTTTCCCGGCGTCGGCCAAACGCCAGACACGGGCAGGCTGCCGGACACATGCCCGGCAGCCTGGTTGTTGCATGCTTCCTGCCGCAATCCGGGGTTATTACAGGTAGCCGGCATCGATGAAGGCGGGCACCAGCAGCACCACGAAGATCACCGGCAGGAAGAACAGGATGAGCGGCACGGTGAGCTTCGGTGGCAGGGCGGCGGCCTTCTTCTCGATCTCCTGCATGCGCTCCTCGCGGTTTTCCTTGGCCAGCGCACGCAGCGCCTGGGCCAGTGGCGTGCCGTAGCGCTCCGACTGGATCATGGCGGTAACCACCGACTTCACCGTCGGCAGGCCGGTGCGCCTGGCCAGGTTTTCCAGTGCCTGGCGGCGATCACCCAGGTAGGAAAGCTCGGCCGTGGCCAATTGCAGCTCTTCCGCCAGCGGGCGCGACTGGGTGCTGATCTCCAGCGACACGCGATTGAGTGCCTGTTCCAGAGACTGGCCGGATTCCACGCAGATGAGCAGCAGATCCAGCGCATCGGACCAGGCTTCGCGAATGGACTGCTGGCGCTTGGTGATGGTATTCGACAGCCACAGAACAGGCAGGAAATAACCAATGAGAAAGCCGATGATGACGCTGAGCAGCGGATTGGCATCGTCGCCCATTACCAGCGGCATGTAGATGTAGGCCAGCACGGCAAAGACAAGGGGCGTGATCAGCCGCACGCCAAGAAAGGTTACCAGATGCCGCTCCAGCCGGTAGCCGGCCATGCGCAGCTTGCGCCGCGCCTCCTCGGCATCGAAGACCTTGCGCAGGTTCAGCGCCTCGACGATCTGCGGCAGCAGCCCCTTGGGCTTGTCGCGCAGCCGTCCCTGCGCGCGCTGCTTTTCCACCTCCTGCCTGTATTGGCGGCGCAGCTCCTCGCGCTCGCGGGTGATGAGATCCACGCGCTTGTCGCGCTCCTGCTTCTCCAGGAACATGCGGGTAACCAGCAGTGCCATGTAGAATGCCAGCCCCGCAATGACGAGCGTCAGCAGGTTGGTCATGTTGAAGTTGCTTTCCAGCCAAGCCGGCATCTGTCGTGCTCCATCTGCATGTTGCCTGTCGCGCCTCTGCCCGGGTGGCTTCAAGCCACTCCATCCAGGCAAGGACCGCTCAGAACTTGAAATTGATGATCTTGCGCATGATCAGGACGCCAGCCAGCATCCACAGCCCGGCCAGCACGGCCACGATGTTGCCCTTGGTGGTCTCGAAGAAAGGATCCAGGTGCTGCGGGTTGAGAAAGGTCATGGCCCCCACCAGCACGAAGGGAATGGATCCGATGATGATGGCCGATACCTTGGCCTCCTGCGAAATGGCCTTCACCTTCAGCTTCATCGTCTTGCGCGCGCGCAGCACCGATGCCAGGTTGGAGAGCGCTTCCGACAGGTTGCCGCCGGTCTCGCGCTGAATGGCAATGACGATGGAGAGGAAGTTCACCTCCGGCAGCGGCACGCGCTCATACATGCGCTCCAGCCCCTGCTCCATGGGGATGCCCAGCTTCTGGCCCTCCACCACCTCCATGAACTCCGGCCCCACCGGGTCGGGCACCTCCTCGGCAATGGTGCGCATGGCATCCGTTACCGGCAGGCCGGAGCGCAGGCCGCGCACCATCAGCTCCACCGCATCAGGCAGGTAGTGAAGGAAACGCTGCATGCGGCGATGTGCCAGGTAGCGCAACAGCCACATGGGCAGGCCCAGAAGGCCGATGAAGAAGGCCACGCCGGCCATGATGAATGCCGTCTGCATGGAGCCCGAACCTGCAAACAGCACCAGCGTGATGAAGGCCAACACCACGCCCATGCCCAGCGAGAACAGGTAGAACTGTGTCTCGCTGGCCTGCAGGCCGGCACGTTGCAGGCGCTGGCGCAGGGTTACACGCTTCTTCTGCTTGCGCTCCCGTTCCTGCAGCTCGCGCAGGCTTTCCTCCAGCTTGCGGCGGCGGTCGTTCTTCGTGCGCTCCAGCAGCCCCTGAACGAAGCCCTGGCGTTGCTCGCGCTGCGGGCCGCTGCCTACCAGCGATTGCAGGCGCTGGTCGGAGGAACGTTCTTCCATGAGGCTGAACACCGCCCACACCACCCCGGCGGCTCCGGCAGCAACTAATGCCAGCAGCATCCATTCAGCCATTGCCATCATCTCCCATCAACATGTGCCTGTCATTGCGCACGAGATGCAGCACCGCCACCTCAGAGCAGCTCATCCGAGTGCGCGGCGGCGCGCTCCAGCGCCTCGGCCAGGCGCACTTCCTCACCGTAGTAGCGGGCGCGATCCCAGAAGTGCGGCTTGGCGATGCCGGTGGAGCGATGCCGCCCCAGCACCCGGCCGTTCTCGTCCTCGCCCAGCACCTCGTAAACGAACAGGTCCTGGGTGATGACCACCTCGCCCTCCATGCCGATGACCTCGGTGATGTGGGTGATCTTGCGCGAGCCATCACGCATGCGCGAGGCCTGGATGATGACGTCGATGGAGCCGACGATCATCTCGCGAATGGTCTTCGGCGGCAACGAGAAGCCGCCCATGGTGATCATCGATTCCAGACGCGAGATGGCCTCGCGCGGGCTGTTGGCGTGCAGCGTGCCCATGGAGCCGTCATGGCCGGTGTTCATGGCCTGCAGCAGGTCGAAGGCCTCGGGCCCGCGCACCTCGCCGACGATGATGCGCTCGGGCCGCATGCGCAGGCAGTTGCGCACCAGGTCGCGCATGGTGATCTCGCCCTCGCCCTCCAGGTTGGGCGGGCGCGTCTCCAGGCGCACCACGTGCGGCTGCTGCAGTTGCAGCTCGGCAGCGTCCTCGCAGGTGATGATGCGCTCGTCATCATCGATGTAGGCGGTAAGGCAGTTCAGCAGCGTCGTCTTGCCCGAGCCGGTGCCGCCGGAAATGAGCACGTTGCAGCGCACGCGCCCGATGATCTTGAGGATCTCCGCACCCTCCGGGCTGATGGATCCGAAGCTCACGAGGTCATCGAGCTTCAGCTTGTCCTTCTTGAACTTGCGGATGGTCAGTGCCGGGCCGTCGATGGCCAGCGGCGGCGCGATGACGTTGACACGCGAGCCATCGGGAAGGCGGGCGTCGCAGATGGGGCTGGCCTCGTCCACGCGGCGGCCCACCTGCGAGACGATGCGCTGGCAGATGTTCAGCAGGTGGGCATTGTCGCGGAAGCGAATGGGCGCTTCCTGGATCTTTCCGTTGACTTCGATGAAGCAGCGATCGGCACCATTGACCATGATGTCGGCAATGTCATCGCGCGCCAGCAGAGGCTCCAGCGGACCGTAGCCCAGAATGTCGTTGCAGATGTCCTCCAGCAGCTTTTCCTGCTCGGCAATGGACAGGGCCACGTCCTTGATGGCGATGATGTCATTGACGATGTCGCGAATCTCCTCACGCGCCGCATCCGGCTCCAGCTGGGTGAGCTGGGTGAGGTCGATGGCATCGATGAGCGCGTTGAAGATCTCGCTCTTGATGTCGTAGTACTCTTCCGAATGATGGCCTCCGGACATGCCGGACGAACGCGGCATGGCAGGCGCGGCCTGGCTGACCGCGGGCGTGGAAGCCGCCATCGCGGCCTGCTGTTCGGGTGCCGACACCGTGGCATTCGCCATGCCTGTGCCGCCTGTTCCTTTCTGTCCGAATTCCCGTTTGCCGAACATCGTTCAACCCCGCTTCATCCAACCTTGCACCTGACGGCCTTCATCGCCTCACTTCGCCTTGCGGCCGGTGCCCAACCTCAGCTTCTCCATGACCGGTGCCAGCGACTGCAACAGGCCGGAAGACTTCTGCTCGCGCTGCTGACGCCGCGGCAGGTCGGCCACCTTCACGGCAATCTCGTGCAGGGCCTGCGCCGCTTCGCTGTCCGGGGCATGCTGCACCACCAGCTTCCCTTCCAGCGCGGCGGTGCCGAAGGCCACTTCGTCAAACGGCACGGTGATGAAATCCTGCGCCCCCACGGCCTCGACGAACTTCTCCACCGGCACTTCCGGGCGCTTGCCCATGCCCACCTGGTTGATCACCAGCAGCGGCGGGGCCTCGTTGGGCCGCAGCTTGCGGATGCTGTCCAGCAGGATCTTGGCATTGCGCAGCGCCGCAAGGTCGAGATTGGCGGTGAGCACCACCTTCTCTGCCTGCACGATGGCGGCGCGCATCCAGTTCTCCCACTCGCCGGGCAGGTCCAGCACCGTCAGCGGCACCAGCTGGCGCAGGATGTCGAGCATCATGTTCAGCGTCTGCTCCTGCACCGGCACCACCTCGTCCAGCGAGCAGGGCGCGGCCAGCAGCATCAGGTGCTCGGAGCACTTGTGCAGCAGCTTGTCGATGAGCGCCTCGTCCATGCGGTCGGAGGCGGAAAGCGCATCGGCCACCGTCTGCGCCACGGCCACGCCGAAGTCGATGCCGGCGGTGCCGAAGGCCAGGTCAAGGTCGGCCACCGCCGTGTTGATCTGATGCTCCTGGGCCAGCAGCCAGCTGACGTTGTGGGCGATGGTGGAAGAGCCGGAACCACCCTTGGCGCTCATGAAGGTGATGATGCGCCCCAGCTTTGCCGAGGGATCGGACAGGAACAGCTGCGACAGCGACGTGATGAGCTGTTCCGCCGGCATCGGCAGGGCCAGGTAGTCATGCACGCCCTCGGCCAGCAGGCGGCGATACAGGAACAGGTCGTTGACGTGGCCGACAACGACCACGCGGGTGCCCTGCACCACCACCTCGGCCAGCGCCTGCAACTGACGGAACAGCTCCTCCGGCGCGGCGGAGCTTTCCACCACCAGCAGCTCCGGCGTGGGAGCCTGTGCGTAGGCCGCCACCGCCCCCATGATGCCGCCGGGGTGCACCTCGGCATGGGTGCGGCGCAGGTGGCGGTCTGCCATCACCTGGCGAAAGAGCTTCTCGCCTGCCGTCGTCTCGGCAAAGAAGTGGACATTGATGGCCGGCAGGGGCGGCAGCCCCTGCGGCACGAAGGCTTCATGCGTGCCTTGTTCAACAGAACCCTGCATGTTCATTCTCCAGCAACATCATTGGCTGACGATGGACTTCACGCCGTCATCGATGCGGATCTTCGAGCCACCCGGCCACTGCGAGGTGGTGTCCTCGCCCTTGCGATACTTGTCTATGCCGCGATTGCGGGCATCGGCATCCGGCGGCGTCATCACCCGCGGGCGCTCGAAGTCTTCCGGGTTGTCCACCTGTGCGGCGATGTTGTGCTGCTGGCTGCAGCCGAAGTCCGCATAGGGCCGGTTCATGGCGGTTTCGTTGACGGGCTTCGACCAGTCGCCACAGGCCCGGGTTACGGCGAACTTGCGCTGGTAGGAGATCTGCACTTCGCCAGCCGCACCGCCGGTGCGGTGCACGATGCGCGCCTTGTCCACGCCCTGGCTGATGAGCTCGCGGGTGATGGTGGCGGCCAGCACCTCGCCCTTCACCGAGCCTGCCGGACGGGTGATGATGATGGGCGTCTGCAGCCCCACCGCATCCTGCGCCAGCCGCTGCACGGCGGTGCGCTCCTTCAGCGCCAGCTTGCCGGAAACCAGCGGTATGCGCAGGTTCACCGTGCCCTTGCGCACCTCGATGGGATAGGTCTGATAGGGCATCTCCGGTGCATAGCCCTGCATGCGGCTGTCGTAGAAGTCGGTGGTGCAGCCGGCCAGCAGCACCATCGCAAGCGCCGCGCCAGCCGTTTTCGTGAACCGTTTCATGGTTGTTGCTCCTGCTGCATGAACCGTGCCGGTCAATTCCATTTCTCGCCTCACTCGACGATGAAGCCGACATTGCCGTGATAGACCTTCTCGCCTCCCCTGGAGCCGCCGGGCGCGCCATAGACCCGGTGCAGACGGCCGAGGAAGTAGGTCTGGTAGTCGGAGGCGATGTTGAGCCGGTCCACCGGCGTGCGGAACTTCTTCTCGTTGCGCGGGGTTACGATGTAGGGCGTGGCCAGCACCACCAGCTCCGTCTGGTTGCTGACGAAATCGCGCGAGCGGAACAGCGCGCCGAGGATGGGCAGATTCTTCACGCCCGGCACGCCATCGATGGCCTGGCGGGTGTCCTCCTTGAACATGCCGGCCAGCGCCAGAGTGCCGCCGGAGGGCAG
>JALSGQ010000011.1 GCA_026982665.1 Hyphomicrobiales bacterium | reverse complement strand
CCGACCCGGCCGAGAAGGGAAACAGCAGGCCGACGATGCCGGTGAGATTGCCCTTGCTGAAGTTGATCTGGCTGAAGTTGGTGCGCAGTTGCTTGAGCACATCGCGCTGCACCTCCGCCAGCCGCACCTTGATCATCACCTGGTCCTTGCCGGTGATCCTGATGGCGTTGACCACCTTCATGCCGCCCTTGTCGCCATCGCCGCCACCGGCAATCACCTTGCTGCCGATGCTGGCGGCGTAGCTCTGGGCGATCTGCATGGCCTTGTTCACCTCCGCCGGCGTCTTGGCAGAGCCGGAGAGCAGGATCTGGTTCTCCATGGTCTCCACGGTGATGTTCGCGTTCGGCAGCGCCTTCTTCAGCAGCCGCTGCAGGCCGGTGGGGTTGAGCACCACGGCAAGATCAATGCGCGCCAGCGGCCGGCCGGAGGCATCCAGCAGGAAGATGTTGGTGCCGCCCAGCTTGCGGGCGAACACATACATGGTGCGCTTCGAGCGCAGCACCACGTCGGCCACCTCCGGATTGCCCACCAGGATGTCCTTCACCCCGGCCGGCAGGCGCACCACGGCGGACTTGTTCAGCGCCAGGCTCATGGCGCGCGTTGGCTCGGCCTGCGCCTGCTGCACCATCAGCCCCTGTTGTGGTGCCGCCACATCGGCCACCAGCAGCGCGCCGAACAGGGAAAGCCCCAGCGCGGAAGCGCGCAGCATGTGCTTGAGGATGGATTTGCGTGCAATCATTGTCCTGCTCTCCCGACCGGAGTCATTCATGTTCTGCGGCATCTCTCAGTTGGCCACCGGCTGGCTGCCGGCAACGCCAAAGCGGAAGACCTTCACATCACCGGCGTTGTTCTTCGTGAACATGGGTGAAAGGCGCGGATTATCGCCTTCTTCCGCCGTGCTTTCCGCCATGGGGCGCAGGGCCAGCGACAGCTCGCCCATGCTCTGCACCTTGGCCAGCACCTTTGCCTGCTCTTCGGTTACCGCCAGCGTGGCCGTGCGCACGTTGGCCTCGGCGATGGTGCCACCGGACTCGCCCTTGTTCTTCTCGTCCTGCCTGCCGGGCAGCGCCTTCTGGTCAATGGCCATGACGCGCACATTGTGCAGCACGATGTTGCTGACCGTGCGATCGTTGATGCGGCGGGTGAGAATGACGTCCACCCGGTCATTGGGCTGGATGAAACCGCCCGATGCCGTCTCGATGGAAATCTTCACCGCCACCGCGCGCATGCCCTCCGGCAGCAGCGAAGAGAGCAAGCCTCCACCAGCCGGGTCCAGCACCTTGCCCGGCATCAGCGGCTCGCCACGAAACAGTGGCGCACGGGCGCGGCGGCCGGCAAACTTCCGGATGGCTTCCGGCTCGGCATTGCGGGTGATCATCGCCGGCTCAACCATCTGCGCCGGCCAGGCGCGCCACTGCAGCGCGCTGGGCGGAATGAGGCTGCCCATGGGCACATCCTGCGCCACCACCAGCACATCGGTGCGCTGCACCGTATCCTGCTTCACCACCTTCACCGGCTGCGGTGCCGGCGTCATCACCCCCTTGGCCATCATGGCCGCGGTGATGGCGGCGGCAGACGCCACGCCCAGCATCATGACCTTCTTCTTGCTCATGGCCATTCCCCAGATGTTATCCAAGCAAGCGCCGCAGAGTGTCCTCTGCGCATACGGCGCAACCCCTGTTCGCAGCCAATGTGGCGCAAAACCTTCAAAACATGGTTAACGGGTGGTGATTTGTGGTATCGGGGGGTTTACGGGGCGTTTGCCATGCCTGTTGAAAGGAAGGTTCCGGCATGAAAAAACCCTCCGCCCGGACAGGCGGAGGGATACATCGTTGCACACATCATGCTGGTGGTTGGCCGGTGGTGCTCCTACTTGTATTCCACCTTCAGGATCTCGTAGGACTTGCCACCGCCGGGGGTGTTGACCTCCACGTAATCCCCTACCTCCTTGCCGATCAGCGCGCGGGCAATGGGCGAGGAGATGGAGATCCTGCCGGCGTTCACATCGGCTTCCAGGTCGCCGACGATCTGGTAGGTAACTTCCTTCTCGGTGTCCTCGTCAATGAGGGTAACGGTGGCACCGAACTGCACCTTGTCGCCGGAGAGCTTCGAGACATCGATCACCTCGGCGCGGGAGAGCTTGTCTTCCAGCTCTGCCACGCGGGCCTCGTTGAAGGCCTGCTGCTCCTTGGCAGCATGATATTCGGCATTCTCGGACAGATCGCCATGAGCGCGCGCCTCGGCAATGGCCTTGATGATGCGCTCGCGCTCCACCGTCTTCAGGTGGCGAATCTCCTCCATCAGGGCCTTGTGCCCTTCTGCCGTCATCGGAATCTTTTCCATGACCGTATCTCTGTGCCCCGTTGTTGCTGCCGTCAGCACCCTGCCAACGGCCATCTTGCGCCCTTGTGCGTGGAGCCCGGATGCTCCCATGCTCCGGACAACAAAAACAAGCCTGCCTGCAGGGCTGATTGCGCCTTGCAGGGGCTTTCTTGCATCGTTCCTCAGGCCCTGCCCGAGTGCATCAGGCAGGGCGGGGGGCAATATACTCTTGCAGGGAGCGCACTTCAAGGGTGCGACCTTTGAGCGCAGCGATGGCCTGCGCCATGGCGCGGGCACCGGCCAGCGTGGTGGCATAGGGAATGCCGGAGATAATGGCCTGCTGGCGAATGGAGCGTGAATCACGAATGGCGGCTGCGCCCTCGGTGGTGTTGAACACCAGCTGCACCTCACCGTTGGCCATGGCATCGACGATGTGCGGGCGGCCTTCCAGCACCTTGTTGATGCGTTCCGCCGGCACGCCGTGCTTCACCAGGTGGCGCTGGGTACCGGCAGTGGCGATGATGGTGAAGCCCAGCTCGTGCAGCAGCCTTGCAGGCTCCACGATGGCTTCCTTGTCGGCATCGCGCACGGAGATGAAGACGGTGCCGGCGCGCGGCAGACGCTGACCGGCGGCCAGTTGCGCCTTGGCGTAGGCCATGGGGAAATCGGCGTCGATGCCCATGACCTCGCCGGTGGAGCGCATTTCCGGCCCCAGCAGGGTATCGACGCCGGGGAAACGGTTGAAGGGAAACACCGCCTCCTTGACGCTGATGTGCTCCAGCTTCCGCGGTTTCAGGCCGAAACCGGCAAGATCGCGCCCGGCCATGACCTTGGCACCGATGGCGGCGATGGCATCGCCGGTGGCCTTGGCGACGAAGGGCACGGTGCGCGAGGCGCGCGGATTCACTTCCAGGATATAGACCGCGCCATCCTTCACGGCGAACTGCACGTTCATCAGGCCGCGCACGTTCAGGGCGCGCGCCAGCAGCTCGCTCTGGCGGATGATCTCGGCCACCACCTCATCCGGCAAGGAATGCGGCGGCAGCGAGCAGGCGGAATCGCCGGAGTGCACGCCGGCCTCCTCGATGTGCTCCATGATGCCGGCGACGTGCACCGTCTCGCCATCGGCCAGCACGTCCACGTCCACCTCCGTGGCCTGCTCCAGGTAGCGGTCGATGAGCACCGGCGAATCGCCGGAGACGACCACGGCCTCGCGGATGTAGCGCTGAAGCTCTTCCGTGGAGCGGACGATCTCCATGGCGCGCCCGCCCAGCACGTAGGAGGGGCGGATGACCACCGGATAGCCGATGCGCTCGGCAATCTTGCGCGCCTCCTCGCCGGAGCGGGCAATGCCGTTCTCCGGCTGGCGCAGCCCCACCTCGCGCAGCAGGGCGGAAAAGCGGTCGCGATCCTCGGCGAGATCGATGGCATCGGGCGAGGTGCCGAGGATGGGAATGCCGGCGGCCTGAATGGCAGCGGCGAGCTTCAGCGGCGTCTGCCCGCCGAACTGCACGATGACGCCCAGCAGCTCGCCCTTCTGCTGCTCGCGGCAAAGGATCTCCAGCACGTCCTCGGTGGTCAGCGGCTCGAAGTAGAGGCGGTCGGAGGTATCGAAATCGGTGGAGACGGTCTCCGGGTTGCAGTTGACCATGATGGTCTCGATGTCCTCCTCCTTCAGGGCGAAGGAGGCATGGCAGCAGCAGTAGTCGAACTCGATGCCCTGGCCGATGCGGTTGGGCCCGCCGCCGAGGATGACCACCTTGCGGCGGTCGGAGACCTCCGCCTCGTCGCCGTCGGTGAGGCCCTCGATGCCGATATCGTAGGTGGAATACATGTAGGCGGTGGGGGAGGCGAACTCCGCCGCGCAGGTGTCGATGCGCTTGAACACCGGGCGCACGCCAAGCTGCCAGCGGCGCGCGCGCACCTCCTCCTCGCTCAAGCCCGCCAGCTCGGCCAGGCGGGCATCGGAGAAGCCCATGGCCTTCAGCTTGCGCAGGTTGGCGGCGTCCTCGGGCAGTCCGTGGACCTTCACCCGCTCTTCCATCGCCACGATCTCGGCGAGGCGCTCGATGAACCACGGGTCATAGCCGCTGATGCGGTTGATCTCGGCGACGCTGACGCCCTCGCGCAGGGCCTGGGCGATCTTCAGCAGGCGGTCGGGCGTGGCGGTGGAAAGGGCGGCGCGGATGGCGTTCTTCTCCAGCGCCTCGCCGTCTTCGGCCAGCGGCACCTCGTTCAGGCCCGTCAGCCCCGTTTCCAGGCTGCGCAGCGCCTTCTGCAGGCTCTCGTGGAAGGTGCGGCCAATGGCCATGGCCTCGCCGACGGACTTCATGGCGGTGCCGAGGATCGGCTCCGCGCCGGGGAACTTCTCGAAGGCGAAGCGCGGGATCTTGGTTACCACGTAGTCGATGGTCGGCTCGAAGCTGGCCGGGGTGGCGCCCCTGGTGATGGCGTTGTCCAGCTCGTCCAGCGTGTAGCCGATGGCGAGCTTGGCGGCGACGCGGGCGATGGGAAAGCCGGTGGCCTTCGAGGCCAGGGCGGAGGAGCGGGAGACGCGCGGGTTCATCTCGATGACCACCATGCGCCCGTCCTTCGGGTTGACGGCAAACTGCACGTTGGAGCCGCCGGTCTCCACGCCGATCTCGCGCAGCACGGCGATGGCGGCGTTGCGCATGCGCTGGTATTCGCGGTCGGTGAGCGTCAGGGCCGGGGCAATGGTGATGGAATCGCCGGTGTGCACGCCCATGGGGTCGATGTTCTCGATGGAGCAGACGATGATGCAGTTGTCGTCCTTGTCGCGGACGACCTCCATCTCGTATTCCTTCCAGCCGAGCACCGATTCCTCGATGAGCACCTCGGAAGTGGGCGAGGCCTCAATACCTTTAAGGGCGATGTCGTAAAGCTCTTCCAGCGTGTAGGCGATGCCGCCGCCGGTGCCGCCAAGCGTGAAGGAGGGGCGGACGATGGCGGGAAGCGAGGTGATGCGGAAGGCCTCGAAGGTCTGGCGCATGGCCTCCAGCCTTATCTCCTCGCGGCGGATCCATTCGCTGTGGTGCCATTCCTCCTCGAAGGCGGCGAGCGCCTGCTGCAGCGCCTCCTCGTCATCGGCGTGGGCGCGCTTCAGCTCATCGACGCGGGCGGCGTATTCCTCGCGGTAGCGGCGCTTCAGCTCGGAGACGTTGACGAAGGCGGAGCGCGGCAGGTCGAGGCCGATCTTCTCCATCGCCTTGCGGAACAGCTCGCGATCCTCGGCCTTGTCGATGACATCGGCCTTTGCGCCGATCATCTTCACGCCGTGGCGGGCGAGGATGCCCTCGCGCTCGCAGCTGAGCGCGGTGTTCAGCGCCGTCTGCCCGCCCATGGTGGGCAGCAGGGCATCGGGCCTTTCCTTCTCGATGATCTTCTCCACCACCTCCGGGGTGATCGGCTCGATGTAGGTGGCATCGGCCAGTGCGGGGTCGGTCATGATGGTGGCGGGGTTGGAGTTGAGCAGGATGACGCGATAGCCCTCCTCCTTCAGCGCCCGGATGGCCTGGGTGCCGGAATAGTCGAACTCGCAGGCCTGGCCGATGACGATGGGCCCGGCGCCGATGATGAGGATGCTTTCGATGTCGGTGCGTTTCGGCATGGTATCCCGTGCTGTGTTCGTGGCCGACTGCCGGAAGGTCAGTGGCTGGCCAAAAGAAACGCCAACGGCGGAGCCATTGGCGTGGTTTGAACTGTTGCTGCTGCCTATGGCATCACTCGCCCTCGAACTCCACCAGGGTATGCACTTTCACGCCCTTCTTTCGCAAGCGCTCGGAACCACCGATGTCCGGCAGGTCGATGACGAAGGCGGCGGCCACCAGCTCGCCGCCGGATTCGCGGATGAGGTCGATGGCCGCTTCCGCCGTGCCGCCGGTGGCGATGAGGTCGTCCACCAGCAAGACCTTGTCGCCCTTCCTGATGGCATCGGCATGCACCTCGATGCGATCGACGCCGTATTCCAGCTCGTAGTCCTTGCCGATGACCTTCCACGGCAGCTTGCCCTTCTTGCGGATGGGCACGAAGCCCCGTCCCAGCTCATGCGCCACGGCACCGCCGAGGATGAATCCGCGCGCCTCGATGCCGATGACGTAGTCTATGTCCTCCTCCAGGAACGGCCACACCAGCTCGTCTACCGCAGCGCGCAGGCCATGAGCGGAAGCCAGCAGGGTGGTGATGTCGCGGAAGATGATGCCGGGCTTGGGATAGTCGGGAATGGAGCGGATGTATTGGCGAATGTCGAAGACGCTGCGGGTATTCATGGCGGTTTTCCCGTGTGGCGGGCTGCAGGAGCAACTTTCGTTCCCCGAGCTGCTGGCGAATGCCTGCTGATGCGCTATAAACCACCATGTGGCAACGATGACAAGTGCCGGGGCGGATGGCAGCCATGAATACCCTGGAACTGCTGGAGCGTCTGGTGGCCTTCGACACGGTGAGCCGCCATTCCAACCTGTCGCTCATCGCCTTCGTGGAAGATTACCTGGGGCGGCTGGGCTTTTCCACGCAACGCATCGACTTCGGCCCCGACAAGGCCAACCTGCTGGCCAGCATCGGGCCGATGGTGGAAGGCGGACTGGTGCTCTCCGGCCACACGGACGTGGTGCCGGTGGACGGGCAGGACTGGTCCTCCGATCCGTTCACGCTGCGGGTGGAGGATGGCCGGGCATACGGCCGCGGCACGGCCGACATGAAGGGGTTCATCGCCTGCGTGCTGGCGACGGCACCGCTGCTGGCATCCGAAGCGAAGCGGCTCAGGCTGCCGGTGCACATTGCCCTTTCCTGTGATGAAGAGGTAGGCTGCACCGGCGTGCGGCCGATGCTGACGTGGATGCAGCAGAACCTGCCGCCGGTGCAGGCGGTGATCGTGGGCGAGCCATCCGGCATGCAGGTGGTGAGCGCGCACAAGGGCATCACCGTTCTGCGCACCTCCGTTACCGGACTGGAGGCGCATGCCAGCTGCACGCACGTGGGCGTGAACGCCATTCACGTGGCAGCAAGGCTGATGAACGAGATTGCCCAGATCGCCTGGGAGGAGCGACGCCAGGGAGAGCAGCATCCCGGCTTCGAACCGCCATACACCACGCTGAGCATCGGCACGGTGGCCGGTGGTATTGCCAAGAACATCATTCCGCGTTCCTGCACATTCGAGTGGGAAATCCGCTGCCTGCCGGGGCGGCGACCCGATGCCATCATTGCGCGGATGGAGCGCCTGGCACGCGAGGAGCTGGAACCGGAAATGCACAGGGTGAGCCGCAACACCGGCGTGCGGACGGAAATTCTGGCCGATGTGCCGGGGCTTGAGGACGCCCCCGATTCGCCCGCCGTGCGGCTGGCGCTGCGGCTGGCCGGACAGAACCGGGCGCAATGCGCGGCCTATGCGACGGAAGCCGGGTTGTTTGCCAACGCCGGCATGCCTGCCGTCATATGCGGCCCCGGCCACATCGCCCAGGCACACAAGCCGGACGAGTTCGTGGCGCTGGAGCAGCTTGCCTTGTGCGAAGGCTTCCTGCAGCGCCTGGTGGCCCATGCCACCGGGCAGGAGGCTGCCACGTGAGCCGGGCAGCATGATTTCGCGCAACCTGCAAGCGATTACACTGCATGCCTGAATCCCGAAGAGACCCGCCGCAATGGGCGGGTCTTGCGGATTGCATGTTCATGACATGTCGTGCACGACAGTGCCATTGGCTGATGATGCCTTGCACCTGCCTGCGGGCAATATGCTGCGGTGTTCTCAGCCGGCGCGAGCGGCGAGGAAGCTGTCGCGCAGCACGCTGGCTTCCAGCTCCTTGTCGCGCAGCTGCATGGCCAGGCAGTCGCGAATGGAGAGCATGCCCTTCAGCTTGCCCTCCTCGTCGACAATGGGCAGATGGCGGAACTTGTGGTGCATCATCACC
Organism: Hyphomicrobiales bacterium; assembly: GCA_026982665.1. Lineage (GTDB taxonomy): Bacteria > Pseudomonadota > Alphaproteobacteria > Rhizobiales > Aestuariivirgaceae > Thermopetrobacter. The sequence continues at coordinate 18,780 of JALSGQ010000011.1, read as the reverse complement.
TGCATGGCCTGCGCCATGTCATCATCCAGCTGGCAGGTGATGGGCGGCGAAGACATCACATCGCCCACTCGCAGCTGCATCATGTCCTGCGCCTGCTGGGAGAAGGCGGCAACGATGTCGCGCTCCGACAGAACACCGACAAGATTGCCGTTGGCATCCAGCACCGGCATGGCACCAATGCGATTGGAAAACAGCAGCGTGGCAGCACCCTGCAACGTGTCCGAACGACGGCAGGAAATCATCCGCTGCTGGTGGTGCTCGAGAAACTCCCTGACCTTCATGCTTCCTTCTCCCTGGCTGTTTCGGTTGCAATCCATGCATGCGGCCAATCCGGGCCTGCATGCCCTCCCCTCTTAACTTACATGAACGTAATCATATATGTGCGAGAGCGTTTTTGCAAAGCGCAATCAGCCATGCTTGCGCATGATGGACTGCCGCGGGGCTTGCACTGCGGCATACCGCACCATTTCCGCTACCCGCACACCAGCGCTGCGCATCCCGGGATGCCGGGAAAATGAAGGCGGCAGCGCATGAAGCGGCTGCCGCCTTCGGCGATTCGTCTTGACCGGCTTTCTGCAACTGCCCGGCAGCAGGGTGCGTCAGGTTTCAGACATTCACTGTCATGCATCTGGCAACGTTGTCTGCCCTTCCGCTGCTTTTCTTCAACACCTTCCTCCAGCCCGGAGGATGCCGGACAGCCCAAACAGCCCCGCAGGCATGCAGGGATGCCTGCAGGTCCTGAAGCCTGTTCACGGACGCTTCGGCGTCTCGTATTCGGCTTCCTTCTGCCACGGCTCCCAGATCGTCTCGAAGCCCACGAAGCCTTTCTCGTTCTTGGGCTTGGGACGGGTCTCCATGCGCCAGACCTTGCACGGCGGCACCGTTGCGGGATCAGCAGGCTTGCCCATGTCTCTTCTCCTCCAGTTGCTGCTTGCCGTTTTACCAGGCAGCCTTCAAGCAGGCTGCGTTCTCCTCAAATCCATCAGGCACCCGTGGCCTGCACCCATGCGCTCATGCGCTACTGCAGGGGCACCATCCTGCCTTGCGGCAAGTCGGGCTGCTGCCCTGCAGGACTGCCGGCCTCCAGCTCCTCTGCCGTGGCATCGCGCACCTTCAGCACCTCCAGCCGGAAGCGCAGATCACGACCGCAATAGGGGTTGTTGCCGTCAATCACCACCTTGCCGTCCTCGATGCGCGTTACATAGAAGGTGCGCACATCGCCATTGGCGTTCTCCATCATGATCTGCATGCCGACCTTGCGGTATTCCTCCGGCACGTTCTCCTCGCGGTCGATGAACACCAGGCTTTCATCGCGCGGGCCGAACAGCTCATCACCGTTGAAGGTGAACTCGATGACATCGCCGGCCTGCCTGCCTTCCAGCGCCTGCATCACCTCCGGGTTGAGAATCTCCTCGTGTCCATGCAGGTAGGCGAGCGGATACTCCACCGCGCTGACCACCTGCCCGGTGGCGACATCGGTGAGGCTGTATTTCAGCTCCACCACCTTGCCCGATGTGATCTTCTCGCTCATGCAGGCACCTGTTTTTTCCCGGCATTGTTTCCTGCACCACGCGGGCAGCAGCGCAGCGCGTGATGCGGCGGCGCATCAGAAGATGGTTGCGCCGAAGATCTTCACCTTTCCGTCCTCGATGCCCAGCACCAGCCGGCCCAGCCATTCGCCTTCCTTCACCGTGCAGCGCTGGCGATAGAGCACCGTTACATGCTCGCCACGGCGGATGATGCCGAGATAGTCGAAATTCTCGTCCAGGTGGCGCGCCAGCTCGCTGTTGGCGAACTGGTGGTTGACCACCACGGTGTTCATGGCCAATGCGAACTCGCGGGCGAAATAGCGCACGAACTCGCCATAATTGGCCTCGTTGGACATTTTGACGAGGTGCGCCCAATACTTGTCGGCAATTTCGCGAATCTCCTCATCCGACCATTCGGTGATGTTCGGCTGATGCAGGTTCACGACGTTGTCCGCACTGGTGTCAGACATGGTGGCTTCCGTGTTCATGCGCGTGTTCTTTCTGCGTGGGGGAAACCGGCGGAAGCCCAAGGGCCTTGCCCAGTGCTTCCGCCGGCCATCGTTGCTCCGGAAGAGGCCTTACGACTTGGCGGCCTTCTTCTTCTGATACTCCTCCTCCACATCACCGACGATGTGGTAGAGCGGGGCCTTCTCCATGGTCCACTCACCGGTCTTCGGATCACGACGCGAGACGGTCAGCACATGCCAGTTCTCGTCGTCCAGATACAGGTGGTCGCCACGGTAGTAGTAGCCCGGCCAGCGGGTTTCCTTGCGGAACAGGGTGTGATGCATCACTGCCTCGGAGGTCAGCACGCGGTGGTGCAGCTCCCAGCAGCGCAGCAGCTCGTGCAGGTCGCGAGCCGCCAGCATCTCCATGTCCTCGCGCAGGATGGCCAGCTTCTTCAGGCCGATGTTCAGCAGCTTCTCGTTGGTCATGTACTGCATGGACACGCCACCGCAGTACTCGTCCATGATCTTCTGCATGCGGATGAGACCCTGCTTCGGATACAGGATCGTCGGGTTGACATCGCCGGCCACCACCTCGTTGTTCCAGATCTTGTAGTTCTCCAGCGGCTTGTAGATCTTCTCGCGGAGCTCCTCGATCTGGCGGTCGGAAACCACGATGCCCTCGGCCTTGCCGTCATCGATGTACTGGCAGGCAGCCTTGGCGGCCAGGCGCCCCTCGGTGAACGAACCGGAGGAGAAGGCGTGCGGCGTGCCACCGCAGGCATCACCGGCACCGAACAGGCCGTGCACCGTGGTCATGCGGTTGTAGCCCCAGAAGTACTCAGGCGGAGACACGTCTTCCGGGCCGGAGCACCAGGCACCGCAGGCGGTGGCATGCGAGCCCATCACGTAAGGCTCGGAGGTGGTCAGCTCCGGGTTCTCGCACTTCGGGTCGAGGTCGGTGGAGGCCCACAGCACCGCCTGGCCGACGGTCATGCCGAGGAAGTTGTGCCAGCCCACCTCCTCCAGGTGCGGATCCTGGAAGGAATGCATGGTAACCATGTGGATGGGGCCGCGGCCGGCCAGCACCTCGCGGATGAGCGCGTGGTTGCGCAGGCAGGTGGGCACCGGATGATGGTCGATGTATTCGCCCACCATCTTCTTCAGCTCGTCATACCAGTGGGACTCGTATTCCTCGCCCAGACCGTTCTGCGTGTAGGTCTTCAGGTGCAGGAAGTAGGCACCCACCGGACCGTAGCCGTCCTTGAAGCGGGCCAGCACGATGCGGTTTTCCATCTGCGTCATCTTCGCACCCGCCTGGATGAGCAGGCCATAGGCGGAGCCGGAAGACCACGGAGCATACCACACGCGGCCCGCACCCTCGCCGGTGGAACGCGGCTTGTAGATCATCGACGCGCCGCCGGCGGTTACGATGACCGTCTTGGAACGGAACACGTAGAAGTCGCCGGTGCGGACGTTGAAGCCAACGGCACCTGCCACGCGGTTCTCCTTGGCCTCGTCCATCAGCAGATGGGTAACGCAGATGCGGTTGTAGACCTTGTCGGCAGACTTCATGGCGGCCATGGCCACGATGGGCTTGTAGGACTCGCCGTGGATCATGATCTGCCACTTGCCCTCGCGCTGATACGTGCCCGTCTCCGGGTCGCGCATGATGGGCAGACCCCATTCCTCGAACTGGTGCACCGTGGAGTCCACGTGGCGCGCCATGTCGAACAGCAGATCCTCGCGCACCATGCCCATCAGGTCGTTGCGGGCGTAGCGCACGTGGTCTTCCGGGTTGTTCTCGCCGAAGCGGGTACCCATGTAGCAGTTGATCGCATACAGGCCCATGGCCACCGCACCGGAGCGGTAGATGTTGGCCTTCTCGGCGATGACGATCTTCTTGTCCTGACCCCAGTAGCGGGCCTCCCATGCCGCGCCGGTACCGCTGAGGCCAGCACCGACGACGAGGATGTCGATATCATCGACGACAATGGTCTTGTAAGCCATCAGTAATAGACTCCCTGCCTCATCTTCAGCCCCTGCGACTCCAGCGTGTAGAGATCGCCATCATCGAGCCGGATGTATTTCGGTTCATTGAACAGCAGCTGGCTCTCGCGCTGCTCCTTGGTGGGTGCCGGCACCTGCTTCAGGTCCGGGATGTACTTGCCCCACGGCTTGGTGGTGATGGGCGCCACCAGATCCTTGATGCGGCCGCTGCGGAACTTGATGCGCCAGGCGATGATGCCCTCCTCCTCGTCGCGGTGCACGCGCACGGCGTGGCCCAGCGGGCAGAAGTCGGCATAACCGCGCACGTCGATGGCATGCATCGGGCAGGCCTTCACGCAGGAATAGCACTCCCAGCACATGTCCGGCTCGATGTTGTAGGCGCGACGCCAGGTGGTGTCGATGTGCATGATGTCGGAGGGACAGATGTCGACGCAGTAGCCGCATCCGTCGCACCGGGTCATGTAAACAAAAGTGGGCATTTGTGATGCTCCCCTCTCAGCTACCTTGGAATCTCATGCCAAAGCCACTCAGTAGTGGTTCGGCTCGTCCTTCATGATGCACAGGCCGAACTTCTGGTCAGCCGGAATGTCGCGCACCAGGTCCATGGTGGACTGATCCAGCACCTCCGCACGCTTGTAGAAGGGCGGCAGGTTCTCGCGCGAACCATCGGCCATCAGGATGCGCTTCTGGTAGGCCGCAGCAGGCTTGAAGAACATGTGCCCGAACTTCGACCAGTAGACGCCACCGAACAGCACCACGGCGGAAATCAGGAACAGCGCGAAGAACAGCAGCGCCAGCGCGGTGGAGCCGACCACCCCCTGGAAGAAGCACCACAGCAGGCCAAAGGTGGAAACACCAAGAAGCGAAACGATGAACATGTCGGCCCGCGCAAGCTTGTACCACTTCTTGCCTTCCGACAGCACATCAACGCGCAGCTTGGTGAAGAACCACCAGCCACCCACTGCCAGCATGATGGCACCCACGCGCCACATCAGCCCCCAGAAGCCGGCATACTGCTCCGTCGGATAGAAGAAGATGAGCACGGCGGAGGAAACCACGAAGATGATGAAGCCATACATCTTCAGCAGGTGCGCGATACGGCGCTTCGGGTTGTGGAACTCGGAGGACGTGAGCACCTCGTTGAGGATGACCTGCACCAGCATGCTGGTCTTTTCCGAGGAGCTGAGCTGACGGGTGGCCAGCTTCTTCATGCGCTCCGTATGCTCGAAGAAGTACTTCGCGCTCTTCTTGTGCGCCACATCCAGCAGGATACCGGCCACAACGGCGATGATCGCGAGAATGACGAAGATCTGCATCATCCCCGGCGTGATGCCGAACTGTGCCAGCCCGGCGAATGGATTGGACGTTATGAACATGGCTACAGGATCCCCTTCCTTGCATGTCGCCAGCCCAGAAGGCATGGCACGAACTTCTTTCCAGTCAGCCTTCTCTTCCAGTCAGCCTCCTGACAGGGGCGGAAACAAAACGCCCCGCATCGCGAAATCCCTCGCAGCAGCCAACCGCGAAAGAACTGCAACCTGCCATTCGCGAGGAGGAGGCGCTTGCAATCGCTTCACGCACCAGCAGCAAGTGCCGATGACAGCACAACCCCGACAACCACCCGCGCAGAAAAACGCGCATGAGCGTGAGGCAGAGCACTTGCCGATGTTGTCCTGAAAATACCGCTCCCCTCCCGGTCTGCCCTGCGAACAGCTCCCCCTCTCAAGCAGACTGCGTCATCCCCCGCACAGCTTGCGCAACATGCCGCCCGATGAAACACACAAGACGGAACAGCGCAACCCGCACAGGCGCTCGTGGCCCTTGTATAGCTTGTCATCATGCGCATGAAAAGAGGACATATGCGTATATGCATATTTTTTTTCGTAACTGCGGAGCAAAACATGCAAAAATTGCGATATGGGATTTTCACCGGCGAATCTTGATGCTAAAGCCGAGGGGGCCAGCGCATGCGCCAGCTGCAACGAACCGCAGGAGGATGGCTGGCAAGGTTGCGCGCGCCTTTTTCGAGAGGGCACGAAACAATCCGCAAGGGGGGCGAGCCTTCAGCTTTCCTTGCTGCTGATGGCAACAGAAGAGGGAGTGTGAAGATGTCGAAACTGGTGCCGCCGCACGGCTCTGACGAGGTGATGCCGCTGCTGATCGCGGAGGTGGAACGCGCCGCGGAACTGGAGCGCGCACAGAACCTGAAGCAGGTGCCGCTGCGCTCGCGCGAGGTGTCGGACGTGTCCATGTTCGCCATGGGTGCCTACACGCCGCTGGAAGGCTTCATGAACCGCGCCGACTGGGAGGGCGTGTGCAAGGACATGAAGACGTCCAGCGGCCTGTTCTGGCCCATTCCCATCACCTGCCCCATCGACAAGGACATCGCCGATTCCATCTCCGAGGGTGAAGAGGTGGCGCTGGTGGACCCGGAAACCGGCACCATCATGGCCATCATGGAGGTGAGCGAGAAATACGAGCTGTCGGAGGAGGACAAGAAGTTCGAATGCCAGCACGTGTTCCGCACCACCGACCCGGAACACCCCGGCGTGCAGTCGGTGATGGGCCAGGGGGATGTCAACATTGCCGGCAAGGTGCGGGCGCTGTCGGAAGGCATCTATGCCGAGAAGTATGGCGAGCTGTTCATCCGCCCGGCCGAATCGCGCGCCATGTTCCTGGAGCGTGGCTGGAGCCAGGTGGCAGCGTTTCAGACCCGCAACCCCATGCACCGCTCGCATGAATATCTGGCCAAGCTGGCGGTGGAGACGCTGGACGGCGTGTTCATCCACCAGGTGCTGGGCAAGCTGAAGCCGGGCGACATTCCGGCGGAGGTGCGCACCAGGGCCATCCAGGCGATGATCGACAACTACTTCGTGCCGGGCACCGTCATTCAGGCCGGTTACCCGATCGAGATGCGCTATGCCGGCCCGCGCGAGGCGCTGCTGCATGCGGTCATCCGCCAGAACTTCGGCTGCTCGCACCTGATCGTGGGGCGTGATCATGCCGGTGTGGGCGACTACTACGGCCCGTTCGATGCCCAGCACATCTTCGACGAGCTGTGGGAAGGCGCGCTCATCACCAGGCCGTTCAAGGTGGACATCACCTTCTACTGCAGGAAGTGCATGGGCATGGCATCGGGCAAGACCTGCCCGCATGACAAGGAAGACCGGGTTACCATCTCCGGCACCGAGCAGCGCCGCCGCCTGGCCGCCGGCGAGGATATCCCGGAGGAGTTCTCGCGGCCCGAGGTGGTGAAGATCCTGAAGGAATACTATGCCTCGCTGAACCAGGGCTGAAGCAACGCAGCAACGGCAGTGGCACCCCCCTGACGGCGTGGCCCTGCCTGCATTTCCTTGCGTGCCGCTGGCGTGCGGCATCCGCTTTATCGGACAGGAATGCACACCCGCCTTTCCGGCCTGCATGATGGCATGCAGGCCGGATTTTTCATGCGCCGGGCTGGGACAGGACTTCCCTCATGGCTGCCGGCACTCCCGCAGGAAGGCGCGGGTGGCTTCCACCGCCTCTGCCAGGCCGCAGCGCCTGATGGGCGTGCCGTCGGGAAAAGCGCTGAAAAAGCGGCTGGAAAGCCGGTTGTCGAGCATCACGAACACGCCGTGATCATCAGCCTTGCGGATGAGCCGGCCGAAGGCCTGCCGCAGGCGCAGGCGCACCTGCATGTCGCTCCAGCGCTGGCGGCCGAAGGCCTGCTGCCGCGCCCGCTCCAGGATGGTGGGGCGCTGCCACGGCACCCGCTCCATCACCACCAGCCTGAGCGAGGCGCCGGGCACGTCGATGCCATCCCGCAGGGCATCGGTGCCCAGCAGGCAGGCATTGCGCTGGGCGCGGAAGATGTCCACCAGCGTGCCGGTATCCAGCGCATCCACATGCTGCGCATACAGCGGCAGGCCGGCCTGCTCCAGCGGCGTCAGCAGGCGCTGGTGCACCTGCTTCAGGCGCGAGATGGCGGTGAACAGGCCCAGCGCACCGCCGCCGGCAGCCAGGAACAGGGCGCGAAAGGCAGCGGCTGCCTGGGCGATGTCGTCGCGATCCAGGTCGTTGATGACAAACACGCGCGCCTGTGATGCGTGATCGAACGGAGACGGGAACTGCACGCGCCGCGCCACCCACGGCAGATGCACCGCGCCGGTGCGCATTTCCGCCCCCTGCCAGCCGCCATCCTCCACTGCATCAGTGGCCGAATCGCGCAAGGTGGCAGAGGTAATGACGACGGAATCGGCCGGGCGCAGCACGCATTCGGCCAGCGGGATGGTGGGGTCCACCCAGTGCGCATGCAGGCCGATGTCAATTTCCTGCCCCTGCATGCGGGTGAGGGAAAACCACTTCACCAGCCGCGCGCCGGGTGGCCGCTGAGCGGCTGCTTCATGCTGGCGGCTCGTTGCCGCCGGTGCTTCCTGCTGCGCGGCCTCCCGCGCCGTCTTCGGTGCTTGCGGGGAGTCTGCCGCGGCATCCATGCCCGCATCCGCGGGGGCATCTGCGGCAGTTTCGGGCGCTCCCCCACCTGCCTGCCGGCTGGTGGCGGCAGCATGTGCGTGCAGCACGTGCCCGAGCATCAACCGCCAGCCGCCCACCAGCAGCTCGCCGCGACGGACCAGCCCGCGCGCCATGGCTTCCAGCCGGTTGCGGTCGGTGCTGTTGAGGGTTGCCGCCTCCTGCTCCAGCCGCCCCAGCAGCAGGCCTGCCAGCTTGCGCATGCCGCCCTGAAGCGCCGCCAGCTCTTCCATCAGCTCTTCCGCCGCCTGTGGCAGGCCGTCGATCAGCGGCAGGCAGTCGGTTTCCAGATCCTGCAGGGCGTGGGGGCTGGCATGGCGCATGTCGGCACGCGCCAGCACCTGGTTGCGCACCAGCAGAAAGAAGGCCTCTGCCGCACCTGCCGGCGCACCGCCCTGCAATCGTGCCCGCCAGCCATCCAGCGGCAGGGTGCGCGCAGCTTCTTCCACCTCCTGCAGCAGCGCCAGCCCGCCGCTGGCCGATTGCAGCAGGTCGCCCAGTCGCTCGCGCAGACCGCGACCGCGCCGCCGGGCACCTTCCGCACCACGGATCCAGCGCCTGAGCTCCACCGCCTCGCGCAGCGACAGATGACCGGAAAAGGCGGAATCGGCGGCATCGAACAGATGATGTCCTTCGTCGAATACCAGCCGTGCCGGTGGCGGAGTATCCAGCAGGCGATGCGGCAACGTCTGGCCCAGTTGCACGTTGTAGGCCGCCTGCGTGAGCACCACCGCGTGGTTGGCGATGACGATGTCGGCACGCTCGGCCCGCACCCGCGCCTTCTCGATGAAGCACTTGCGGAAGTGGCGGCAGGCAGCGTAGGTGCATTCGCCGCGCCTGTCGGTCAGCCCCAGGCTCATGGGTGTTGCCTGCGCCAGGCGCTCGCCACCCAGCAACGGCAGCAACCAGGCGGGGAAGTCGCCGCCCACCATGTCGCCATCGCGGCTGGCTGCCATCCAGCGCGCCAGCAGGGCGGCCAGCAGCATGCCCTCGGCACCGCTGCCTGCCAGCTGCCCCAGTGTTTCCTCGGCGTTGAGCAGGCACAGGTAGTTCTCCCGCCCCTTGCGCACGCTCACGCGGCGACGGTGCAGCGCCGGTTCCGGCCACAAGCGCCGGGTCTCGTCAAGCAGCTGGCGCTGCAGGTTGCGGGTGTAGGTGGCCACCCATACGCTTCCGGCATTGCGCCGGGCCCACAATGCCGCTGGTGCCAGGTAGCCCAGCGTCTTGCCCAGCCCGGTGCCGGCCTCGGCCAACAACACGGTATTCTCGTGCCGTGAGGGACGCGGCACGAAAGCCTGCGCCACGGCCGCCGCATAGCGGCGCTGATCGGCCCGCTCCTCTGCCCGCGGGCCAAGGATGCGGGCAAGCTCGCGCTGCGCTTCCGCCGCCGTTACCGGCTCCTGCCCCGGCGGTGGGGCGGGCGGATTGTCCTCCCATTCGGCCAGCAGGTCCCAGGCAGCCAGGGCATTGATGTCGAACATTGCCGGCTGGCTGGCAGCCGTGGTGGAGGCGGCGTTGGCGGAAGATGCTGCCGGGCCTGTTGCCGATGCTGATTCCTGTTGTTGCCTGCCCTGCTGCCCGGCTGCCTGCTGCTGCCGTTTCTCGAGGACAGCCAGTACCGGCTGTGCCCACGGCCAGCCGGAACGCTCCAGCATGCGCGCCAGCGCCAGCGCCTGCTGCGGGTGAGGCACGTCTGCCGCCTGCAGGTGATGCAGCAAGGCAGCGGCCAGCTCGTGCAGGGCGGCCGGATCATCATCAGGCAGCGACAGGTCAAGTTCCGCGGCAAAGGAAGAAACCAGCGGCGGGCTGGAAACCGCCGGCAGCACGAAGGCAAAGAGCTCCGCCACGTCATGATGGCGCAGCGGCTGTGGCGAGGCAGGCTTTGCGGATGTGGTGGTGGATGCCGCGGCTGATGCGCCCTGCCCTGCCGATGAAGAGGCAAACAGGCCGGGCGCTTGTGCCGGGCCATGATCCTGCCGGGCAGGAACCGGGCGACCCTGGCCTTGCGCCTGCACCATCTGCCGCAGGCGCGCCTGCAGCATGGCGGCATGGCACAAGAGATGCGGCTGCCGTTGCAACAGGTGCTGCGCCTGCCCGGCACTGATGCGCTGCGTGCGGCCATCCTGCCAATGCCACACCGCGCCATTGTGCAGCGTCAGGGACGGCAGGGCCGCAATGTCCGGAAAGGAATGCTGCATGGCGCGTTCTTGCGAGTTTGTCAGAGCTTTTCCACCGGCAGGCCATCAGGGCCCGTCAGCCGCCATCAGGCGCGGGTGTTGCAACGGGGGCGTCGACCGGCGCAGCGGCATCCGGAACGGTGCCGTCCCCTGCCCGGGCGTCTTCTCCGGCTCGTTCTGCCCGTTCCGTCTCATCCGTGCCGGCATCTGCTGCAGTGTCCGCGGGCGCGGCTTGCGTGAAGCGCGCATGCACCGGCCCGCGAAAGCGGATGACGATGCCACCGCCTGTAGTCTGCATGCCGCCCTGCGCCTCGATGACGCCATCTTCCAGATGTGCGACAACAGGGGCGTCGCTGGCCAGATCACCGCTGTCGGGATCATAGGTGAAATGCGGCCCCGTGAGCCGCCAGCCATCGGCCTTGCGGATGACGGCATCGCCTTCCAGCCGCGCCTGCCGCGTCTGCTCGTGCACCACGGCGCGGCGGGCGGAGAACAGCAGCGTGCCGGTGGGGCGCTCGATGCGCCCCTGCACCGCGTGCAGGATCATCTCGTCGGCATTGTCCGTGCTGCGCTCGCTGGATGTGGCGCGTATCTCGTAACGTCGCCCCTGTTCGTCCTCGCCCTGCAGCAGCAGGCCGCGCAGGGTGGTGCGTGGTGCATCTGCCGCGGGAGCAGGAGCCTGCTGTTGCCTGCCGCTCCTTCCCTCTTCGCCTGCGCGGCTCCCGTTGCCTTCGCCATTGCCGGGCTGACGCGCCGTTGCCACGGGCGCAGGGCCTGGTGCCGGTGTTGCCAATGGTCGCGCGGCACGGTCGGAAGAGAACAGCCCGCCCAGCCACAGGAACCCGACAACGCCACCGGCCGCCAGCAGCAGCAGCGCCAGGCTCAGCCAATAGCTTGCGGAACGTCGCCGGGGCGCGGACATGGGGGCTTCAGCCTTTCGCCTTGTCGTTGGCGGTGCTCACATCCGCCTTTTCGGGAGCATCTTCTGCAGGGGGCTGTGCCTCTGCCGCAGCGGAAGCTTCCGTGTCCCCCTCCGCCGCGGCCTTCGTGGCGACAGCATCCGGCGATGATGCTTCACCAGCGCCTTCGGCTGGCGATGCCGCTTCTTCCTGCGCCGTTTCAGGCGTGGCGGCACCCTCCGCCGCGTCCGTTTCCACTGCCGCACCCGGCTTTGCCGCCCTTGCAGGCAGCGGCGGCAGGCCCATGAACAGGCGGAGCAGCCGGCCGATGACATCGCGCTGCTCGCCCCGCGGCACCACGGCATCCACCATGCCGTGCTCCAGCAGGTATTCGGCCCGCTGAAAGCCCTCAGGCAGCTTTTCGCGAATGGTCTGCTCGATGACGCGCGGCCCGGCAAAGCCGATGAGCGCGCCCGGCTCGGCCAGGTGCACATCGCCCAGCATGGCGTAGGAAGCGGTAACGCCACCGGTGGTGGGGTGGGTGAGCACGACGATGAAGGGCAGGCCTGCTTCCTTCAGCTCGGTGAGGGCAATGGTGGTGCGCGGCATCTGCATCAGCGACAGGATACCCTCCTGCATGCGCGCACCGCCGGAAGCGGTGAACAGCACGAAGGCGGCGCGCCGATTGATGGCGTGGTTGACGGCAGTGATGATGGCCTCGCCCACCGCCATGCCCATGGAGCCGCCCATGAAGGCGAAATCCTGCACCGCCACCACGGCCGGTGCCTCGTGAATGCGCCCACGCGCAGCCAGCATGGCATCCTTGCGGCCGGTCTTGCCGCGGGAAGCCTTCAGCCGGTCGACGTAACGCTTCTGGTCGGAGAACTTCAGCGGATCAACCGGCACGTCGGGCAGCTCGATTTCCTCGTATTCGCCATGATCGAAGAGATATTTCAGCCGTGCATCGGCCGGCATGCGCATGTGATGCCCCGATTCGGGCATCACCCACAGGTTGGCCTCCACATCCTTGTAGAACACCATCCTGCCGGAGACCGGATCCTTGATCCACATGTTCTCCGGCACGTCGCGCTTCTTGCCCAGGAAGCTCCTGATCTTCGGGCGGACGTAGTTCTTCAGCCAGTTCATGATGCGTTATCCTGCCCCCGGTGTTGGTTCACTCCTGCGTGCCGGCCTGCGTGGTGGCGGCATCTGCCCTGGTGCGCACGGCATGCACGCTCTCGGCCAGCGCGCCTGTCAGTGCATGCACGGCGGATATGGCGGCATCGTGCCCACGGCCCTCTTCCACCGCCTGCGCGATGCTGCTCACCAGCGCCGATCCCACCACCACGCCATCGCCAAGCGCTGCCATGCGCGCGGCCTGTTCGGGCGTTTTCACGCCAAAGCCGATGCACACCGGAATATCCGTCTGCCGGCGGATGCGGGCAACGCTGGCCGCCACTTGTGCCTCCTGCGGTGCGCGGGTGCCGGTAACGCCGGTGATGGAGACGTAATAGAGAAAGCCGGTGGCATTCTTCAGCACCTTCGGCAGGCGTGCATCATCGGTGGTGGGGGTGGCGAGGCGAATGAAGTTCAGCCCCGCTTCGAGCGCCGGCAGGCACAGCTCGTCATCTTCCTCCGGCGGCAGATCGACAATGATCAGCCCATCCACCCCGGCCTGCACGGCATCACGCAGGAAGCGCTCGTTGCCATAGGCGATGACGGGGTTGTAGTAGCCCATGAGCACGATGGGCGTCTTGTCATCCCGCTCGCGGAAGCGGCGCACCATATCCAGCGTCTTTTGCATCGTCTGGCCGGCGGCCAGCGCCCGCTGCGAGGCAAGCTGAATGGCCGGGCCATCGGCCATCGGGTCGGTGAAGGGCATGCCCAGCTCGATGATGTCGGCCCCTGCCTGCGGCAGGCCGTTCAGGATGGCCTGCGAGGTCTCAAGCGACGGATCGCCGGCGGTGATGAACGCAACCAGCGCCTTGCGCCCCTGCTCGCGCAGGTGCTGGAAGGTGGCGTCGATGCGGGTATGTGGTGCTTGCGCTGTCATCACAGTTCCACCCCCAGGTGCCGGGCCACGGTGAAGATGTCCTTGTCGCCGCGGCCGCACATGTTCATGATGATGATCTGCTCGCTGCTCATCCCAGGTGCCATCTTCATCACCTGCGCCAGGGCGTGCGACGGCTCCAGCGCCGGGATGATGCCCTCCAGCCTCGAGCACAACTGGAACGCTTCCAAGGCCTCCTCATCGGTGGCGGCGACGTAGTTCACCCGCCCGATGTCGTTGAGCCAGGCATGTTCGGGGCCGATGCCGGGATAGTCCAGCCCGGCGGAGATGGAGTGCGCTTCCGTGATCTGCCCCTCCTCGTCCATCAGCAGATAGGTGCGGTTGCCATGCAGCACGCCGGGCCGCCCGCCGGTGATGGAGGCGGCATGCTCGCCGGTGTCAAGCCCGCGGCCTGCGGCCTCCACGCCATACATCGCCACTTCCTCGTCATCGAGGAAAGGATGGAACAGCCCCATGGCGTTGGAGCCGCCGCCGATGGCGGCCACCAGCGCATCGGGCAGGCGGCCTTCCGCCTCCATGATCTGGCGCTTCGCCTCGCGCCCGATGACGGCCTGAAAGTCTCTCACCATTTCCGGATAGGGGTGCGGGCCGGCGACGGTGCCGATGCAGTAGAAGGTATCCTCGACGTTGGCCACCCAGTCGCGCAGGGCCTCGTTCAGCGCATCCTTCAGGGTGCGCGAGCCGGAGGAGACGGGAATGACCTCCGCGCCCAAAAGCTTCATGCGGAAGACGTTGGGCTGCTGGCGCTCGACATCCACCTCGCCCATGTAAACCACGCACTCAAGGCCGAAGCGCGCGCAGGCGGTGGCGGTGGCCACGCCATGCTGCCCCGCCCCGGTCTCGGCGATGATGCGCTTCTTGCCCATGCGCCTTGCCAGCAGGATCTGCCCCAGCACGTTGTTGATCTTGTGTGCGCCGGTGTGGTTCAGCTCGTCGCGCTTGAAGTAGATCTTTGCCCCGCCCAGGTGCTCGGTCAGCCGCTCGGCGAAATACAGCGGGGAGGGGCGCCCCACGTAATGCTTCAGGAAGTCGTCCAGCTCCTGCTGGAAAGCGGGGTCAGCCTGTGCCTCGCGATAGGCCTGCTCGAGCTCGAGAATCAGCGGCATCAGCGTCTCGGCCACGAAACGCCCGCCGTATGCACCGAAACGCCCGCGCTCGTCTGGCTGGCTGGTGAAGGTGTTGGGGGTTTGCCTGTTCATTGCCTGAAGGTATCCGTGTTGAATCCGTCGTGCCCGCCGCGCCATCGGCAGAAACACACCACCGCCGCCAGGGATCTGCCCAAGGCAACATGCGCGGCTGGCCGATGAACGCAAACGGGGTTGCTTTCCGGCCCGTTATAGCGCAAATCGCGCCCCGCGCCAGCGCTGCCTGCACACGGGGCCTTGCGGCAATGCGCAGCGCTCATTTCAGCAGCAGGAAGAAGCCATGCTCCGTCTTGCGCCAGTGATGCGGGCGCAGCAGGAAATCCCACAACGCCAGCCAGGCGGCCAGCGAGATCAGCAGCCAGTAGAGCGGCAGCAGGACAAGCCACGGCAGCAGGTGCGCCTGGCCGCTGCGCTTCAGCCCTGCCCGGGCGCTGAGAAAGGCGCTGCCGTAACCGGCAACGAAGACCACCAGCCCCAGCGCCGCCATCCACTGTGGCCAGAAGCCGCCAATGGCCGTGGCCGGCCACCACAGGGAGGCCAGCGTCATGAACAGGAAGAAGGGATGCGCCAGTGCCGCGAACACGCCGGCACCCAGCAGCGCATAGAGCGTGAGATAGGCACCAGCACCTGCCTCCTGCCACAGGCGCAGGGGTGCGCGCTGGTGCACCAGGAAGGTCTGCAGCCAGCCCTTGAGCCAGCGTGCACGCTGGTTGCGCCAGCAGCCGTAGTCCACGCACGCTTCTTCCAGCGTCAGCAGCCGCGGCAGCATCTTGGTGCGGTAGCCGCGCCGCGCCAGGCGAATGCCGAGATCGGCATCCTCGGTAACGTTGAACGGATCCCAGCCGCCGACCTTCACCAGCGCCTGCAGGCGAAAGTGGTTCGATGTGCCGCCCAGTGGCAGCGGCACGCCCAGTGCCTGCAGCCACGGCAGGATAACGTGAAAATGCGCCGCATAGTCCACTGCCAGCATGCGCGAGAAGAAGCTGACCCCGGCATTGTACCAGCCAAGCGGAGCCTGCAGGCAGGCCACCTCCTCCGGCAGGGCGGCGAACATGGAGGCCGCCAGCCGCAGCTGGCCGGGGTGCGGCACGTCCTCGGCGTCATGAATGCACAGCAGATCGCCACGGGCGAAGGCCAGCCCGTAGTTGAGCGCGCGCGGCTTGGTCTGCGGTGCGCCGGGCGGCACGGTGAGCACCTCGATGTGCGCCGGCAGCACATGCCGGCGCAGGGCGGCACGGGTCTCCTCGTCCGCCTCCTCCACCAGCAGCTTTATGTCCAGCTTGTCGGCGGGGTAGTCCAGCCGCGCCAACGCCTGCAGCAGCTGCCCCAGCACCCGTGATTCGCGAAACAGGGGGATGAGCACGGTGTAGGTGGGCAGCTCGGCATCGTCCAGCAATCGCGGCACGGGCCGCGCTGGCGGATGATGATGCGCCGCGCACAGGTGCAGGGCCGCCATCAGCAGGTAGAACAGGCCAAGGATCAGCCCGCAGACGAGCGCCAGCGTGCCCGGCATGACCAGCAACAGCAGCGCAAAGACGATGATGGAGGCAATCAATGCATGCTGCTGGCCCTTCGACATGCGGCGAAAGGCGGAGAAATGCGGCTGTTGCGTTGCCAGCGAAAGGGCGGCGCGCTGCGCCAGCTCCTGGCCCCAGGCCAGCTCCATGGCGCGGCGGAAGGTCTGCGCATCGGCCTGCGCCACGGCCACCCCACCCAGCGCCTGCATGGCGCTGGCGGAAGCATCATCGGTAATCACGCACGGCTGCCAAAGACCGCGGTGGGGCAAGGGCAGGAAGCGATACCGCCGCACCTTGGCCGCCTCTTCCGGCGTCAATGCCTGCATGCGCGCCACCAGTGCCGCAAGCTCCATGCGCGGCAGCCCCTGCCGCGTGTGCAGACGTGGCGCAAAGGGCCTGGGCGAGAGCGCCCGGTGAGGCACGAAAACGAACATTCCCCCTTCCCACTTGCACGACAGACACACAACAAGCTGCATGGCCAGCATCAGGCCGACGCCCCATGCCGCCTGCCTGCATGCACATGCACCCTTCGCAATGGCTGCTGTAACGGCTGCAGGACCCTGCAGGCTTGCAATGTCCGCACCCTCCCTCCTACAGTCGATGTCATGATGTAATGGCTGCGAGCCGGAGTCGACGGGGGAGACTCAAGTTCCATGTCTGACGATCAAACGTTCACCGCCTCTGGATTGAACTTTCTGCGATACATAACCGCCAGGCTGCAACCTGTGTGCGGCATGTGGAAAACAGTAGCGCATTGCAAGGGGATGCAATCATTGCGTGCAGCACTTCAAGTGCGCGCAGCCATGCCGATTCTCGCGCTTCTTCTCGCGCATGCCGTGCCGCTTCAGGCATGGGCACAGGACACGCCACCAAGGCGGGATTCCGCCTCTCCCGCTTCCCCAGCCAACGGCGCGGTGCAAAAGCCGAATGTTCCGGCAGCCCCGGCTGCCGGCAGCCGCCTGCCACTGTTCCGCCAGCTCGATGCATCGCTGCAGAAGGTGCGCCCCCCGGCAGGTGGACAGATCCGCTTCCTGGTTGCTGACGACTTTCCTCCGTTCGCCTATCGCAACCGCAATGGTGCGCTCACCGGCTATGCCGTGGCGGTGGCGCAGGCCGTGTGCCGCCGCGCACGGGTGCGGTGCCAGTTCATCGTGCGGCAGCAGGAAGCGCTGACGGATGCGCTGCGACAAGGGCAGGGGGATGTCATCATCAGCGGCGTGCGCCCGTTGGCCGCCAACTGGCGGAAACTGGACTTCACCCGCCCCTATTTCATGGCGCTGGGCCGCTTTGCCGTGCGCAGGGATGCGAAGCTGGCGGCTGCCTCCCGCGAGGCCCTCACCGGAAGGCGGATTGCAGTGGCGAAGGGCAGCGTGCACGCCCTGTGGCTGGCACGGCACATGGACAATGCCCGCCTGCTGCTGGCAAGGGACTTCACCGAGGCAGCAGAACACCTGCGGCAGGGGCGCGTGGATGCGGTGTTTGCCGACTGGCTGCAACTGGCGTTCTGGCTGCAGGGCGAACAGGCGCAAGGCTGCTGCCGGGCACTGCCGCAGCTGTTTGCCAGCCGCATGTTCGCCTACAATCACCTGGGCATGGCGGTGCCGGCGGGCAGGCAGGATTTGCGCGATTTTCTCGACCGGCAGCTTGACCGCCTGCAGGAAGATGGCGAATTGCGCATACTGGCGCGACAGTTCCTGCCGTTGACGGGCGAAATGCGCGCGGCACGCCTGGGCGGTGCCGAGGGGGCTGCCGCAAACAGGGGGAAGGAAACCAACCATGCCGGCAACACCAACACCAGACCCCGCTGAGGGCTGGATCATCGACGCCGCACAGGGAGTGCCGGAGGCTGAACGGGCACCCGTGCTGCTGCTGGCGCACGGAGCCGGGCGCGGCAGCGATTCGCCCTTCCTGCAGCGCATGGCGGAGCTGCTGGCAGCGCGGGGCATCACCGTGGCGCGGTTCGACTTCGGCTACATGCTGCGGGCACGGGCCGAGGGCAGGCGCATCGCCCCGCCACGGGCTGAGAGGCTGGTTGACGAATACCGTGCACGGGTGGCGCACTGGCGCACACGGGGCGTGATCCCGTTCATCGGCGGCAAGTCGCTGGGCGGGCGCGTGGCCTCGTTGCTGGCCGACGAGCTGTTCGCACAAGGTGATGTGCGCGGCCTTGTCTGCCTGGGCTATCCGTTTCATCCACCGGGCCGGCCGCAGAGCCTGCGCACGGAGCACCTGTGCGGGCTGCGCACGCCAGCACTCATCTGCCAGGGAGACCGGGATCCGTTCGGCACGCGGGGCGAAGTGGAAACATATGCACTGTCTTCAGCCATTCGCCTGTGCTGGCTGCCGGATGGCGACCATGACTTCAAGCCGCGGGTGAAGAGCGGCGAAACATGGGCCGGCAACCTGCAGATGGCGGCACAATGCACCGCCAGCTTCGTGCATGAGGTGCAGCGCTGAGTGGCATGCCCGGCCGTGCA
>JALSGQ010000010.1 GCA_026982665.1 Hyphomicrobiales bacterium | reverse complement strand
GCGACCATGACTTCAAGCCGCGGGTGAAGAGCGGCGAAACATGGGCCGGCAACCTGCAGATGGCGGCACAATGCACCGCCAGCTTCGTGCATGAGGTGCAGCGCTGAGTGGCATGCCCGGCCGTGCACCCGGCGGGTGCCGCTCTTTTTTCGTACCTGCCGGAACGAAATGGCATCTCCCGCCGGTCTTGAAGCGATCCACACCTTGCGGACCTGCCGATTTTTCGGATTGCGAGTTGGCCGTGCCTTCATCCACCCTTGCCCGGCCGTGCAGGCCTGTTACACCGAGCGGACGATGAACACGTCAATGGGGGCATGGCGCGCCACGCGTGCGGCGTTCGGCCCCAGCAGATAGTCCTTCATGTTCGGGCGGTGCGAGGCCATGACGATGAGGTCGCTGTTCAGGCGCTTCGCCACCTTCAGGATCTTGTCATAGATGGTGCCGACACTGACCCAGGCTTCCGCCTGAATGTCGTCGGGCACGTTCTCCTCCAGCCACTGCGCCAGCGCTTTCTCCGCCTCCTTGCGCGCCTTCTTCTCGAAATCGGCGGGAAAGAAGCTGCCCACCACCGGCATGCCCATGTCGGGGATGACGGTGAGCACGTCGAGATGCGCATCATTGGCGCGGGCCAGGGAGATGGCCGCCGGCAGGGCGCGCTGCCATGAGCTGGGTTCGCCCAGCTCGATGGGCAGCAGGATCTTCCGGTAAGCCGCTTCAGACATGGCAGTTTTCCTCCCTGCGAGCGTGTGGATCAGGCCGTGGCTGCTGCACCACCCCCGGCACCATGCTGGCGGCGGCGGCGATACAGTTGCGATGCCAGCACCAGCCCCAGCAGCAGGGCGGCGGGGATGTAGAACACCTCCTTCGGCATGCGCTCGGCCGGTTCGAACACCTTCACCACCGTAACCGGCTGATCGGCATAGAAGTCGAAGGTGGTGGAGAGGTTGAAATAGGGCGTGCCGGGCATCGGCTCCTCGAGAATCAGCCTGCCCTCTTCCACGCGGGTGATGATGCCGACCTTGCGCAGGCGCTCCTCGCCGCTGCCATTGCCGCGAATCTCCAGGTTCAGGAAAGTGCCCTTGATGCGATCGGGGTCATCGAGGTCCGGTCCCTCGATGCGCACCCGCAGCAGGCTGCCCGGCTGCGCCTTGCCGGCAAACTCCACCAGCTGCGCGCCGTCGTGCTCGACGAAGGGCGGCTGCACCATGTCCAGCCAGAAGCCGGGGCGGAACAGGGTGAAGGCGACGAGCAGCAGCGCCACTGTCTCCCAGATCCTGTTCCTCACGAACATGAAGCCCTGCGTGGCGGAGGCGAACAGCAACATGGCGATGACACCGACGATGAACACCATGATGCCCTTCCACAAGGTAACGTCGATGAGCAGCAGCTCGGTGTTGAAGATGAACAGGAAGGGCAGGATGGCGGTGCGGATGTCATACATGAAGCCCTGGATGCCGGTCTTGATGGGATCACCACCGGAAATGGCGGCGGCGGCGAAGGCGGCCAGGCCCACGGGCGGCGTGTCATCGGCCAGGATGCCGAAGTAGAAGACGAACATGTGGGCCGCCACCAGCGGCACCAGCAAGCCGTTCTGGGCACCGACGGCGACGATGACCGGCGCCATCAGCGAGGAGACGACGATGTAGTTGGCCGTGGTCGGCAGGCCCATGCCGAGGATGAGGCTCATCACCGCCACCAGCAGCAGCATGACGATGAGCGAACCGGCGGAGAGATACTCGACGAAGGCACCGATGACCTGGTGCGCTCCCGTGAGGCCGATGGTGCCGACGATGATGCCGGCGGCCGCGGTGGCCACGGCGATGGAGATCATCGAGCGCGCGCCGGCGATGAGGCCGTCCACCCACTGGCCGAAGCCGTGCTTCAGCTGCTGGCCCAGCCGCAGCTCGCCGCGGAAGAAGCCCTTCAGGGCGTGCTGGGTGAGGGCGATGAAGGTCATCGCCAGCACGGCGTAATAGGCCGCCGTGGCGGCGGAGGTGCGCTCGATCATGATCATCCAGATCAGCAGGATGATGGGCAGGATGTAATACAGCCCGGTGATGGCCACCGCGCCGGCGCGCGGCAGCTGCTCGATGGGCTGGTTGGGGTCGTCCATCTCGAGATCGGGCTTCTGTGCCGCCAGGTAGGCCAGCACCACGTAAGCCGCAAGGAAGCCGATGATGACCGTGGTGGTGGTCATGCCGGGGAAGGCGGTCTTGATCCAGCCCAGCCCGTAATAGACCAGCAGGAACAGCAGCATGGTGGCCAGAAAACCGCCGACGAAGAGCATCAGCGTCTGGGCGAAGGTGCGCCCGGTCTCGGGCTTCGGCAGGCCCTTCAGCCCCAGCTTCAGGGCCTCCAGGTGCACGATGTAGACCAGTGCGATGTAGGAGATCAGCGCCGGCACGATGGCATGGCGGATGAGGTCGAAATAGGAGATGCCGGTGAACTCGGCGATGAGGAAGGCTGCCGCGCCCATCACCGGCGGGGTGAGCTGGCCGTTGGTGGAAGACGCCACCTCCACCGCGCCGGCCTTCTCCGGCGTGAAGCCGGTGCGCTTCATCAGCGGAATGGTGAAGGTGCCGGTGGTTACCACGTTGGCGATGGAGGAGCCGGAATACAGCCCCGACATGGCCGAGGCCACCACCGCGGCCTTGGCCGGGCCGCCGCGCAGGTGCCCCAGCAGGGCGAAGGCGACCTTGATGAAATAGCCGCCCGCACCCGCCTTCTCCAGGATGGCGCCGAACAGCACGAACAGGAAGATCAGCGTGGTGGAAACCTCCAGCGGCTTGCCGAAGATGCCCTCCTCCTGCATCCAGAAATGCCACATGGCCTTGCCGAAGGATGCCCCCTTCCACTGGATGACCTCCGGCACCCAGCTCTTGTCGCCGAAGAACACGTAGGCGAGGAAGACGGACGTAACGATGACCAGCGGCAGCCCCAGCGAGCGCCAGGTGGTGAGCAGGATGAGCGAGACGCCCAGCGCGGAGATGGCAAGGTCGGTGGTGGTGGGCAGGCCGGCGCGCTCGGCGATGGCGGTGGCGTTGACCACACCGTAGAGCGTAACCACCACGCCGAGGACGGCCAGCAACCAGTCATACCAGGGGATGCGATCGCGCGGCGAGGACTTCAGCAGCGGATAGGCCATGGCCGCCAGCACCAGGGCGAAGGCCAGGTGAATGCGGCGGGTCTTCACCGAGCCCATGTAGAAGGGAATGTCCAGCCCCAGCGCACGGGCCCATTCCTGCAGCAGGGCGGGCAGCGGCGAGGCGATGTAGATCTGGAACAATGACCAGGCGATGCAGATGCCGAGAAACACCTTCGCCTGCCAGCCGACGGGATTGCGCGCGCCGGAATCGACCTCCGCCGCCAGCTCCTCGGCATCGAGCTGATGCACCTTGCGCTCGGTGGCCATGATTGTCCTCCCCTGTTGCCGTCCCCCGCGCCACGGCCATCGCGCCTGTTGTGGATGCAGCGCTTCATTGCGTGGCCCGGCGTTTCCCGTCCCTGAACGATGCGGGCACCATCACCCGCATGGCACAACAACGGCAAGCACGGCAAAAAGGGGGTGGAGAACAGCCGGGGAGCGCCCGCAGCGCTCCCCGACCCGGCGTCATGGCCTTACTTCATCCAGCCGCGCTCCTTGTAATACTTCACCGCACCGGGGTGCAGCGGCGCGGACAGCGAGGCGGAGATCATCTCCTCCGGCTTCAGGTGGCCGAAGGCCGGATGCAGCTTCTTGAAGCTGTCGAAGTTGTCGAACACGCTCTTCACCAGCGCATAGACGACATCCTCCGGCACCTTGGTGGAGGTTACCAGGGTGGCGCGCACGCCCCAGGTGGGCACGTCTTCCTTCTGCTGCGGATACAGCCCGCCGGGGATGACCGCGAGGCTGTAATACGGCGTCTTCTTCACCAGCTCCTCGATCTTCGGGGCGCGGGCGTTGACCAGGTGCGAATCACAGGAAGCCAGCGTCTCCTGCGTCAGCGCCGAGGGGTGGCCGACCAGCCAGAAGTAGGCGTCGATCTTGTTGTCGCACAGCGCCTGGCCGGTCTCCGCCGACTTCAGCTCGGCGGCCAGCTTCAGGTCCTCGCGCTTCCAGCCCAGCGTCTCCTCGATCACCTCCCAGGTGCCGCGGGTGCCGGAACCGGGGTTGCCGATGTTCACCCGCTTGCCCTTCAGGTCAAGGATGGTCTTGATGTTGGCATCCTTGCGGGCGACGATGGTAACCGGCTCCGGATGGATGGAGAAAACCGCGCGCAGCTCCTTGAACGGCCCCTTGTCCTTGAACTTGGAGGTGCCGTTGTAAGCATGATACTGCCAGTCGGACTGGGCAACGCCGAACTCCAGCTCACCGGCGCGGATGGCGTTGATGTTGTAGATGGAGCCGCCGGTGCTTTCCACCGAGCAACGGATGCCCGTCTGCTTGCGGTTCTTGTTCATCAGCCGGCAGATGGCACCACCGGTGGGGTAATACACGCCGGTAATGCCGCCGGTGCCGATGGAGACGAACTTGGTCTGCGCCTGCGCCGGCAGCGTGGTGCCAGCCAGCACCAGCGCGGAAGCCGCAATGGCACCAAGAGCGAATTTCTTCATGTTGTCGTCCTCCCTGAATATTGCAGGATTCGCCCGGGGCGGAATGCCCCGGCCAGATGGAATGATGGCATCTGTCTGTTGATGGCAATGCCAAGCGCCTTCCAGATTATGAACAATCCCCCCGCTTGGCAACCGGAATCGCACCGTGCTGCATCGTGCAGAAGATGCAAGAGGGTGTGCATGCCCCGAAGTTGAGGCCGACAAGGTGCCACAAAGCCTCCAGGACACCCCCTATTGCGCAGGCGAGATGGCCACCTTGCGCGGATCATGCAGGGGGCGCTGGTGCTTCAGCAGCAGCGGCTCCTCCGCCAGCACGCGGGCAATGCGCTCGCCGGCATCGCCCTGGCCGTAAATGCCGGAAGACGGATAAGGGCCATGCAGCATCTGCTTGCGGATGGCCTGCGCAATGGCCCCGGCATCATGCGGCACGTCGATGACGTTGGGCCCGCGCTCGCGCGAGATCTGGCGGTTGCCGATGTTCACCGCCGGCACGCCGAGGAAGGAACACTCGCGAATGGCAACGGAAGAGTTGCCGACGATGCATTTCGACTGCATCAGCACGCGATAGAAATCCTCCGGCGGCATGTTGCGGAAGAAATGCACCTTCTCAAGCCGGCCCTGCTCGCGCCAGGTGCGGATGGCCTTGGAGGTGGCATCGGCACCGGCATCGACGTTGGGCCAGAACCACAGGGCATGCACGCCCAGCTCGGAGACGGCCTGCAACGTGGCCTCTGCCTGTTCGAAGGCCTGCTCGTATTCCGTCGTTACCGGGTGCTGCATCACCACGATGAAGTCTTCGCGGTGGATGTCGAACTCCGCCCCCACTCCGCCGAAGCGCTGAAAGAAGTCCTCCGGCAGCTGCGGGTTCTCCTTTGCTCGCGCGGCGATGTCGATGGAGGGGCAGCCCGTCAGGTGCACGCTGTCCGGGTGTTCGCCCATGGAGATGACGTAATCCCGTGCGCCGGGCGAGGCCACCAGGTGCAAATCGGCCAGCTTGGTAACGGCATGGCGCACCCTATCGTCGATGTTGCCGGTTACCTCGCCGCCCTGGATGTGGGCCAGCGGGATGTTCATGTAGCTGGCGGCAATGGCGGTGGCGATGGTCTCGAACCGATCGGCGATGCTCACCACCACGTCGGGCTTCAGGTTCTCCAGCGCGGTGGCCGTCTCGTTCAGCCCCAGCGCGGTGGACTTTGCCTGTGTTACCAGGTTCTCGCCCTCCAGGATGGAGTGGATGCGCCAGGTGATGTCAAAGCCGTCCGCTTCCATCACCTGCACCACCTCGCCATAGCGGTGCAGCAGGGTGGAGGCGGTGGCGATGATCTGCAATTCCACGTCATTACGCGCGCGCAGCGCCTGAAGTGCGGTGCGCACCCGCGCATAGGAGGGGCGCGCCGTTACCACCACGCATACCTTGCGCCTGCCGTTGCCGTTCATTGCAAGTCCTCTTCCTGCAGCGGTGTCAGCGCGTCCACATCGCGCGCCAGCTTCCTGCCCAGCACCTCGTCGTATCGGCGCACGGAAATGCCGGTGCCGGGCTTGCGCGCATCCAGCACCTCTTCGGTGATGACCTCTCCGGCCTTCATCGGGCGGGTGAGCACCAGGCTCTTCATGAAGGTGGCGCGCATCTGTTCCATCTCGTCCTTCATGGCATCCTTGTTCAGCGGATGTGCGCGCATGGCCTGCACGTAGCGCACGCCGCGCACCAGTTCGGCCATCTCTTCCACCGTCAGCGAGGCCACCACGTCCGGCCCGAAGGCGCGGCGCGACAGTGTCAGGTGCACCTCGATGACCTTTGCCCCCTCCCACGCGGCGATCAGCCCGGGGAAGATGGTGGCGGAATGATCGGACAAACCCACCGGCACGCCCAGCCGCTGGCGCAGCTCCTGCATGGCATTGATGCCCACCTTCTCCGGCGGCGTCGGATAGCTGGAGGTGCATTGCAGCACGCACACCGGCGGATCGCCAGCCGCGCGCAGGATGGACAGGGCATCGGCCAGCTCTGCGACATCGCTCATGCCGGAGGAGAGCAGCACCGGCAGCCCCGTGGCCGCCATGCGCCGCAGCATGGGCAGGTTGTTGACCTCACCGGAGGCCACCTTCCACGCCGCCACCCCGATGCGCTGAAGCAGCTCCACCGCCTGCATGGAGAAGGGCGAGGAGAGAAACAGCAGCCCTTTCTCTTCCGCATGCTGCTTCAGCCCGGCCCATTGCTCTTCCGTGAACTCCATGCGCTTCCAGTAGTCGTAGCGCGTGGCATCCTGCGGTGAGAACTTCACCCGCCACGGCTCGCCCGGCGTGCTCTCGGCTTCGGCGATGTGGGTCTGGAATTTCACCGCATCCACCCCGGCCTCGGCGGCGGCATCGATCATCGCGTGCGCGGTGCCCAGCGAGCCGTCGTGCGCCTGCGCGATCTCGGCAATGATGGTGCAGGGAGCATCATCGCGCGGTGCGTGCAGCCAGGTTTGCGTGGATTGCTGGTTCATCTCTCAAGCATTCCGTTCGGCCAGCAGGCGCTCGGCCAGCTTCAGGTCTTCCTCGGTATCGATGCTGACGACCTCTTCGTCAACCACGACGGCCTTCGCCCGCGTGCCATGCACCGAATGGGTCTTCAGAAACGCCGGCACGCGCACGGCATAGGCCAGGCCGTTGCGGATGTAGGTGGAATACAGGCTCTGCCGGTTCACGTTGGGGCTGGCCTCGTTCATGACGAAGCTGGCCGCACCCGCATCATCCAGCCGGAACTGCTTCAGCGCATGAAAGGGCTTAGGCACCTCGGAGACGGTGAAGGCGGCATCCCATCCC
This sequence comes from Hyphomicrobiales bacterium, assembly GCA_026982665.1. Lineage (GTDB taxonomy): Bacteria > Pseudomonadota > Alphaproteobacteria > Rhizobiales > Aestuariivirgaceae > Thermopetrobacter. The sequence goes on along the minus strand of JALSGQ010000010.1, from coordinate 50,679 downwards.
TCCTGCTCCGCCGCCAGCACCACCTCTCGAACGATTTCGGGCGTGCGCAGCGGCGAAGTGGGTTCGAGAATGGCCATGGTGTCGAACGCCTCCCCGCGCTCGGCGAAGGTTTCAAGCGTGTGGCGCAGCGCATCGGCCACCAGCGCGGTGTCGGAAGCCAGCTCGGCAGGGCGCAGCCACGGCGTTCCCACCCCCAGCCGCGCCGCTTCCTCGGCGTAGCGCTCGCTGTCGGTGGAAACGAAAATTCGGTCGAACAGTCCCGTGGCTTGCGCGCAGCGAATGGCGCGGCCCAGCAGCGTCTCACCGCCGATGACGCGCATGTTCTTGTCCGGCACCCCCTTGGAGCCGGAGCGCGCCGGAATGATGGCGATGCGCGCAGGTGATGCCTTGCCGTTCATGATCCTTCTCCCGCATTCCCGGCTGGAGACAGGCGCCAGATCCGGTCATGCAGTTGTTCCACATGCGGCACTGGCAAGTCCACCAATGCGCACAGCCGTTCGACAGTTTCCCGCACCTCTTCCGTCGTCATGGGTGGGAACTTCTTGTCGATATAGGCCGGGCTGGCGGAAGAATGCGGATTCAGCCTGCCGATGACCTTCTTCTCCAGGGCGCGCAGGCGGCATTTCACCTGGCCTGCAAGGCGCTGCAACGGCGTGGTGGCGGGCGCCGGCTCCGCCAGCAGCGCCACCAGCTCCCGCGCGATGCGTTCGCAGGCAAGTCCGTCATTCAGGTGTGCGATATATGGTTTCAGCATCTCTTCGACACCGTGCATGGCTTCCTGCAGGGCCTGCGGATCACGCAGCAGTGCGATGACCTCTTCCGGCGTACTGGCGGGAATGGAGGCGCGGCTGACGATTTCCGATTCCCACTCGGGCAGTTCCACCGCCCGGTATTCAATGGCCGGTCTGCCCAGCATGGCCGTTTCCACTGCCGTGGTGCAGCCATTGTGAATAACCGCTTCAGCCGCCAGCAGCCAGGGGATCAGCTCATGATCATAGCGCACCACGACATTCGGCAGTGGTGCAGCCAGTTCCTGCCAGGCGGCGGGGTTTTCGGACGGGTGGGGGCGGATGAGAATGGTCTTGCGCGGAAAGGCTTCCGAAAGCCGCCGCACCAGGTTGCACAGGCTCAGGAACACCTGCTGGCGGAAGGCAATGTATTCCACCTTGTGCCTGCTGGCTCGCGCCAGCCGCTCGATATCCTCTTGCGTCTTCTCGATGCCGGTGAAGGGCAGGCGCGGCGAATGCAGGCTGCCGAAGTTGGAGTTGACAAGAATGAAGTCCCCATGCTCCGCACTAATCGCACGAATGGTCTCCTCATGCAGCACGTGGAAGTCGCGTGTGTAGAAATCCTGCCGCGGATTGCCGGTGATGCGCAACTTCTGCTCCGCATCGGCAAAGGTGTCGCGAATGACCGCCGCCTGCGCCTCGCCCCAGCAGAAGAAACGGTGCAGCATCTTCCAGTTCTCTGCATCCAGCCGCCGCCAGCGATAGAACTCTGCGGAAGCCCACACCAGCCCCTCCTCGTCCCACGCCGCCAGCTTCATCCCCAGCGCGCGGATGATGCGGAAGATGCGCCGCTTCGGCCTGACAATGGTCTGCGAGACATAGGCTTCCGCCGCTAGCCGGTACAGCCGGTTGTTGATACGGGCATGGCTGCCGACGATGGCCTGCGCGCCTGCCCGCGCCAGAAAGGCTGCCAGCAGCAGCTTGGCTTCCCATTCGCGGGCAACCGTTTCCGTCGGCAGGATGATGGTGGGCATGGACTTTCCAGAGATGAAAAGGTGGATGTTGCGTGCAAGGCTGTTGGCGTTACTCCTTGCGTCCGACCAGATGCATGAACTCGGCGCGGCGCTCGGCGTTGTAATGGGCAAACCCTCCCTGTTCCACGGGCGTGATGCCCGCGCACCACTGCACCAGTGCCTGCATGCTGCCCGGCGTGCACATGATGGCACCTTGCTGATCCGCCCCCCTGAACTCGAAGGTATCGGCAGCAATCTGCGTGGCATTGGCGATGAAATGATGCCGCGGCGTGGGCATGTTGACCATCAGCATGCCGCCGGGGCGCAAAGCCGCGATGCCTTCGCGCAGCAGGGTGCGTGCCGTTTCCGCATCATTGTAATAGAGCACATCCCAGAACACGAGCAGATCGCATTCCGGAATCATCACCTTCTCGCCTGGCTCGACCAGGCGGCATTCCGGCGCGGGCAGGTGTGCGTGCATGAAGCGCCGTTGCAAGACGTCCAGGGCCGTGGCGCTGATGTCCATGGCAATCACCCGGCAGCCTTCGCGCACGAAGAACTCCGCGTTGTTGCCGCTGCCGGCGCCGTAATCCACCACCAGTGCGCCGGGCGCAAGCATGCGGCGCGCATGCCGGTAAAACAGCCGCACCAGTTGCTCCACCGGATACCGCATGTAATTGCCCGCCTGATAGAGCTGCTCCCAGACGGCACGGTTCCTGTCGGCTGCCTGTGTCATGTTCCCATCCACACGAAAGCGGCTGTCATGTTCCCATGTCCTTCGCCATAACAGCTTGCTGATGCCGAATCCACTTCTTGCTTGCCTGATTGCCGCCTATAAGAGCAACAACAAGGTTTCTTGAAAACTTCGGGTACCAATGCGCTACAAGAAGACCATCATCCTCCCCGTGGACATCAAGAGTCGCGAGATGGACGCCCGCCTGCTGCATGCGGCCTTTGCCCTGCAGGCGGGCTGGCGCGTCATCGTCGGCTCGAAGACGCTCATCAACCGCGCCATGTGGCGCATGCCGCGCGGCGTCTACCTGTTTTCCACCTTCGGGCATGGGCGGCTGCTGATGGCACGCGCCCTGAAGCGCATGGGCTTCGCCAGCCAGGGCTGGGACGAGGAAGGGCTGGTCTATGGCGATGGCGGGCAATACCGCCGGCAGCGCCTGAGTGCCGAGACGATGGCGCTGGTGGACCAGGTCTTCGCCTGGGGCGAGGCGAGTGCTACGGACATGCGCCCGGTAGCCGAGCAGGCCGGCAAGCGCGTGGAGGTGGCGGGCAATCCCCGGCTCGACCTTCTGCACCCGAAGCTGCGCGCCTTGCATGAGCCGCAAGCACAGGCGCTGCGCCAGCAGCATGGGCGCTTTATCCTCATCCCCACCAATCTTTCCTGGGCCAATCCGCATGTCATCCCGCCGGAGCAGCAGCCATTGCACGCGGATACGCCACCCCCGGGACGGGAGGGAGAGTTCAGCTATCTGCAATACCAGAAACGCATGCTGGAACGGATGCGCGCCCTCATCCCCACCCTGGCGCGGGCTTTTCCGGACATGAAGATCATCCTGCGTCCGCATCCGGTGGAAAACATGCAGGCCTGGCAGCAGTGGATCAAGGGCCTGCCCAATGTCGAAGTGATACGTGAAGGCCCCATCATCGCATGGACGCTGGCATCAGAAACGCTCATCCACAGCAATTCCACCACCGGGCTGGAGGCCTGCCTGCTGGGCAAGCAACCCATTGCCTTCACGCCTTTCGAATCGCCGCGGCACGAAAGCCCGCTGCCCAATGGTGTTTCCATCCGCGCCAGCAGCATCGAAGATGTGGTGCAGGTGGTGGAAGCCATTCGCAGCGGTAGCGCCGGCATGGACGAGGAACGGCAGAAGCTGCTGCACTGGCACCTGCACATCACCGATGAGCTGTGCACGCCGCACTTCATCCGCCGCGCCGAGGAGCTGCTGCCACTGCCGCGCAAAAGCACCGCCGCCACGCTGCCCACACGCACCTTCCTGCTGTTGCGCCACGCCCGCAAAGCGCTGCGCCGCAGCCATGCGCGCGACATACACCGTCGCAACATCTTCCCCGACACATCATTGGAAGAGGTGGCAAAGCGTCTGCATCAGATTGCATTGACAACCGAAACTCTACTTCCAGATGACTTGCATATTGGCGAAATTGCCCCGAATATCTTCGATATTTACCTTGAATGACAAGATTATCAGGCATGCCTGCATGATTGCATGACTGCTTGACACAACTATAGCCATCAACCAGACAAGGGAGCTGTTTCAGGCAACGCACGCCAAGACCTTCATGGAAGTTCCCTTCTCGCAACCACCGGCGTCAAGCTGACCTGACAGAACTCATCACAAAGGCCAAGCCATGCACTCCTTCCATACCATGTTCCGCTTGCTGGCGCGTTTCGGAACCCGGCGCATGCTGCTGCTGGTGGGGCTGCTGTTTCTCAACAGCCTGCTGGAGGGGCTGGGGCTGGCGACGCTGGTGCCGCTGCTGGTGCTGGTGCTGGGGGTGGAAGGCGAGCAGATGCCGGCATTTGCCCGGCAGATCCTGGACATCATCGCCTGGCTGGGGCTGCCGCAGGAAATCTGGCTGCTGACGGGACTGACTGCCGGGCTGCTGGTGTTGCGCGAAATCTTCGGTTTCTTCATCCAGCTGTGGGCGGGATACGTCATCACGGACATAGCCAATGACATGCGCCGGCGGCTGCTGGCTGCGGTCATTGCAGCACGCTGGCCGTGGTATCAGGATAATCGCGTGGGCGGCATGGCCATTTCCATCGCGCAGTTCACCACGAATGCTTCCGCTGCCATGGAACAGGCAATGCGCGCGCTTGTGTTGCTGCTGCGCACGCTGGTCTACATCGGGCTGGTGATGATCATTTCCCCCGCACTGGCTGCCGGCATTGCCGTGCTGGCACTGCTCATTTACGGCCCCTTGATGCTGCTGGTGCGGATGATGCGCAAATACAGCCACAAGTATGCCGGCTCCACCGAGGCACTGAGCGCACACTTCGCCGATTCCTTCTCGTCCATCAAGATGATCAAGGCCATGGGCCTGGAACAGGCCGTGCAGCCGCTGCTGGTATGGTTCATCCGACGCCTGCGGCGCTTTCGGCGCCGTATGCTGGCCGTTTATCATGGCCTGACGGCCTTGCAGAACATCCTTTCCATCATCCTGGTGTTTGCCGTTCTTTACGTGGCACTGCGCTGGCTCGATATTCCTGCAGTGGAGGTAGGCATCGTTGCCGGACTTGCACTAAGTGTGGTCAAGAACCTCTCCCGCCTGCAGAAGCTCATCCAGGCCGCCAGCGAATATGCTCCCTATTTCGACAAGGTGGATGACCTCACCCGCTCGGCAGAAGATGCGCGCGAACAGGCCGTGGGCAGCAAGCCCCCCTCGCTGCGGCAGGGCATTCGCCTGGCCAATGTTTCCTTCGCCCATCCGGGCAGAAGCGTGCTCAACGGCCTCGACATCTTCCTGCCGGCACATGCCATCAGCGTCATCATCGGGCCTTCCGGGGCGGGGAAGACCACCATCATCGATCTCATCACCGGGCTGCAGAGGCCACAAAGCGGGGAGATCCTTGTCGATGACACGCCGCTGGAGGAGATCGACCTGAAGGCATGGCGGCGGATGATCGGCTATGTGCCGCAGGAACTGATCCTGCTCTCCGGCACGGTGCGCGACAATATCCGGCTGGGGCAGGAGGTCTCCGACGAAGACATCTGGCGCGCGCTGGAGCTGGCCGGTGCGGCGGAATTCGTGCGGCAACTGCCCGACGGGCTCGATACCGACCTCGGCGAGCGCGGCGTGAAGCTCTCCGGCGGGCAGCGCCAGCGGCTGTCCCTGGCGCGGGCACTGGTGCGCAAGCCGAAGCTGCTGATCCTGGACGAGGTAACCTCGGCACTGGATCCGCAAACCGAACAACGGCTGGTGGACAGCATCACCGCACTGGCACGACGCGAAAACATCACCGTCATCGCCATCACCCACACCGACGCCTGGCGCAACAAGGCCGACGTGCTGCTGCGACTGCAGGACGGGAAGGCAACAATCATTTCCTCGGAAGAAGCTTCGGCAAAGGGTGCATGAGCCCCCTCACACCCCATGTGATGCCCCCGGCCGGAAATCACGCCCTTGTTCGGCAGCATTTCATGCATTTTTCACAAAAGCGCCGCAAAATGGCGGAATGTGCAAGCTAGGAGCATGCCGTGCGCGTATTCTGATGATCAGCAGCGGGCATGCCAACGGAACATGCTTTTCCGCAGGGAGTTCACGCACATGAAACGCAAGGGCCTCATTGCCATCACCGCCGGCGCGCTGCTGCTGGCCGGCTGCACCACCGACCCCTACACCGGCGAGGAAAAGGCCTCCAACACGCTGCTGGGTGCCGGTGCCGGTGCTGCCGCCGGTGCCGCCGTGGGGGCGCTGACCGGCGCGCTGACCAGCAAGAAGTCCGGCAAGGGCGCGGTGAAGGGCGCGCTCATTGGTGCCGGCATCGGCACGCTGGCAGGCATGGGCGTGGGTGCCTACATGGACAGGCAGGAGGCGGAACTGCGCAAGCGGCTGGCGGGCACCGGCGTGCGCATCGTGCGTGATGGCAACGACATCCGCCTGGTGATGCCTTCCGACATCACCTTCGCGGTCAACAGCGCCAACATCGAGCCGCGCTTCTACCGCACGCTGAATGCCGTGGCCACGGTGCTGAACGGCTTTCCGGAAACCGACGTGCTGATTGCCGGGCATACCGATTCCACCGGTTCCGATGCCTACAACCAGCGCCTTTCCGAGCAGCGGGCGGCGGCGGTGATGCATTACCTGGTATCGCAGGGCGTGGATGCCCGCCGGTTCGATGCCCGTGGCTTCGGCGAGCGCTACCCGGTGGCGGACAATGCCACCGAGCAGGGCCGCGCGCTGAACCGGCGGGTGGAGATCCGCATCCGTCCGCGCACGCGCTGAGCAGCTTTGCCGCCTGCCGCCGTTTTCCCTGCATCGCGCTTCTGCTATCTACTGCTCTGCAATGCAGTGCATGGCAGGAGCGTGATGCATGCCGGATGAAGCTTCCCCAACCCTGGCCGAGCTGACAGAACAGCTCGTTGCCTTTCGCGATGCGCGCGACTGGGCGCAGTTCCATACGCTCAAGAACCTGCTGCTGTCTCTCAGCCTGGAAGCGGCGGAGCTGCTGGAGCTGGCGCAGTGGAAGACCGATGCCGAGCTGGATGCACAACTGGCCGCGGGAGACGAGCAGCTGCGCGCACGGCTGGAAGAGGAATGCGCCGATGTGCTGCTCTACCTGCTGCTGATTGCAGAGAAGGCGGACATTGACCTTGCCGCGGCGGCAGCGCACAAGATACGGCGCAATGCCGAGAAGTATCCGGTGGAAAAGGCGCGCGGGCGGGCGCAGAAATATCACGAGCTGTAGATGCGGAACAGCAATGCAGGAGATTTCCGTGGCGTGTCATGAGCGGGCATGAGCACAAGGGCGGCAAGCGCAAGCCGGATGCCGAAACGCTGGCGGCGCAACTGCGGGCCAACCTGAAACGGCGCAGGCAGCAGGCAAGGGCGCGCCAGCAAGCCGGCACGACCGAAGGGGAAGGCAGCAAGGGCGAGGAAACCGGTGGCAGCAGCGCCTGATGCGCCGCAGGTGCTTGCCTTGCGCGCCCGGTGGTGGCATGCATGCCGCAACGCGCTGCAATCATGGCGCATTCAATTCAAACGCATCATGGAAAGCTCATGGAAAAACTGCTGGTGCGCGGGGGCAACCGCCTGAAGGGCGAAATTCCCATATCGGGGGCCAAGAATGCCGCCCTGCCGCTGATGATCGCGGCCCTGCTGACCGACGAAACCCTGACGCTGCACAACACGCCGCGGCTGGCCGACGTGGCACTGCTGCAGAAGATCCTGCGCAACCACGGGGCCGATACCATGATTGCCGGCAAGAAGCCGGGGCAGTCGCGCTTCGTGGGCGATACGGTGCACATCACCGCCGCCGAAATCATCGACACCACCGCGCCTTACGATCTGGTGTCGAAGATGCGCGCCAGTTTCTGGGTGCTGGGGCCGCTGCTGGCGCGCTGCGGCGAGGCCAGGGTGTCGCTGCCGGGGGGGTGCGCCATCGGCACGCGCCCCGTGGATCTCTACCTGAAGGCACTCAGCCGCATGGGGGCGGAGATCGACGTGGAGCAGGGCTATGTCATCGCCCGCGCGCCGAAAGGACGGCTTCATGGTGCGCGCATCGTCTTTCCCAAGGTATCCGTGGGTGCCACCCACGTGGTGCTGATGGCGGCCACGCTGGCCAGGGGCGAGACCGTCATCGAGAACGCGGCGCGCGAGCCGGAGGTGGCGGATGTGGCCGAATGCCTGGTGAAGATGGGAGCGAAGATCGAGGGCATCGGCCGCAGCAGCCTGCGCATCGAAGGGGTGGAGCGCCTGCACGGGGCGGAACATTCCATCGTGGCAGACCGCATCGAGGCCGGAACCTATGCCATGGCCGCTGCCATGACCGACGGAGATGTGCTGCTCTGTGGCGCGCGGGCGGAGCATCTTAGCGCCTTCATCGACGTGATGGCCTCTGCCGGCGTCATGGCAACGGCGGAAGAGGGAGGCTTGCGCGTGCGCCGGGCCAATGGCGCATTGCAGGCGGTAACGGTGGAAACGCAGCCGTTCCCCGGCTTTCCCACCGACCTGCAGGCGCAGCTGATGGCGCTGATGACAAGGGCGCAGGGCGTTTCCTCCATTCGCGAGACGATCTTCGAGAACCGCTTCATGCACGTGCAGGAGCTGGTGCGGCTGGGAGCGGACATCAGCCTGATGGGCGACACGGCACTGGTGAAGGGGGTGGAGGCTCTCAAAGGTGCACCGGTGATGGCCACCGACCTGCGCGCTTCCGTCTCGCTGGTGATTGCCGGGCTGGCGGCGGAAGGGGAAACGGAGATCCACCGCCTGTATCACCTGGACCGCGGGTTCGAGGCGCTGGAAGAGAAATTGCGCGCGGTGGGCGCGGATATTGAGCGCGTTGCGGCCTGACACCATATGAAGCGGGAGACGAGACCATGAACGATGCGCGGCGCACCAGCGCAGGAGCAACTGCCGCAAGCGCGGGAGAGAACGTCATGGAGCTGCTGAAGCTGATGGCGCGGGACGAGGAAGACCTGCGCATCATCTCCGCCCACATGCAGGATGCGGTGGTGCGGGTGGGCGACATCACCTACCTTGCGCAGAAAGGGCGCTTCGTGCTGCTGGCCAACCGCTTCGAGTGGCTGTCCCACCTGCGTGGCGAGCACGACACGCCGATGCAGGCGCGCACCGGCCTGCACTTCGAGCACGTGCGGCGGGTGCGCTGCCGCAACATCCGGCAGGATGCTCCCAACGGCGTGCTGGAGCTGCTGGCCATTGCCTTCCACCCGGCGGAAGAGGAGGAAGAGGCCGGGTTCATCGACCTCATCTTTGCCGGGGATGGCATTATCCGGCTGGAGGTGGAGTGCATCCAGGCGTGGATGGAAGACCTGGGCGAGAGCTGGTGTGTGGACTGCACGCCGTCGCACGACCTCCCCGCGGCCACGGACGACGAACACTGATGCCTGCCCCTAGCAGGGAATTTCACCTGTCGATGCTCACGGCTTGTTGCCGCAAGGCCCTCCAGCCTTTTCCTGGCGTCTGCGGGATTGACGAACCGCCGCCTGCCGTGCATCCCTCATGTTGTCCGGGGCAGGGCACGCCTCGCTTCGGGCCTGCATGAACTGCCACTTGCTGTCAGTATCATCCGGCATGCTTGCAACCGTGGGAGAATGCGATGAGCCGCCTGCTGTTCACCACCGATGCAGACTTCGAGCAATCGCTCGCCACCCTGCTGGCCAACCGCGCCGGCGAGGTGGAAGGCGTGCGCGAGCAGGTGGCGGAGATCATCGCGCAGGTGAAGCGCAGGGGCGATGAAGCGCTGGCACAATTCACCGAGCGCTTCGATCGCTGGCAGGTGGCAGAACAAGGCCTGCGGCTTGAACACGAGGCGCTTCAGGCGGCAAGGGCGCGCGTTGACGGGGAAGTTCTGCAGGCGCTCGAACTGGCAGCGGCGCGCATCCGCGCCTATCACGAGCGGCAGATGCCGGAGGATGAACTCTACACCGACGAAATCGGCGCGCGGCTGGGGCACCGGTTCACGCCGGTGGAGGCGGCCGGGCTGTATGTGCCCGGCGGGCTTGCGGCCTACCCTTCCTCGGTGCTGATGAACGCCATTCCGGCAAAGGTGGCCGGCGTGAAGCGGCTGGTGATGACAGTGCCCACACCAGACGGGCAGATGAACGACCTGGTGCTGGCGGCTGCGCTCATCGCCGGCGTGGACGAAGTATGGCGCATCGGCGGCGCGCAGGCCATTGCCGCGCTGGCCTACGGCACGGACAGCATCGCGCCGGTGGATGTCATCGTCGGGCCGGGCAATGCTTACGTGGCGGAGGCCAAGCGGCAGGTGTTCGGCCACGTGGGCATCGACATGATTGCCGGGCCGTCGGAGGTGCTGATCATTGCCGATGAACATGCCAACCCGGCATGGATCGCCGCCGACCTGCTGGCGCAGGCAGAGCATGATGCGCTGGCCCAGTCCATCCTGCTCACGCCGTCGGAAACATTGGCGCGCACGGTGCTCGATGAAGTCGAACACCAGCTTGCCGACCTGCCGAAAAAGGACATTGCCGGGGCGAGCTGGCGTGATCATGGCGCGATCATCGTGGTGCGCGACCTTGACGAGGCGGCGGAAATCTCCAACCGCTTTGCGCCCGAACACCTGGAGCTGGAGGTGGCCGAGCCGCAGGCTCTGCTGCCTGCCATCCGCCATGCCGGGGCCATCTTCCTCGGTGCCTTCACGCCGGAGGCGGTGGGCGATTACGTGGCCGGGCCAAACCATGTGCTGCCGACCTCGCGCAGCGCGCGCTTCTCTTCCGGGCTTTCGGTGCTGGCCTTCATGAAGCGCACCACGCTGCTTGCCTGCACGCCGGAGGCGCTGGCCGCCATCGGCCCGGCGGCGGTGAAGCTGGCGGAAGCAGAGGGGCTTGAAGCCCATGCACGTTCCGTGCGCATCCGCCTGAACCGCTGAGCCTGCATGCCCGGAAGACCATGGAGGCCAATGCCATGCCGCCCGATGCCAACACCCCGCCAGCAGACACCACGGATGCCGGCTGGCCACAGTCGGAACGGCTGGTGGAGGTGCTGCTGCATGGCATGCCACCGCGCGCCAACCTGCCGGAAGTGGAGCATGAACGCGCGGTGGCGGTGCATGACCTGCTGCGCGAGAACCGTTTTTCGGTGCCGGCGCACGTGCCGGGGCCGTATCGGCTGACGCTGTCGCTGGATGCCGGGCAGCAACGGCTGCTGATGGACATTGCCGACGAGTCCGGCACGCGCCTGCTGCTGCTGGGGCTGGCGCTGTCGCCGTTTCGCCGCATCATTCGCGACTATTTCCGCATCTGCGAGAGTTATTACGACGCCCTGCGCCATGCACCGGCGCATCGCATCGAGCCGCTGGACATGGCGCGGCGGGCGGTGCACGACGAGGCAGCGGAGCTGCTGCGCCAGCGGCTGGGCGAGCGGGTGCGGGTGGATCATGCCACCGCACGGCGGCTGTTCACCCTCATTGCGGTGCTGCACTGGAAGGGTGCGCGCCATGAGCGCTGAAACACAGCCGAAACTGCCCGGGTCGGTGCTGTTCATGTGCTCGCTCAATGCCGTGCGCTCGCCCATGGCGGCGGCGCTGATGCGGCATCTGCACGGCAGCCGGGTGTTCGTGGATTCCTGCGGCATCCGCCCGGAACCGGAGCCGGTGGCCGACCCGTTCGTGGTGCAGGTGCTGGCGGAACTTGGCATCGATGCAGGCGAACATGTGCCCAAGGCACTGGACGAGATGGAAGGGGCCAGCGGCTTCGATGTCATCATCACCTTGTCGCCGGAGGCACACCACCATGCGCTGGAGCTTACCCGCACCAGCGCGGTGGAGGTGGAATACTGGCCAACCTTCGACCCCACCGCCGTGATGGGCTCGCGCGAGCAGCGCCTGAGCGCCTACCGGGTGATGCGCGATGACCTGCTCAAGCGCCTGCAGGCGCGTTTTCCGGCCACTGCCGCGAATCCCGCCCGTGCCTGACCATCACCTCGACCTGGCAGGCACCGGGCCCGCCGCCTTGCCCGCCATTGCCGCCGCCGGGGGCAGCGCCTATAACGGCAGGCAAGAGGCCTCTCCGGCAATGCCGGAGCAGGAGCAAACCCCTGCCCGGCGCGCGCGATGCAGCCCGGCAACCGAATGCGGAGCCTCAGGCCATGAGCGATGATGGAACGCGCACCCTTTCCTTCGGCTTTCGCGAGGTGCGGGAGGACGAGAAGCAGCAGCTGGTAAATGCCGTCTTCTCGCAGGTGGCAGCACGCTATGACGAGATGAACGACCTGATGTCCGCGGGCCTGCACCGGCTGTGGAAGGATGACTTCGTCGCCGCCCTGCAGGTGCCGAAACGGGCGCCGTTTCACGTGCTCGACCTGGCCGGTGGCACCGGCGACATCGCCTTCCGCATCCTGCGCCGTGGCGGTGATGCCACCCGCGTGTCGCTGGCCGACATCTCCTTCGACATGCTGAACGAGGGCCGCCGCCGGGCACAGGCCGAAAGCGACCCGGCGCGGCTCGACTTCACCACCGCCAATGCCGAGGCCCTGCCGTTTGCCGCCAACAGCTTCGATGCCGTTACCATCGCCTTCGGCATTCGCAACGTGCCGCACATCGAGGTGGCGCTGCGCGAGGCATTGCGGGTGCTCAAACCCGGCGGGCGCTTCCAGTGCCTGGAGTTCTCGCGACTGGCCATTCCGGGCCTGGAGCGGCTTTATGATGCCTATTCCTTCACCGTCATTCCGGCGGTGGGCAAGGTGGTTACCGGCGATGGCGGGCCGTATCGCTACCTGGTGGAGAGCATCCGCCGCTTTCCCTCGCAGGAGCGGTTCGCGGAAATGATCCGGGCTGCCGGCTTCGAGCGCGTGGGCTATCGCAACTTCTCCGGCGGCGTGGTGGCCATGCACTGGGGCTGGAAGATCTGACCGGCAGGGCCAGCGCCGTGATGTGCTATGCTTCCTTGGCGAGACGGGGATGATTCGGCAGGATTTTCACCATGAACGGCGATGATGGCAGCGCACAGGCGCGCCACGCCCGCATCTGCGTGGCGCTGGACATGAAGGATGCCGCTGCCGCGGCAGAGCTGGCGCAGGCGCTGGCGGCGGCGGAAGCGGTGGACATGCTGAAGGTGGGCATGGAGCTGTTCTACGCCACCGGGCCGGAGGGATATGCACGGGTGGCTGCCGCCGGGCTGCCGGTCTTCCTCGACCTGAAGCTGCACGACATCCCCAACACCGTGGCGCGGGGATTGCGCTCCTTGCTGAAGCTCTCCCCACCGCCGGCCATTCTCAACGTGCATGCATCCGGCGGGCCGGCCATGCTGCGGGCGGCGGCGGAGGCGGTGGCGGAACAGGCAGGCGGGCGGGCGAAGCTGGTGGCGGTTACCGTGCTCACCGCGCTGGGATCAGATGATCTCGATGCCATCGGCCTGCAAGGGCCAGCCGAGGAGGCGGTGCTGCGGCTGGCGACGCTGGCACGGGATTGCGGCGTGGACGGCGTGGTATGCTCGCCGCGTGAGGTGGCGGCCATTCGCGCCGCGCTGGGGGAAGGCTTTCTCACCATCGTGCCCGGCATCCGTCCGGCGGGGGCGGCGGTGGCGGATCAGAAGCGCATCGCCACGCCGCAAGCGGCGCAGGCGGCGGGCGCGGACATCCTGGTGATCGGGCGGCCCATCACCGAGGCCGATGATCCGGTGGCGGCGGCGCTCGAAATCCGCGAATCGCTTGAAAACGCATTGAAATAAGCGCAAAAATGCCCATATCCAGCATATCCGGCAACAGCCTGCGAACAGCCGCGGATGAGGCGCATGCACCGCGCCTGCGGGTGCAGCGGCTCACCCTGAGCGGCTTTCGCAACCATGCCCGCAGCCGGCTGGAGGCGGGCGATGCGGCGCTGCTGGTGCTGACGGGGCCGAACGGCGCGGGCAAGACCAACGTGCTGGAGGCCCTGTCGCTGCTGGCTCCGGGGCGCGGGCTGCGGCGCGCCGCCTTCGCCGACATGGCAAACATCGCCGCCACGGCGCAGCAGCCGCCGCAGTGGGCGCTGCATGCCACCGTGCACGGGCTGAAGGGTGCGGCGGAGATCGGCATGCTGTGGCAGGGCGGCTCGGCGGATGGCGCGGCGGAGGATTCAGCAGCGGAGAACGGTTCGGCAGGCAGCCGCCAGTTGAAGATCGCTGGCAAGCAGGGCAGGAGCGCGGCGGCGCTGGCGGAGCACATCCGGGTAGCATGGCTGACGCCATCGATGGACGGGCTGTTCACCGGCCCGGCCTCGGAGCGCCGCCGCTTCATCGACCGGCTGACGCTGGCGCTGGACCCGGCGCATGGCGGGCGCATCAACGCGCTGGAGAAACTGCTGCGCCAGCGCAACCGGCTGCTGCCGGAGCACCGCGCGCAGGCGCGCTGGCTGGATGCCATCGAGGCGCAACTGGCGGAAATGGCGGTGGCGGTGGCCGCCGCGCGGCTGGTAACGGTGCAACTGACGAGCGCCGGCATGGCGCTGCTGGACGGGCTTCGGGATGCCTTTCCGCGGGCGCACCTGGCCATGCACGGCTGGCTGGAGGAGCGGCTGGCACAGCTTCCGGCGGTGGACGTGGAGGATGCCTATCGCGACCACCTGGCGCAGGCCCGCGCCGAGGATGCGGCGGCGGCGCGCACGCTTGCCGGCGCGCACCGCTCCGACCTTCTGGTGGAGCACGCGGCGCGCGGCATGCCGGCGAAGCTGTGCTCCACCGGCGAGCAGAAGGCCCTCTTGATCGCCCTGATGCTGGCCCATGCGCAGGCGGTGAAGGATACGCTCAATGGTGCCGCGCCGCTGCTGCTGCTGGACGAGGTGGCCGCGCACCTGGATGCGCATCGCCGCGCCGGATTGTTCAGCGCGCTGTCGCAGCTCGGCGCGCAGGTGTGGATGACCGGCACCGATGCCGGCACCTTCACCGATTTGCGCGGCACGGCGCGGTTTTTTGTGGTAGAGAACGGCAGAATCACAAACGCCTGAAACAGGCAGGAGAAGCATGAGCGAGGACACCCGCAACAACACCACCGGCACGGACGGCCAGCAGGACTATGGCGCGGAGTCGATCAAGGTGCTGAAAGGGCTGGAGGCGGTGCGCAAGCGCCCCGGCATGTATATCGGCGACACCGATGACGGCTCCGGCCTGCACCACATGGTCTACGAGGTGGTGGACAATGCCATCGACGAGGCGCTGGCCGGGCACTGCGACCGCATCGAGGTGATCCTGAACCCGGACGGCTCGGTAACGGTGCGCGACAATGGCCGCGGCATTCCGGTGGACATCCACCCCACCGAGGGCGTCTCGGCGGCGGAGGTCATCATGACCCAGCTGCACGCCGGCGGCAAGTTCGACAGCAATTCCTACAAGGTCTCCGGCGGTTTGCATGGCGTGGGCGTGTCCGTGGTCAATGCCCTGTCGGAGTGGCTGCGGCTGCGCATCTGGCGCAACGGCAAGGAACACTTCATGGAGTTCCGCGCCGGTGAACCGGTGGCGCCGCTGAAGGTGGTGGGCGAGGCCGGGGAGAAGACCGGCACGGAGATCACCTTCCTGCCGTCGGCGGAGATCTTCTCCAACACGGAGTTCGATTTTCACACGCTGGAGCACCGGCTGCGCGAGCTGGCATTCCTGAACTCCGGCGTCTTCATCGTGCTTCAGGACAATCGCGGCGCGGAGCCGGTAACGGTTCAGATGCGCTATGACGGCGGGCTGGTGGAGTTCGTGAAGCATCTGGACAAGGCGCGCACGCCGCTGATCGAGGAGCCGATCTTCATCCACGGCGAACGGGACGGCATCGTGGTGGAATGCGCCCTGTGGTGGAACGACGGCTATCACGAGCACGTGCTGTGCTTCACCAACAACATTCCGCAGCGCGATGGCGGCACGCACTTGGCCGGTTTTCGCGCCGCGCTGACGCGCGTGGTGAACGGCTATGCGCAAGGCTCCGGTTTGCTGAAGAAGGAGAAGGTGTCGCTCTCCGGCGAGGATGCGCGCGAGGGCCTCACCGCGGTGCTGTCGGTGAAGGTGCCGGATCCGAAGTTCTCCTCGCAGACCAAGGACAAGCTGGTGTCATCGGAAGTGCGCCCGGTGGTGGAGAACCTCGTTGGCGAGAAGCTCTCGCAGTGGTTCGAGGAGCATCCGGCGGAAGCGAAGACCATCGTTTCGAAGGTGGTGGAGGCGGCGGTAGCGCGCGAGGCGGCGCGCAAGGCGCGGGAACTTACAAGGCGCAAGAGCGCGCTGGACGTGGCCTCGCTGCCCGGCAAGCTGGCCGATTGCCAGGAGCGTGATGCATCGAAGGCGGAGCTGTTCATCGTGGAGGGTGATTCCGCCGGCGGCTCGGCCAAGCAGGCGCGCAACCGCCAGAACCAGGCGGTGCTGCCGCTGCGCGGCAAGATCCTCAACGTGGAGCGCGCGCGCTTCGACAAGATGCTCTCCTCCAACGAGATCGGCACGCTGATCACCGCGCTGGGCACCGGCATCGGGCGCGAGGAGTTCGACATCGACAAGCTGCGCTATCACAAGATCATCATCATGACCGATGCCGACGTGGATGGCGCGCACATCCGCACGCTGCTGCTCACCTTCTTCTACCGGCAGATGCCGGAGATCATCGAGCGCGGCTATCTCTACATCGCCCAACCGCCGCTCTACAAGGTCATGCGCGGCAGGACGGAACTGTATCTGAAGGACGACGAGGCGCTGGAGGACTTCCTGGTGGAGGCCGGCAGCGAGGATGCGGCCTTGCGGCTGGCCTCTGGCGAGGTACGCACCGGTGCCGACCTGCGCGCGGTGCTGGACGAGGCGCGCGCGGTGAAGCGCTCCATCGAGGCCATGCCGGGGCGCTATCCGCGCTTCCTGCTGGGGCAGGCGGCGATTGCCGGGGTGTTCGGCGAGGAGGTGCTGAACGACCGCGCCCGGCTTGAAGCAGCGGCGGCGGAGCTGGCGCGGCGGCTGGATGCCATCTCCGAGGAATACGAGCGCGGCTGGCAGGCAGAGGTGCGGGAGAACGGCGACATCGTGCTGTGGCGCGAGGTGCGCGGCGTGCGCGAGGAACACGTGCTTGAAGCGCGCCTGCTGGCCTCGCTGGAGGCGCGGCGGCTGGCGCGGCACGCGGATTTCCTGAAGGAGGTGTTCGGCCAGCCGGCAACGCTCATCCGCGGTGAAGAGGAGATCGTCGTGCACGGGCCGGTGCAGCTGCTGGAGGAGGTGTTCGCGCACGGGCGCAAGGGCCTGAGCATTCAGCGCTACAAGGGCCTGGGCGAGATGAACCCGGAACAGCTTTGGGAGACGACGCTGGATCCGGAGGCGCGCTCGCTGCTGCGGGTGAAGATCAGCGAGCTGGACGAGGCCGATGCGCTGTTCGCGCAACTGATGGGCGACACGGTGGAGCACCGCCGCGACTTCATCCGCGAAAACGCCCTGAACGTCGCCAACCTCGACGTGTGAGGCCAACGCGCCGGCGCGCGGGCGCAGTGGTGCTCAACGCTCCAGCAGCATGGCACCGCCCTGCCCGCCGCCAATGCACAGGGCAGCGATGCCGCGCTTCGCATTGCGCTGCTGCAGCACGCGGGCCAGGTGCAGCACGATGCGCGCACCGGAGGCCCCCAGCGGATGCCCCAGTGCAATGGCGCCGCCATGCACGTTCAGCCGCTGAGGCGTGATGTCGCCAGCCGCTTCCGGCAGCCCCAGCTCCTCGCGGCAGAAGGTTTCATCGGCCAGCGCCTGCACGCAGGCCAGCACCTGCGCGGCGAAGGCCTCGTTGATCTCGAAACAGTCCACCTCCGCCAGCGATGGCGCGCCCCGCTGCAGCAGGCGGGCAATGGCATAAGCCGGCCCCAGCCCCATTTCCTCCGGCCGCAGCCCGGCCCAGGCGCTCATGCGCAGCTCGGCCAGCGGCTCCAGATCGTAACGGCGCAGCGCCTCCTCCCCGGCCAGCAGCAATACCGCCGCGCCATCGGTGATCTGCGAGCTGTTGCCGGCCGTTACGGTGCCGCCGGGGTCGAATACCGGTTTCAGGCGTTGCAGCTTCTGCATGGACGTATCGGCGCGGATGCCGTCATCGCGCTCGTAACGCCTGCCCTTCGCATCGCTCAACGCCACCACCTCGTCGTCGAACACGCCCTCTTCCCAGGCGTGGGCGGCGCGCTGGTGGCTGTGCAGGGCGTAGGCATCCTGCTCTTCACGGGAAATGGAAAACTTGCGCACCAGCACTTCCGCCGTATCACCCATGCGCATGGGCAGCTCCGAATCGCTCAGCGCACACTGCACGGCGCTGACGGTCTTCAGCCACGACGGCCGAAAGGTGCTCAGCACCCGCAGGCGCTCGCGCCAGTTGCGCGCCCGGTTCAGGCGGGTGAGAAACCCCTGCATGCCGGCATTGAGCGCCAGCGGCGCATGGCTCATGCTCTCCACGCCGCCAGCCAGCACCAGTTGCGCGCGGCCGGCGGCAATGTTGCAGGCGGCAACGTCAATCGCCTGCATGCCGGAGCCGCACACGCGGTTCACCGTAACCGCCGGCACCTGCCGGGCAATGCCGGCGCGGCGGGCGGCGATGCGGGCGATGTTCACCTCCTGCAGGCGCGGCTGCACACAGCCCAGCACCACCTCGTCCAGCACCGCCCCGATTTCTTCCGCGGCCTGCTGACGCCGCAGCAATGCACGCATGGCGGCTGCGGCCATGTCTGCCGCCTGGAACGGGCCGGGCACGCCACGCGCGCGCAGAAACGGCGTGCGCACGCCATCAACCAGATACACCGGCATGCTGCGGGCAATGCTCATGGGACGATCACCCCTGTCATGCTGTGGTCATGCCATGCCGGCATCCTGGCCGGGCTGGCGATCGAAGGTGGGAGGATAGCGGAAAGAATGCGCCAGAAAGCGGCTGACGCAGCAGGAATGCTGCCGCAAATCCGTGCAGCTGGCAAGGTCCCTGTGCATTGCACTTTCCGCACAAGTTTTTCACCAAATGGAATGTGCTGCAAAAATCGGGCAGAAAAGGGATGCCACATGAGAACATTCTAATATATACACATAGGAAGCGTGTCATCCGCATCGCCAGCAGGGCGGTGTGTGGATGGCCGATGAGCCATGCTCGCAAGAACGAGGAGAAGGAGGTTCCATGTTCAATCTGTTTCGCAGTCCCGGCATCGAGGAGATCACCCCGCAGCAGGCGTACGAGATGGCCAGCAGCGGCGAGGTGATGCTGGTGGACGTGCGCACCCCTGAAGAATGGGCCAAGACCGGCGTTGCCGAGCCGGCAATCACCATCACCCTGCAGGATCCGCAGTTCCTGCAGAAGCTGGAAGAGGCCACCGGTGGCGACAAGTCGAAGAAGGTGGCGTTCATCTGCGCTTCCGGCGGGCGTTCCATGCAGGTGGCGCAGGCGCTGAAGCAGCATGGCTGGGAGAACGTCTACAACGTTACCGGTGGCACCAGCGGTTCTCCTACCCAGCAGGGATGGATCCAGCTCGGCCTGCCGGTAAAGCCGTATCAGGGCTGATGCATGGCGCATGCCTGCCCTGCCTCCGGCATCAGGGGTGGGCACTCGGCATGGCGAATGATCGAAAGGGCGCGCACCCAGCGCGCCCTTTTGCCGTTCGTTCGGGCCTTCATTGCATGAAACAACCCTCCCTGCCCGGAACATGCGCCTGCCGCAGGCTTGCGATGACCTTGGCAAGGCGGCATGGTGCCTTTCATGTCCATGCCTGATGACAGCAATGGTGGCGCATGCACGGCACAAGCCCCCCTTGCGCAGGGGTTGCCCCCTGTGCCTGAAGAAGGGCCGGGCTTCGGCATTTATGTCCACTGGCCGTTCTGCCTTTCCAAGTGCCCCTATTGCGACTTCAATTCGCACGTAACGGATGCGGTGGATACCGACGCCTGGCGGCGCGCCTTCCTGCGGGCGCTGGACTGGTTTGCCGCGCGCACCCGCACCATGCGCGTAACCTCGGTGTTCTTCGGTGGCGGCACGCCGTCGCTGATGCCGCCGGCGCTGGTGGAGGTGGTGGTGGATGGCATTGCCGCGCGCTGGCCACTGGCAGAAGCGGTGGAGATCACGCTGGAGGCCAACCCTACCAGCGCCGAGCAGCAGAACTTCGCCGCCTTTGCCACCGCCGGCGTCAACCGCCTGTCGCTGGGCGTGCAGGCACTGGATGACGCCGCCCTGCAGGCGCTGGGCCGGCAACACACGGCGGATGATGCCCGCCGCGCCTGGGCGCTGGCAACGGAGATCTTTCCGCATGCCTCCTTCGACCTCATCTATGCCCGTCCCGGACAGTCGATGGCGAGCTGGGAGGCAGAGCTTGCACAGGCGTTGCGCATGCAGCCCGAACACCTTTCCGCCTACCAGCTGACGATGGAGCCGGAAACACCTTTCTACCGGCTGCATCAGCGCGGGCGGCTGCAGTTGCCGGATGACGATGCGGCCATGACCATGTTCCGGCTCACAAGGCAGATGCTGGCCGATGCCGGGCTTGCGGCCTACGAGGTATCCAACCACGCGCGCCCCGGCGCGGAATGCCGGCACAACCTGCTTTACTGGCGCTATGGCCCCTATGCCGGCATAGGCCCCGGGGCCCATGCGCGGCTGCCGCTGGCCGGGCATGATGCGGATGTGCCGGATGCACGGCGGCTGGCGCTGACGACGCTGCGCCAGCCGCGCGCGTGGCTGCAGGCGGTGCTGGATGACAATGGCGGCAATCCGGCGGGACTGCAGGAGATGGAGGCATTGTCAGCGGAGGCGGTGGCGACGGAATACCTGCTGATGAGCCTGCGCACACGCGAGGGCGCGCATCTCCATCGGCTGCATGCCCTGAGCGGCATGCAGCCCGCTGCCGATGTCATCGACCTGCTGGAGCGGCAAGGGCTGCTGCTGGTGAAGAGAGCGGCAGATGGCACGGCGCTGGGCCTGCGCACCAGTGATGATGGCCTCATGGTGCTGGAGGCACTGCTGGTGGAGCTGACGGCTGCCCTGCAGCCGGGCGCGCCCGCACCCGAAATGGCAGGATGACCCCCTGCCCTTACGATGCCGCGGCCTCGTCCTCGCTACCATCATCAGCGGTGGCAGCAGCATCGGCATCGTCATCGGCCGCCACCTCGATGCCCTGCTCGGCCAGCCAGTGCTCGGCCTCCAGCGCCGCCATGCAGCCCATGCCGGCGGCCGTTACCGCCTGGCGATACTTCTCGTCCGCCACATCACCGGCGGCGAACACGCCTTCCACCGAGGTTTTCGTGGACCACGGCGCAATCTCGATATAGCCGCGCTCGTTCATCTTCACCTGCCCCCTGAACACTTCCGTGGCCGGCGCATGGCCAATGGCGATGAAGATGCCGTCCACCGGTTCCTCGAACACCTCGCCGGTCTTCACGTTCCTGAGGCGTGCAGCGGTTACCGACTTCGGGTTTTCCTCGCCCAGCACCTCTTCCAGCACCGTGTCCCACAGGATGCGCACCTTGGGATGCTCGAACAGGCGCTTCTGCAGCACCTTCTCGGCCCTCAGCTCGTCGCGCCGGTGCACCAGCACCACCTGGGAAGCGAAATTGGTGAGGAACAGTGCCTCCTCCACCGCGGTGTTGCCGCCGCCGATGACGATGACCTTCTTGCCGCGGTAGAAAAAGCCGTCGCAGGTGGCGCAGGCGGAAACGCCGAAACCCTTGAACTTCTCCTCCGACTCAAGCCCCAGCCACTTCGCCTGGGCACCGGTGGCGATGATGACGGCATCGGCCGTGTAGATGGTGCCGGAATCGCCCTTGCAGACGAAGGGGCGGGAGGAGAAGTCCACCTCGGTGATGAGGTCGGAGACGATCTCGGTGCCGACGTTCTCTGCCTGCTGGCGCATGGCCTCCATCAGCTCCGGGCCCTGCACCGGCTCGGCGAAGCCGGGGTAGTTCTCCACGTCGGTGGTGATGGTGAGCTGCCCGCCGGGCTGCATGCCGGTGATCAGCAACGGCTTGAGCATGGCGCGCGCGGCATAGATGCCGGCGGTGTATCCGGCCGGACCGGAACCGATGATGACAACCGGTGCGTGGCGTGTGTCGGACATGGATGATTTCCCGTGTTGTGGAGAGTCGGATGATTGCACAACAGCTATGCCCGAACGGCATCGATTGCAAGGGGCGGGTTCACCGCTCCTTCAGGCAGGCCTGCAGGGTGTCCTGGAGCTCCTGGAGCCCGAATGGGGTATGCAGGATTGCCTGCACCCCCAGCTCTTCGAAACCCTGCCTTTCATCGTCTGTCAGGTAGCTGCTGTAGGCGATCACTGGCGTTGGCGAAAGGCCATGTTCACGCTCCAGCCGGCGGATGATGCGCAGTGCATCAAGCCCGGTCATCTCCGGCATGAAGTAGTTGAGCAGCAGGCAGCGCGGCCTGAGGCCATCCGCATTCCCGCTTTCGGCAAGGATTTCCTGCATCCACGCCACCGCCTGGGAACCATTTTTCACCGTGTGCACGCTGTATCCCCATGCCTTCAGCAAATCTCTCACGAACCGTCGCCCAAGCTCGTAGTCGTCAGCGTGCAGCACGTCGACGGAATGCACGGCCTGCATGATGACCTCCCTTCTTCACGGCGGGGTTTCGGGCCCAGTGTCGCCTGAAATCCGGCCATGGTGTGGCCGCCGTGAACACTGATACCATCAATGCACGCTGCGCGCACGGCTCCGCGGCAGGCATGAGGCTGCGGAACCCTGCGTCTCCTTCAGTTGCTGCAGCAGGCTTGCAAGCGTCATTTCATCCAGTGGCTTGGAGAGGAAGCCGTCCATGCCGGCGGCCAGGCAGCGCTCGCGCTCGATGCCGGCATCGCCGGCGGTAAGCGCGATCAGCGGCAGGCGTGGCACCTGCAGTGCATGCTCCAGCTGGCGGATGGCCTGTGCTGCCTCCAGCCCGTCCATTTCGGGCATGTCAAGATCCAGCAGGACGCACAGCGGGCGGGAAGCCTTGCCAGCGTCCAGCAGGTGCTGACGCACCGCGCGCAGCAATGCCGCGCCGTCGGTGAAATGCCGCACCACACAGCCCAGCCGCTGCAATACCATGCGCGCCACCTGCGCATTCACCGGATCATCCTCCGCCAGCAGCACCAGCGGGGCATCTCCTGACGCATTCCCCGGCGCGGTGGCGAAGGCGGCATCGTCATCGCCTCTTGCGTGCGCCTGCTGCACCATGGTGCGCAACTGCCGCACGGATGCATCCAGCGCGGCATCCACGCCGCCGTGCGCCAGCCGTTCGATGATGGTCTGCCGCCTGAGCGGCTTGAGCAGCCAGCCGCTGATCTGCGGGTGCTGCATCAGGTCATGCAGGGCCAGCCGCTGCTCCGGCATCAGCAGCAGCCAGATGCGCGCCCGCACCATTTGCGCGGCGTCCTGCAGCACCTGCCGCAATTCCCGTGCATGGGCCGCATCGACGACGACTTCCCTGTCGGCAGACCGCAACGCCTGCGGCAGCTCTTCCGGCGTGATGACATGCAGCACACCGCCCAGTGCCGTTACGTAATCCGCCAGGGCGCGGCGGTGCATGGCATCCGGCACCAGCAGCGCCACCGCCACCCCTGCCAACGCCTGCACGGCACATTCCGGCCCCCTGTTCCTGGCCGCCGATGCATCATGGGCTGCCACCGGCCGCAATGGCACGATGGCGCGGAAGGTGGCCCCGTGCCCGGGGCGGTTTTCCAGCTCCAGGCGGCCATCCATCGCCCGCAGCAACTGCTGCACGATGGCAAGCCCCAGGCCGGCACCACCCTCGCGCCCGACATCGTGAACGGCGGCACGGGCAAACGGCTCGCAGATGCGCCTTTCCATGTCCTGCGGCACGCCGGGGCCGGTATCGGCCACGCTTATCTGCAAGCCGTCCCCAACCGGCTCCAGCCGCACCATCACGCCCCCCTGCCGGGTGAACTTCAGGGCATTGCCCAACAGGTTCAGCAGCACCTGCTTCAGCCGCGTTTCATCCCCCAGCCATTCGCCCTCGATGCGCGGATCGACGAAACAGGCCAGCGACAGCGCCCGCGCATGCGCACGGGCAGAAAGCAGCTCGCATACCTCCTCGACCATGCGCACCGGGTCGAACGGACGCTCCACCACCGGCACACCGGCATCCATTGCGCCGGTGGCCTCGGCCCGCGCGGTTTCCATCAGCTCGTTGACCATGGACAGCAGCAGGCGGGCGGAGCCATCCAGCGCCTGCACGTAGTTGGCCTGTTCCGGCGTCAGGGAGGTGCCGCGCAGCAATGCCGCCATGCCCAGCATGCCGCTCAGGGGAGTGCGCAGCTCATGGGTGATGACGGCCAGCATGCGGGCGCGTTGCGCCGCCGCGTCGGTGGCCTGCTGCCGCTGCTGGCGCAATTGCCGCTGCAGGTCGTCCTGCCGCTCATGCAGCGTGCGCATCTCGCGCCGGCCGCGCCACAACACGAACTGGGCCACGCCCAGCCCCAGCAGTGCCAGGGCGGCGACAAGCCACGACAGCCAGGACGGGAAGCCTGATGCCGCCGAGAAATACGGCATGGCCAGCAGCAACAGCACTGCCGGCAGCATCAATGCCGGAAGCAGCAGTGCCACTGCCCTTGCCATGCGGCCATGCCGGCGCAGGGAGCAAAGGTGAGCGCCGGACGCTTCCCTTTCACGGTGCTGGCGTTGCGGCATGGCGATATCGGCGTTTTCGGGCTGTTGTTCGTGCTGCAGCATCGGCGACATCGTTGCGCTCCCTGTTCCCCGCCCCCTTGCCTGACAATGCAGCAACAGCCGTAAAGGCGGTTTTGGCGCAATTGCTAAAATTGTCGGCAATGCCCAGATAGAGACAGGAAAACGGGCAGACCTTGCCGCGGCGCTGGCGGAAGGCCGGGCACGATTGGACGGCACGCAATCCGTCGTGGTAAGTTCGGCACGTGCTGCCTGCCGCACCTTGCGGAACGGGGGCAAGCGCAACGCGCCGGATGCCCCGGTATCCGGCATCGGCACGGCGGCAGGCAGTGGGCGCTCATGCATGTGCACTCGTGCATGCCACATTTCTGTCGCGCTTGCCGGTCATCAGGCCGATGATGACGCTGGCACAGGCCGCCTGTGGTGGTGGCACAACCCGCAAGCGGAGGTCCTGAAACATCATGCCGACCATCGCCCTGGTTGACGACGATCGCAACATCCTCACATCCATTGCCATGGCGTTCGAGGCGGAAGGTTTCCGCACCCGCACCTATACCGATGGAGCCTCGGCGCTGGAGGGATTGCTGGATGATCCGCCCGACATCGCCATCCTCGACATCAAGATGCCGCGCATGGACGGCATGGAGCTGCTGCGCCGGCTGCGGCAGAAAAGCGACATGCCGGTGATCTTCCTCACCTCCAAGGATGACGAGATCGACGAGCTGTTCGGCCTGAAGATGGGGGCGGATGACTACATCCGCAAACCGTTCTCCCAGCGGCTGCTGGTGGAGCGGGTGAAGACGGTGCTGCGCCGCGCCCGTTCGCGTGCAGAAGGGGGCGAGGAAGAATCGGACCGTGTCATCCGCCGCGGCAAGCTGGTGCTGGATCCGGACCGGCACATCTGCCTGTGGGACGGCAAGCCGGTAACGCTCACCGTTACCGAGTTTCTCATCTTCCAGGCGCTGGCGCAGCGCCCCGGCATCGTGAAGACGCGCGAGGCGCTGATGGATGCGGCCTATGACGACCAGGTGTATGTGGACGACCGCACCATCGATTCCCACATCAAGCGTTTGCGCAAGAAGTTCCGGGCCGTCGATCCGGAGTTCAACGCCATCGAAACGCTGTATGGCGTGGGCTACCGCTTCCGCGAGGAATGAGCGGCGGAAGCGCCCTTGGCGCGCACGGGGTCGGTGGATGACACAGGTGATGCCGCAACAGGGAAAGCCGAGGAGTGCATGCGGGCACGAAAGGCGCAGGCCATGACGGAAGATGTGCTGGCGGGTGGTGGCGCGCCGGATGTCCTGCGCGCGCCCGGGCGCGATGATGCCGCCACTTCCGACAGCCCTGACCATGCACGAAGTGCAAGCGCCGCCTCTTCGGCCGGTGGCATGCAGGAGGCTGCGCAAGCCGCCGATGCCCGGCAGCAGGGCGCATCAGCACCGAAAGGTGGCCGCCGCTCTGCCCGACCGGCTGTGGCCGCAGCGTTGCGGCTGCTGCGCAGGCTGAGGCCCACCAGCCTGCTGGCGCGCATCGTCATCATCAACATCCTGGGGCTGATCATCCTGGTGGGCGGGCTGCTCTACTTCAACCAGTCGCGCGAGAGCCTCATCGATGCGCGGGTGGAATCGCTGATGACACAGGCGCGCATCATGGCCGCCGCCATTGCCTCCGCCGCCAGCGTGGATACCGGCGAGATCATCATCGACCCCGACCGGCTGGTGGCACAGACGGAGGAGATTCCGGAAGGCGGCTCGCAGGAGCTGTCGTGGATCATCCGGCCGGAGCGGGTGGCACCGGTGCTCAGGCGCATTGCCCAGTCCACCAACACCATTGCCCGGGTGTATGATCCGGAAGGCATGCTGGTGGCCGATTCGCGCAACCTCTACGGCGGGCTGCTGGAGCAGGAGCTGCCGGCCCTGCCGACACCGCAGGAAAGCTGGTGGCAACGCGCATGGCGGTGGATCGACGATACGCTGTTCCGCAATCACTATCCGCTCCAGGAAGATTACGGCTTCGACAACGGCAAGGCGTTTCCGGAGGTGCGGGCGGCGCTTACCGGCGCTTCCGTCTCCGTGGTGCGGGTGAACGAGAAGGGCGAGATCATCGTTACCGTGGCGGTGCCGGTGGCGCGTCAGCGCTCGGTGCTGGGGGCGCTGCTGCTGTCCACGCAAGGGGGAGAAATCGACGAGGTGCTGCGCTCCGAGCGGCGGCTGATCATCTTCATGTTCGTGATTGCCGGGCTGGTTACGCTGCTGCTTTCCGTGTCGCTGGCCTCGCAGGTGGCAGAGCCCATCCGCAAGCTGGCAGCCGCCGCCGAGCGCGTGCGCAAGGGTGTGGACAACCGCGTGGAGATCCCCGACTTCAGCCATCGCGACGACGAGATCGGCCATCTCTCCGGCGCGCTGCGCGACATGACGCAGGCGCTGTATGAGCGCATCGACGCCATCGAGAGCTTCGCCGCAGACGTGGCGCACGAGATCAAGAATCCGCTCACCTCCCTGCGCTCGGCGGTGGAGACATTGCAGTTCGCCCGCACGAAGGAGCAGCGCGAGCGGCTGGTTGCCGTGGTGCTGCAGGACGTGAAGCGGCTCGACCGGCTGATCTCCGACATTTCCGATGCATCGAGGCTGGATGCGGAGCTGGCGCGCATCCATGCCGAGCCGGTGGACGTGGCGGAGCTGGCGGAAACGCTGGCGCAGGTGATGAACGAGACGGCACGCGAGGGCGAGGCGCACATTGTCATTGAACGACTGCCGCTGCCGCGCGGCGTGCGCGGCGATGACGCCTTCACGGTGATGGGACATGACGTGCGACTGGCACAGGTGCTGCGCAATCTCCTGGTCAATGCCCGCTCGTTCTCGCCACCGCAGGGCGTCATCCGCGTGGTGCTGAAGCGCCTGCCGAAGCACGTGGAAATCCGCGTGGAGGACGAGGGGCCGGGCATTCCGCCAGAGAACCTGGAGAAGATCTTCCAGCGCTTCTACACGCATCGCCCGGCCCGGCATTTCGGCCAGAACTCGGGGCTGGGGCTGGCCATCTCGCGGCAGATCGTGGAGGCACACGGCGGCGTCATCCGGGCGGAGAACATCACCGAACGGCAGGAAGACGGCAGCGAGCGCATCCTGGGCGCGCGCTTCGTGGTGCGGCTGCCGCATGCACGGCACCAGGCATGAGCGCATGAGCGGCATGATGGCAGGGCATGCTCTCGACGCTGCCTGCTCCACGTGTCAGGATGGCGGCGATGATTCTCTGGTATCGATACCGTGATGCACCTTGCCGCGGGCATGCCTGCGGGGTGCACCGTGCCGGCTTGCGTGGCCTGCCGGCAGTCATTGCCGGTTGCTGGTGGCTGTTCCTCGGCGGGCCGGCCACAGCACAGGCCACAGAGACGGCAGCATCGGCGGCTTTTCCGGAAGTGGTGGAGGCACCGGCATCATTGCCGCTTGCGCCACCCCCTTCAGTGCTTCCGGCATTGGAGCCATCGGTTTCTCCGGCACCGGAAAGCCTGCCACCACGGCGGCTTGCGCAGGCCACACCCTCGCCGCAACAACGCGAGCTTGAGCGGTTGCAGCAACGCATCCGGCAGGAACAGGCGGCACGGCAGAAACTGCAACGGGAACAGCAGGCACTGCAGGCGGAAATCGAGCGCATGCGGCGCGACCTGGTGCGGCTGGCGGCGCAGGTGCAGGCGCTGGAACAGCGCATTGCCACCGCGCAGCGGCGCATCGGCAGGCTGCAGCAGCAGCGCGCACAGGTCCTGCAGCGGCTGGCAGCGAACCGTGCCAGCACGGTGCGCCTGCTGGCGGCGCTGCAGCGCCTGCGGCGCGACCCGCCCCCGCCGTTCGTTACCCGCCCGGATGACGTGCTGCAGGCGGTGCGCAGCGCCCTGGCGATGGGGGCGGTGCTGCCACGCATGCAGGAGCAGGCGCAGCGCCTGCGCAACGACCTGCAGCGGCTGGCACAACTGGAGGAGGAACTGCGGCAGGCCCGGCGCAAGCACGAGGAAGGGCTGGCGGCCCTGCGCGAGACATCCTCCCGCATGCAGGGCATGCTGAAGCTGAAGAACGACCTGCTGAAACAGACCGGACAGCAACTGGCGACGCAGGAACAACGTCTTGCACGCCTGCTGAAGCAGTCGAAGACGCTGGAGGAGCTGCAGGCCACGCTGGAACGCCAGCGCGCCGAAGCCGCCCGGCAAATGGCGGAAGCAGCACGGCGCAAACAGGCAGCCGGGCAGGATGCCGGTGCTGCCGACCGCGGAGACGAGAAACGCGCCGAAGAGCATGCCGCCAGCGGGGCGGAAGGGCAGCGCAAGCCTGCTTCTCCGAGGCTTGCGGCCGTGCCGCGCAAGCTGGTGCCGACAGTGCCCTTCAGCCGCCGCCGAGGGCGCCTGCCGTGGCCGGCGCAGGGGCGCAGGCTGGCGGCCTTTGGCGAGCGCACGGCACTGCTGGGCAAGGCCAGGGGCATTTACGTTTCCACCCTGCCCGGCGCGGTGGTAACCGCTCCGGCGGAAGGAAAGGTGCTGCTGGCCGGGCGTTTTCGCGGCTATGGCAAACTTGTCATTTTGGATGTGGGGGAAGGATACCGTATACTGCTGGCCGGGTTGCAGGAGACGCTGGTGCGCACCGGCGAGGTGGTGCGTGCCGGAGAGCCGGTGGGGCGCATGGGGCAGCGGCCCGCGCCCAGCACGGTGGTGGACGAAAACGTTGCGGGCAGCCGCCCCATCCTCTACATGGAGCTGAGAAAGGGCCGAAAACTGCTTGATCCGGCGGGCTGGCTCATCAACACCCGGCGGCAGGCACGGCGCAACTGACATGTCCGGCAGGCATCATCTGGAGCGCATCATCTGGCGCACGGATGCGATGTTTCGCCACTGACAGCTTTGAAGAGGCTCGTCATGAGACCAATGCTGAAGAATCTCTCGCTGGTGCTGTTCGGTGCCGTCGTCAGCGCCGGCGTCTGGCAGGTGCTGGACGTGGCCGGCGCGCGTGATGGCGCGAATGCCCCGGCTGATGAGCAGATCCAGATCTATCGCCAGCTTGACCTGTTCGGCGAGGTGTTCGAGCGCATCCGGCGCGAATACGTGGAAAAGCCGGACACCGAGAAGCTCATCGAGGCGGCCATCGGCGGCATGCTGAAGTCGCTTGATCCGCATTCCAGCTACCTGAGCGCGAAGAACTACCGCGAGATGCTGGTGAACATCCGCGGCGAGTTCGGCGGGCTGGGCATCGAGGTTACCATGGAAAACGGCGTGGTGAAGGTGGTTTCGCCCATCGACGACACCCCCGCCGCCAAGGCCGGCGTGCTGGCCGGCGACATGATCATCAAGATCGACGGCAAGCCGGTGAAGGGCATGACCCTGAGCCAGGCGGTGGAGAAGATGCGCGGCAAGGTGGGCACGCCGATTACCATCACCGTGGTGCGCAAGGGGCGCAAGGAGCCGTTCGACATCAGGATCGTGCGCGACATCATCCGCATCCAGTCGGTGAAGTGGTCGGTGGAAGGGGGGGATATCGGCTATGTGCGCATCACCTCCTTCAACGAACAGACCGAACCGAAGCTGAAGCAGGCGATGAAAGAGCTGCAGGAGAAGCTGGGCGAGAAGCTGAAGGGCTACATCATCGACCTGCGCAACAATCCCGGTGGGCTGCTGGATCAGGCGGTGGCGGTGTCCGACGCCTTCCTGGAGAAGGGCGAGATCGTTTCCGTCCGCGGGCGCAACGACGCCAAGCGCTGGGACGCCACGCCGGGCGACCTTGCCGGCGGCAAGCCGGTGGTGGTGCTGATCAACGGCGGGTCGGCCTCGGCCTCGGAGATCGTTGCCGGGGCGCTTCAGGATCATCAGCGCGCCACCCTCATCGGCACGCGCTCGTTCGGCAAGGGGTCGGTGCAGAAGATCATTCCGCTGCTGCCTGACCGTGGTGCCATCCGCCTGACGACGGAGCGCTACTACACGCCATCGGGCCGCTCCATCCAGGCCAAGGGCATCATGCCCGACCACATCGTGGAACAGGAGCTGCCCGACGAGCTGAAGGACAAGGCCGACCAGCTGCGCATCAAGGGCGAGGCGGGGCTGGAGGGCCACCTGCGCAACGACCAGGAGAAGGAGGTGGATGCGCCCTCGCTCGTCTATGTGCCGCGCGACAAGGCCAAGGACACCCAGCTGAAGGCAGCCATCAAGCTGCTGCACGGCGAGAGCATCGCCATGCTGGAGAAGAAGCCGGCGGAGAAGGATGCTGACGGCAAGGTGGCGAAGAAGCTCGATGGCAAGGCCGGCGAGAAGACCGGCGGCGCGGTGGCGAAGTCGGAAGACGGGAAGAAGCCGGCGGAGAAGTCCGCGCCGTGATGCGGCGGATGCCGCCTCTTTGGGCATCGATGCCGCTGCGGCAACCACCTCGCGACATGTGCGGCATGCGAACTGAAAGATTGAAGGCCTCGCCGAGCGCGGCTCCGGCGGGGCCTTTGCCTGTCCGGCGGTGCATTCCGGATGGTCCGTGCCGGGCACGGCTGGCCGCTTGGCGGCAGCAGCCGCCGGCCTGTGGCCAGGCCTGCCCGGTCGTCCGATCAGGCGGCAGGCCGGCGAAGCCATCCCGCCATGCTCCAGCTTTCCCTCATGCCGCCGGAGCACACATGGACGGGGCATGGTCCGTCATGCATTGCCAGCGTCGGCGGGAGCAGCCGCTCCCATGCCTTTTCCCGTCTCGTCAACCCATGCAAAAGGCCGGAGCGGCAGGTGCCGCTCCGGCCGGTGTTGCACGTATTGTCCGGGAAACCGTCCGGCAGGGAAGGCCTCAGATGGCCTGCGAGCCCTTGCCGAACTCCGGATAGGCCTCCACGCCGATCTCGGCGGCATCCAGGCCCATCATCTCCTCTTCCTCGCTCACGCGCAGGCCGATGGTGGCCTTCAGGATGGCCCAGACGATGAACGAGGCAACGAAGGTGAAGACACCGATGGCGACCACGCCGACGAGCTGGCCGAAGAAGGTGGCATCACTGTTGGACAGCGGCACCACCATCGTGCCCCAGATGCCGGCGATGAGGTGCACCGGGATGGCACCGACCACGTCGTCGATCTTCAGCTTGTCCAGCAGCGGCACGAAGATGACGACGATGACGCCGCCCACCGCGCCGATGAACAGCGACAGCGGCACCGACGGAGCCAGCGGCTCGGCGGTGATGGAAACGAGGCCGGCCAGCGCGCCGTTGAGCACCAGCGTGATGTCCACCTTGCGGTAGATGATCATGGTCAGGATCAGCGCGGCAATGGCACCGGCGGCTGCCGCCAGGTTGGTATTGACGAAGATGCGGGCAATGGACGAGACGTTCTCGGCCGAATCCATGGCCAGCTGCGAGCCGCCGTTGAAGCCGAACCAGCCCAGCCACAGGATGAAGGTGCCCAGCGTTACCAGCGCCATGTTGGAGCCGGGCAGCGGGTGCACGGAGCCGTCAGGCCCATACTTGCCCTTGCGCGCGCCCAGCAGGATGGCACCGGCCAGCGCCGCCCAGCCGCCGACGGAATGCACCAGCGTGGAGCCGGCAAAGTCGGAGAAGCCGAACTTGGAGTCGAGCCAGCCTGCGCCCCACTCCCAGGAGCCGGTGATGGGATACAGCACGCCGGTGAGCACCACCACGAACAGCAGGAACGGGATGAGCTTGATGCGCTCCGCCAGGGTGCCCGACACGATGGAGGCGGCGGTGGCCACGAACACCATCTGGAAGAACCAGTCGGATGCCGCGGCGTAGCCCGGCGCATCCTGCCCGGCCAGCGAGGCGGCCTCGGCCGCCGGGTCGGGGATGGAAACCGGCATCGGCGTGCCGAACAGGCCGCCGTTGGCATCGACGCCGGTGTACATCAGGTTGTAGCCGATGAGCCAGAACATGATGCCGGCGATGGAATACAGGGCAATGTTCTTGGTGAGCTGCATGGAGACGTTCTTGGAACGCACCATGCCGGCCTCCAGCATGGCAAAGCCGGCGGCCATCCACATCACCAGGAAGCCCATCACCAGGAAGTTCAGGGTGTTGAAGATGAACTTCACCTGCGCATCGAAGGCCACTTCCGGCTTGGCAGCATCCTGCGCCAGCGCCAGGTCGGCCCCGGCCAGCAACGCGGCGGAGGCCGCAAGGCCAATGCCGCCGAGCTTCAGAATCCTCTTGTTCAACATGATATCGATTCCCCTCTGTTGACGCCTTACAGCGCGTCGCGATCGGTCTCGCCGGTGCGGATGCGCACCGTCTTCTCGATCGGCAGCACGAAGATCTTGCCGTCGCCGATCTGCCCGGTCTGGGCGGCTTCGCGGATGGTGTCCACCACCTTGTCGGCAACGTCTTCCGACACCGCGACCTCCACCTTCACCTTGGGCAGGAAGTTCACGACATACTCGGCACCACGGTAAACCTCCGTGTGCCCCTTCTGGCGGCCATGACCCTTCACCTCGGAAACGGTCATGCCCTCCACTCCGAGAGAGGCCAGCGCCTCACGCACCTGCTCCAGCCGGTGCGGCTTGATGATGGCAATGATGTATTTCATGGAACATCTCCTCCTTCCCACGCACGGAGCCATTCCATGCGCTGTTGCCTGAGGGAATCAAGGAGCGTGCCAAAGTCGGGGAATCATTAAAAAAGCGTTGCGAATCAGGCTGATTCGGAATCACGGCAGCCCTGCCAGCCAGATGCGGATGCATAAATAATGTTCAGATAACACCAGAATGCACAATCATTAATCACATATTCCAGTCATTGAATGTGAAAAAATCGGCAGCGTGAGTCGCCTTGCGGCATCTCATTCGCGCGCCGCATCCGCCTCTTCCTCGGCATTGCGGGCCAGCGCATGACCGGCGAGATAGAGCGAGCCGGCAATGACGATGCGCACCGGTGCGTCGGGCTTCAGGCGCGCGGCCTGCCTGAGCGCCTCTTCCAGCGTCGGCACCGCCTGCGCCGACAGCCCGGCACGGCAGGCGGCGGCGGCGATGTCCACCGGGTCGTGGGCATTCTCCTGCCCCGGGATGGGCACGGCATAGACCTGTGATACCAGCCCGGTGAAATGGCCGAGCCAGGCTTGCGCATCGCGATTGTTCAGCATGCCGACCACCAGCACGATGGGCATCGGTGCCACCTCGTCAAGGTCGGCCAGCGTGGAGGCCAGCGCCTGCGCGGCGTGGGGGTTGTGGCCGCCGTCGATCCACAGCTCGTCATCGGGGTTGACGAACAGCCGCAGCAACCCTTCGCGCAGCGGCTGCATGCGTCCCGGCCAGCGCGCGCGCCTCAGCCCGCGGGCGATGGCCTCCTCGCTGATGCGTCCATCCCCCAGGCGGCGCAGCGCGGCGATGGCCAGCCCGGCGTTGTCCACCTGAAAGCGCCCGGTGAGCGCCGGCAGCGGCAGGTCGTGCAGCGCCGATTCGTCTTCCCATACCAGCCGCCCGTGCTGCTCGAAGACCTGCCAGTCGCGGTTGGCAGCGAACAATGGTGCATGCAGCGCCCGCGCGCGCTCGGCAATGGCATGATAGGCATCATCGGGCTGCGGGCCGATGACCACCGGCACGCCTTCACGGATGATGCCGGCCTTTTCCTGCGCGATCTGGCGCAGGTTGTCGCCCAGGAACTCCTGGTGATCCAGCGCCACCGGCGCAATGGCGCTGACGGCAACACCCTCGGCCACGTTGGTGGCGTCCAGCCGGCCGCCCAGGCCTACCTCCAGCAGCAGCAGGTCGGCCTCGCGGCGCGAGAAGGCGAGGAAGGCCGCAGCGGTGGTGATCTCGAAGAAGGTGATGGGCGCGCCGGCATTGGCCGCCTCGCACTCCTCCAGCAGCTCTGCCAGCCACGGCTCGGCAATGGGCTGCGCGCCCGTCTCGCCAGCCAGCATGATGCGCTCGGCAAAGCGCACCAGGTGCGGCGAGGTGTAGGTGTGCACGCGCAGGCCCGCTGCCTCGGCGATGGCGCGCATGAAGGCGATGGTGGAGCCCTTGCCGTTGGTGCCGGCAACGTGAATGACCGGCGGCAGGTGGCGCTCCGGGTGGCCAAGCGCGGACATCAGCCGCCGCATGCGCCCCAGCGTCAGGTCGATGCGCTTCGGGTGCAGTTGCAGCAGCCGCTGCAGGATGGCATCGGTGCGGGCGCGGATGCGCTGTTCGGATGCATGGGGCTCGGGCATGTTCTCTGACCAGCAGGTTCACCACTGCCGTGCAGCATAACACAATCGCAAGGGGCTTCACGAGTGGGCAAAGATGTCCACATCCGCCCAGCCGGCAAGATCCAGCGCCACGCGCGTGGGCAGAAAGCGGAAGCATTCCTCCGCCAGATGAAGCCGCCCCTCGCGGCGCAACATCATCTCCAGCCGCTGCTTCAGCTCGTGCAGGTAGAGCACGTCCGCTGCGGCATACTGCTTCTGCGCCTCGGAGAGCACCGGCGTGCCCCAGTCCGAACTCTGCTGCTGCTTGGACATGTCCACGCCCAGCATCTCGCGCACCAGGTCCTTCAGCCCGTGGCGGTCGGTATAGGTGCGGGCGAGCTTCGAGGCGATCTTGGTGCACCACACCGGTCCCACGTCAGCCCCCAGCCAGTGCTTCAGCACGCCCATGTCGAAGCGCGCATAGTGGAAGATCTTCATCACGTTCGCATCTTCCAGCAGGCGCTTCAGGTTGGGGGCTTCGTATGTCTCGCGATCGAGCTGCACCAGCACGGCGTTGCCATCGCCGGAAGAGAGCTGCACCACGCACAGCTTGTCGCGATACGGGTTCAGCCCCAGCGTCTCGGTATCCACCGCCACTTCGTTGCCGAGGTCGATATCGTCGGGCAGGTCATGCTTGAACAGGCGGATGGTCATGATGTGATCCCCAGCGTTGCGCCACATGAAAAAACCGCCAGCCTGCCAGCTGGCGGTTCCCGGCAAAGGCCCTAACGAATGGTGCCCGGGAGAAGACTCGAACTTCCACGGCCGCAATGGCCACTGGTACCTGAAACCAGCGCGTCTACCAATTCCGCCACCCGGGCATCTTGCGCAGATGCATCTATTATCGCCGGAGCGAAAAGTCAAGGGGGCGACGCAAACGCACAGGTGCTTTTCAGTCGCCGCATATGACGCTATGCAGAAAGAAGCAGTTTCAAGGTTCCGGGATCCGCATTCATGCGCGCAGCAATGCGTGCGACACGACAGGGAGGCGAAAGCGCATGCAGCAGTGGCATCGTCCGTTTCGTCAGGAGATCGTCAGCGTCATTGGTGGCTCGGGCTTCATCGGGCGGCACGTGGTGGCGGCGCTGGCATCCGCCGGCTGGCGGGTGCGCGTCATCTGCCGCAGGCCGGACCTGGCGCTGTTCCTCCAACCCCTGGGGGCACCGGGGCAGATCGGCTTCGTGCAGGCCAACGTGCGCGATGCCGCCTCGGTGAAGCGGGCAGTGGAAGGTTCGCAGGCGGTGCTCAACCTCGTCGGCATCCTGGCCGAGCGCGGACAGCAGACCTTCGAGGCAGTGCACGTGAAGGGTGCGCAGGCAGCGGCAGAGGCGGCAAAGGCTGCCGGCGTGGCGCATTTCATCCATGTTTCCGCGCTGGGAGCGGACAGGGATTCGCCTGCTGCCTATGCCCGCAGCAAGGCGGCGGGCGAGGAGGCGGTGCGGCGCGCCTTCCCCGATGCGGTGATCCTGCGTCCGTCCATCGTGGTGGGGCCGGAGGACGAGTTCTTCAACCGCTTTGCCGCCATGGCGCGGCTGTCTCCGGCTTTGCCGCTCATCGGCGGCGGCAAGACGCGCTTTCAGCCCGTTTACGTGGGTGATGTGGCCGAGGCGGTGCGGCTGCTGGTGGAAAGCGGCAAGGCGCGCGGGCAGACGCTGGAACTGGGCGGGCCGGAGGTGTTCACCTTCCGCGAGCTGATGCGCTTCATGCTGCGCGTCATCCGCCGGCGCCGGCTGCTGCTGCCCGTTCCCTTTGGCCTGGCGAAGGTAATGGCATGGCCGATGCAGTTCCTGCCCGGCGCGCCGCTGACACCGGATCAGGTGAAGATGCTTCAGCGCGACAACGTGGTGAGCGAACAGGCGGTGCGGGAAGGGCGCACCCTGGAGGGGCTGGGGCTGGAGCCGGAGGGCATCGAGGCCGTGGTGCCGCCGTATCTCGAGCGCTACCGCCCGGCCGGGCAGTTTACCGTGGTGCGTGAATCCATTGCCGAGATGCTGCAATCGTCCTCCTCCCGCTGAGCGGGCTGCTGCCGTTGCGGCCATGGCAGCGGCCGTTCAGCCACATGCACTCCTGCCCACGGATGCGGCCCCTGCCGGTGCGTTGCGGAAGAGCAGGCATGCCGGTGATGACGCACTGCCACCACCCGGGGAAATCGGCATGCAGCGATTCGACAGCAGATTGAATGATGGCTAATATCGCGCCTGCGCGACGGCCGTGTGCCGTGGCGGCATGGGGAATGTTCACCTTGGGGAAGGGCGCATTGCTTTTTCATGCCATGTTTTCACATGCGGATATCTGGCAGGCCATAGACACCCTGGCCCGCAATCACGGGCTTTCCACCTCTGGCCTCGCGCGGCAGGCGGGGCTGGATCCCACCTCGTTCAACCGCTCCAAGCGCATCACCGCCAACGACCGCCCGCGCTGGCCCTCGACGGAGAGCATCGCCAAGGTGCTTTCCGCCACCGGCACGACGCTGGAAGACTTCGCGCGGCTGGTGGCGCGGCGGCCTCCCTTGCGCACGCGCCTTCCGCTGATTGGCCTGGCCAGGGCCGGTGGCGAGGGATATTTCGACGATGCCGGCTTTCCCGCCGGCAGCGGCTGGGACGAGGTGGAGGTGCCCGGCATTGCCGACGAGAATGCCTATGCCCTGCGCATCACGGGCGACAGCATGCAGCCGGTCTATCGCGATGGCGACATCATCGTCGTTTCGCCCAATACCCGCACCCATGTGGGCGACCGGGTGGTGGTGCGGCTTGCAAGCGGCGAGGTGATGGCCAAGCTGCTGAAGCGGCGCACGGCGGAGCGCATCACGCTGGCGTCTCTGAACCCGGAATACGGGGAGGTGGACGTGCATCCGTCCGCTGTCGTGTGGATGGCACGCATCCTGTGGGCCAGCCAGTAAAGCCGGGCATGCGGGGAGAGCCTTCGGCCTGTCGGGCCGGGCGTTTCAGTGCAGGCGGTTTTCGGCGTGGGGACTGTCCAGCGAGAAGGCCGGAATTTCCACCAGGAAGCGGCGGCCGTCCTCCGTCTCCATCTCGTAGAAGCCGCGCATGAAGCCGCTGGGGGTCTTCAACGGCGTGCCGGAGGTGTATTCGAAGCGCTCGCCGGGGCGCAGGATGGGCTGCTCGCCGACCACGCCAGCACCGCGCACCTCCGTGATGCGTCCCTGCGAATCGGTGATGATCCAGTGCCGTGTGCGCAGGATGACCGTCTCCTGCCCGGTGTTGGCAATCTCCACGTGATAGAGCCAGACGTAATAGCCGTTCGCCGGATCCGACTGGTCGTCGCGGAACTCCGGCCGCACCCGCACGCGCACGCCCTCGGTGGTCTTCTCGAAGATGTCGTGCCTGCCGGGCAGGCGCTGTTCGGACTTGTGCATGATCTTCCTGCCGCCGGTGTATTGCCGTTGACGCCCTGCTGGATGAACCAATTCGAATACCGCAATGGTAGAATGCCGAACAGCCTGCGCAAAGGTGCGTGGCAGGGCGTTTTTCACCCCGTGGTGCCGGTTTGCATGGCGGAATGCACTTCCGGCACACGGCCGGTCATCCACCCGCCGATGGCAGCAGCGCCAGCAGGCTGGCGGCCAGCAGCGCAACATCGATGAACATGAACCCCGGCATGCGGGTGGGGCCGCACATGGCCCAGCCCATGCGCAGCGCCAGCAGCAGCAACAGCCCCACCGGCAACGGCAGCAACAGGCTGGCGGGCATCGCCAGCAGTGCAAGCAGCAGCAATGCACGGCGCATCATGGCGCGCCCGCCTTGCAACACCGGAGGCGGCGCGATGCGCCAATGGCCGCGGGATGACCACACGGGCGCAAACAGGCTGGCGAGCACGGCGGCAAACAGCAGCAGCGCCAGCCACAGCAGCCGCTGCTGCGGCTGGGCGAATGCCAGCAGCAATGCCAGCAGCGCCGGCGTGGCCGCCAGCAGATCTGCCCGGCGGGTGATGCCGTGCCGGGCATCGTGATGCCGGACATCGGCACATCGGCTTGAGGTCAAGTCATGCATGCCCGGCATGATAGAGGTCTGACACGCTGCTGAAAAGCCGCAAGCCCGCTTGATGCAGCATTGCTTCAGCGCACGGTTGCCGTGGAGTCCATCAGGCCCGGGCGTTGCCGCTTGTGCGCGAGGCAGGACAAGACCGGCTTCATCGATGGCCGCAAGCAGCCTCAGGCATCGCCCACGTGCTGGCGCAAGCGCTGCAGCAGGGCGTGATCCGGCGTGCCGTTCACCGGCAGGCGGCTCTGCAACTGGAACAGGCGGATGGCGTTGGCGGTGCGGTTGCCCATGATGCCGTCCACCGGCCCGACGTCATAGCCGATGCGCTTCAGCAGCCGCTGCACCTCCTTCACCAGCGCCTTGCCCTGCGGCATGTCGGCCGCGGCCTGCGTGGCGGCAGCAGCGCCGGCAGTGGCCGCGGCGTTGCTCAAGCGGCTGGTGCCGCCGCGCCATTCGGGCCGGTCGATGATGACGGTGTTGGCGTTGCGAATGGGCGGCGTGGGGGTGAAGGCGGCGAATTTCCTGCGCATTTCCGCCAACTGCGCCGGTGGCAGGTATTCGGCCAGTTTCCTCGCCTGCTCGGCGGCGGCAGAATCCCCTTGCGCGGCAGCGGCGGAATACCAGAACCAGGCATCGGCAAGCGAGCGCGGCACGCCATCGCCACGATGATACAGCACCGCCAGGTTGAACTGGCTGTCGCGCACGCCGTGCGTGGCGGCCTTGCGGAACCAGTAGGCGGCCTTTTCGGCATCTGCTTCCTGCAGCCTGCCGGAGGCCAGCAGCACGGCGAGATTGTGCATGGCGCGCACGTTGCCACGCAGGGCGGCACGCTCATACCAGATACGGGCCTGCATGAGATCGCGTGGCAGCCCAAGGCCGCGTTCGTGCATCAGGCCCAGGCGATACATGGCCACCACCACGCCCTTTTCCGCCGCGGTGCGCAGCCAGCGCACACCGGCCTCGATGTCGCGCTTCACGCCCTCGCCCTTCAGGTAGCGCAGGGCGATGATGTAAGCGGCCTTGCCATCGCCATTGATGGCGGCATTGCGCAGGGCAGCGGGGCCGAGGCCTTCCGGCAGGGGTGCAAGGCTCGCCGAACGTGCCGCATTATCCGCGGCATCATTGCCGGCAGCAGCTCCGTTGACATCAGCCTTGGCAGTGGAGGGCATGCCTTGTGCTGCGGCTGCACCTGTCGACGTTGCGGCCGCGCCATTGCCCGCCGCGCCGATGGCCGAAAGGCTGGCGGTGTGAATGGGCGTGCCGGTGGCAGGGGCAAACAGGCCGGTGCTGCCGGGTGCTGCATTGAAGCTCTGGCGCTTGCCCTGTTCTTCCTCGCCGCTGCCAGAGGCCTTTTCCTTCCGCGGTATCCTGATGGCCGACTCTTGCGACGGCTGGGCAGCGTCATCGGCTTGCCGGCCAGCCTGTTCTGCCTGCTGTTGCACGGCAGCCGGTTGCGCAGCCGGTTTCGGTGCCTGTTGCTGGCGCATCAGCAGCACGGCGGCGGCAGAGAGCATCACCAGCCCGACCAGCAGCAGGCGCTTGCGCGAACCACCAGCGGCCCGTGCAGGCATGCTCCCGGCGGCATCCGCGGTATCAGCCACGGCGTCATTTGCGGATTTGCCACGGCGTTTCAGACCGCCAAACAGTGAACGCACGCTGGATGCTTCATCGGCATCACCAGCAGTGGCTGGCGCGGCTGCCGGCTGCGTCTTCCCATGCTCCGCCTTCCCTTCTTCCGCGGCCGCCGGCTTGCGGCCGAACAGGCGGCCGAACAGGCTGGAAGGTGCGCCTTCCTTCTTCTGTTTGCTGCTGATGCCTGCCGGCTCGGCGCTGGCGGCCAGTGCCGCGCGGCGGGCAGCGGCAATGAAGTCATCGGTGGCCGGACCTGCATCCGGCCCGGCGGCAGAGGAACCTGCAGAAGGCGCAGCAGGGGCAATGGTGGCGGACATCATGCCGGCGGCATCGTGGATGCCGTTGTCCGCACCTGCCATGGCCGAAACCTGCGGCTTGTCATCGGCCGGGACAGGAGCGTCCTGCCCCGGTTCCAGCCCGGCAATGGCCGCCGCCACTTCCGCGGCCATATCCTTGCCGGATGCCTTGCCCTGCTGCTGTGGCGATGCGGCCTGCCGCGCCACCTGCGGGGCAGGTGTGGCGGTGGTGTCCGGAGCCACCTCTGCCAGCAGCGTTTGCGCCGAGAGGTTCTCCGGCTCCTTCTCCGTTGCAGCCGATGCCATTGCAGCCGATGCCATTGCAGCCGATACACCATCCTGCACGCCAGCGGCGTGGGTGCTGCCGGCAGAGGCGCGCGGAGCCTCTTCCAGCGCCACCAGCCGCTCCACCACCTCGGCCAGGGCCTCCTGCATGGTGGTGAGCATCTCGCGGGTGTGCCGATCGGTCTCGCGCGCCATGCGCTCCAGGTCCTGCAACCCGTCCTTCAGCACGGCAATCTCGCGCACCGCCTCCTCGGCAGCTTCCGGTGCGGCTGCTGGCGAGACTGCCTGCGCCTCCTGCTTCTCCACCGCCTGTTGCAGCGTGGCGATGGCCTGCTCCAGCCGCTGCAGGCGCTCCTCGTCTGCCGCAGCAGGTGCGGAAGGCTGTTGCGCCAGCGCCTGCAGGCGCTCGTCATGGGCGGCCAGGCGCTCGCCCATCAGCACCAGCGATTCGCCCAGCTCGTTCTCCACCAGCGCGCGCAATTGCAGCGCCTGCTCTTCCAGGGCGCGGATGCGGGCATCATCCACCGGCGTGGCAGCCGCACGCGCCTGCTGCAGGCGCTCGGCCATTTCATCAAGGCGCTGGCGCAAGGTATCGATGTCGGCGCGATCCGCCTTTTCCTCCACGCGAGCGGAAAGGTCGCGCAGGCTGGCCTCGATGCGCTCCACCTGCTGCACGGAGGCACACTGCTGCACCTGCGCGCCAACCTCCTGCAGCTGTGCCTCCACCCGCTCCACGTCGGTGCGCAGGCGATCGATGTCCATCACGCCGCCGGCCAGCTCCTCCAGCTTCTCCTGCAGGCGCGAAACCATTGCCGCCATGCGCTGCTCGGTCTGCTGCGTGCGGCTGGCCAGCTGCTGGTCCAGCTCCTCGCTCACCAGCTGTGTCAACTGTTCCCTGTCCGGCGCGGCGGGAGGCGCTTCCTCCAGGCGCTGCATGCGCTCGTTCAGCGTCTCGATGCGCTGCTGCAGCACATGCAGGGCCTCGTCATCCACCCTGCCTTCCTGCTGCGCCAGCTGTAGCGCGCGGGAGGTGCGCTCGGCCACTTCCTCCAGGCGGTCGCGCAGGCCGCTGATGGCCTCCGCCGTGCGCCCCTCGGCAAGCTCCAGGTGCTCCACCAGGTTGTAGAGCGCCGTCTTCAGCTCGGCATAGCCGGGCACCTCTTCCGGCCGCTGCGGGGCGAAGGCGCGCTCCTCGTCCAGCCGCCGGCCCAGCGCCGCCAGCTGGTCGGTAAT
Organism: Hyphomicrobiales bacterium; assembly: GCA_026982665.1. Classification (GTDB taxonomy): domain Bacteria; phylum Pseudomonadota; class Alphaproteobacteria; order Rhizobiales; family Aestuariivirgaceae; genus Thermopetrobacter. The sequence goes on along the minus strand of JALSGQ010000010.1, from coordinate 8,527 downwards.
ACGCGCCAGCTGCTCGCTCACCAGCACCTCGAAGCCACCATCGCGTGCGTGTTGCTGCGCCTGCGCCGACATCGTTTCCTGCTCCCCGCTCTGGTTGCCCGACGGCTGCGCCTTTCCAGCAGCCCGTCCTGCGGACGCAGCGGCCTTGCCGGTGCCCGTGCCGCCGTTGTCCTGCTCATTTTCCGCCTGCGCCAGCAGATCGTGCAGTTGTGCACGCAGCTTGCGCATCACCTTCTCGTCGCGCCGTCTGCCTCCATCCTGCACAACGGCCATGATTCGACTTGCCTTTCCGAACGCGGGCTGCCGCCGTTCCCGGCGCACCCTGCAACATCTTTTGCCGCATCTTTTGCCGCTGCTGCCGCCGCGGCAGGGCTGCGGCCACATTTCCACCCCACAAACGTTGACAATTTTGGTAAACAATTGATTAACCGTGAGCAGGGAACGGGGCCGCATGACGCAACCAGAGGGGAGGCGCATCGCTCGGAGCCGGCAAGGCTGCCGCTCGGTCAAAGAGCATCAACATGGATCAAGCCTCTCCCGAAACCGGGAAAGGATCACGGCGTCATGTCTGATGAGGATGGCGACGGCAACAGCGATGGCGACAAACGCCGGACGTGGACGATAGGCGAGCTGTGCGCGGAATTCGGTGTTACCGCCCGCGCCTTGCGCTTCTATGAACAGAAAGGCCTGCTGCAGCCGCGGCGCAAGGGGATGATGCGCATCTATGACGGGCGCGACCGGCAGCGGCTGCAAGTCATCCTGCGCGGCAAGAAGGCCGGTTTCACGCTGGCGGAGATCGGCGAGATGCTGGAGCTGTTCCACCTGCGCGACGGGCAGGTGGAGCAGATGCGCGAATCACTGGAGAAAATGCGCCGCCAGCTGGATGTGCTGCTGCAACGGCGGGCGGAGATCGATATCGCCATCGACGAGATGCGCCACACCATCGGCATCGTCGAGAGCATGCTGAAGGAGCGGATGAAGGACGGCTAGCACGAGGAGTGGTGTCATTTCCCCCTCCCTGCTCTTGCACACCTCTCATCATCAGCAAAGCCGCTGCACCGTGGCGAGCCTGACCATGCCACCGGCAGGTTGATGGCTTGGCATTCGCATTCAAAAGCTGCATTTCGTGTCGCAATATTCAACTTTCGGTGGTTGGTCTTGTCGTGCCTGTTGATGTATGGGGCTGTGAGTGGCGGGCAGCGTCATGCTGCATCCGGCCACAGGGGTGGGGCGCATGCCGGAAAACGGCGCAAGGGCCCTGCAGCGGTCATGCACATCCAGCCTGCATTGTCATCTCAACAGCAAGGGAGAGAGCACATGCCCCGCAAGTTTCCGTTTCGCCATCTTGCCAGCCTCGTTTCGGCAGGTGTGCTGAGCGCAACCGTTGTTGCCGCTGCTGCCGGTGCCGGTGCGCCAACAGCGCAGGCACAGCAGGGCACGGACGCAGACGCGCGGGAAGTGCGCATCGGCTTCGTTACCACGCTGACCACACCGGCCGGCATCATCGGCCGCGACATGGTGGATGCCGCAAAGCTGGCCATCGAGCACATGGGCGGCAAGATGGCCGGGCTGCCGGTGAAGCTGATCGTGGAAGATGACGGCTTTCGCCCCGACGTGGGCCGGCAGAAGACGGTGAAGCTGGTGAAGCAGGACAAGGTGCGCTTTCTCACCGGCTACATCTGGAGCCACGTGCTGATGGCCTCGCGCAAGCCGGCGCTGGATGCCGGGGCCTTCCTCATCTCCGCCAATGCCGGCCCGGCCCCTCTTGCCGGCAAGCTGTGCCACCAGAACTTCTTCTCCGCCTCATGGCAGAACGACCAGCTGCCGATGGCGGTGGGCGAACTGATGAACCGGCGCGGCATCAAGTCGGCCTACATCATGGTGCCCAACTACACCGCCGGCAAGAACATGATGGCCGGCGTGATGCGCACCTTCAAGGGCAAGGTGCTGGGCCGCGACCTGACGAAGTGGGGCAAGGACGCGCAGCTCGACTTCTCCGCCGAGCTGGCCAAGGCAAGGGCCTCCGGGGCGGAGGCGCTGTTCGCCTTCTACCCCGGCAAGGCCGGCGTGGCCTTCCTGAAGCAGTTCGAGCAGGCGGGGCTGAAACAGCACATGCAGCTGTTTACCGTGTTCATGCTCGATGCCCTCTCCCTGCCGAAGCTGAAGCAGGCCGGCATGAAGGACATCCTGGGCCGGCAAAGCCCGCATTTCTGGAGCCCGGATCTCGACAATCCGGTGAACGCGAAGTTCGTTGCCGACTTCCGCGAGAAGTATGGCCGCACCCCCAGCTTCTACGCGGCGCAGGCCTATGATGCCATCAACCTCATCCGCGCCGGCGTGGAAGGGGCAAAGGGCAACCTGGATGATGCGGATGCCATCCGCGCGGCGATGAAAAGGGCCGACTTCGGCTCGGTGCGCGGCTCCTTCACCTATGGCAACAACCATTTCCCCATCCAGGACTTCCACATCCGCGAAGTCGTGCAGAACGATGCGGGCGAGTGGACGCTGCGCACCGTCGGCAGGATCTACGAGAAGCATCAGGACCCGTATGCAAAGGACTGTCCGCTGAAGTGATGCCGCACAGGGTGGAGGCCGAGCCGTGAGCGCCGAGGCCGCATTGATCATCACCCAGCTGCTCAATGGCGTGCAGCTGGGCCTGCTGCTGTTTCTTGTCGCCGCCGGGCTGACGCTCATCTTCGGCGTGCTGGATTTCGTCAACCTGGCGCACGGGGCCTTCGTCATGCTCGGTGCCTTCATCTCCGCCAGCATTGCCGGCATGCTGCAGGGGGTGCCCGGCGGCTGGCTGCTGGGTGTTGTGCTGATGCTGCCGCTGCTGGCGCTGCTCGGCATGGCGCTGGAACTGCTGCTGGCGCGCCCGCTGCAGCGGGCCGGGCTGACGCCGGCAGCGCTGCACCTGGCGCAGGTGCTGGCCACCTTCGGCGTGTTGCTGGCCTGCTCTGCCGTGGCCATGATGATCTGGGGCACGCAAGGGATGGGCGTGGTGCTGCCGGGCTGGCTGCGCGGGCAGGTGGCATTGGGCGAGGCCGTGCAACTGCCCGCCTACCGCCTGTTCATCATCGTCATCGGGCTGATGGTGGCGCTGGCACTGCACCTGCTGCTGCAGCGCACGCGGCTGGGCATGCAGCTGCGGGCGGTGGCATCCAATGCCGACATGGCAGCGGCATTGGGCGCACCGGTGGATGCCCTGAGAGTGGCCGTGTTTGCCCTGGGCGCGGCACTGGCCGGACTGGCCGGGGCCCTGATGGTGCCCATTGCCGAGGCATCGCTGGGCATGGCGGTGGAATACATCATCATCGCCTTTGTCATCATCATCATCGGCGGGTTGGGGTCGCTGAAAGGGTCCTTCTTCGCGGCGCTGCTGGTGGGCATGCTGGATACGCTGGGGCGGGCCTTCCTGGATGATGCGCTTGCCGCGGTGCTGCCGCTGGAGCTGGCGGAAACCGCCGCGCCGGCGCTTTCCTCCATGAGCATCTACCTGCTGATGGCGGCGGTGCTGATCTGGAAGCCGGCGGGGCTGTTTCCGCCACCGACACGGGGGCGGCACTGATGAGACTTCCGCTGCGCGGCATGGTGGCGGTGCTGGAGTGGGGGCTGCTGGCCGCACTGCTGGCGGCACCATTGCTGGCGCAATGGCTGGCTGCACCGTTCTGGCTGGACGTGGCCACGCGGCTGGCCATCCTGGCGCTGGCGGCGGTGGGTCTGAACCTGCTGCTGGGGGTGGGTGGGCTGGCCTCCTTTGGCCACGCTGCCTACCTGGCCATCGGTGCCTATGCCACGGCCATTCCCATTTACCACTCCCTGTATGGCGGTGGCGGCTGGCTGGCCACGGACAACGGCCTGCTGCACCTGCTGCTGGCGGTTGCCGCCGGCGGGCTGTTCGCCCTCATCACCGGTGCGCTGGCGCTGAAGACGCGGGGCATTCACTTCATCATGCTCACCATGGCCTTCTCGCAGATGCTGTTCTACCTGCTGCAGGGGCTGGAAACCTATGGCGGCGATGACGGCATGAGCCTGGATGTGCGCTCGCAACTGCCGGGGCTTGACCTTGACGATGCGGCGCAGCTCCACTGGCTTGCAGTGGCGGCGCTTGTGGCGGGGCTGATGCTGTTTCGCATGGTGCAGCGCTCGCGCTTCGGACTGGTGCTCATGGGCTGCAAGGCGCGGCCCGAGCGCATGTGGGCGCTGGGCTGGCCGGTGCGCCCGGTGCTGCTTGCCGCCTTTGTCATCGGCGGCATGCTGGCGGCGGTGGCGGGCTGGCTTTCGGCCAACCACGCCACCTTCGTCTCACCGGCGATGGCCGAGTGGACGCATTCGGGCGAACTGCTGTTCATGGTCATTCTCGGAGGGGCGGGGCGCTGGCTGGGGCCGCTCACGGGTGCTGCCGCCTTTGTGCTGCTGGAGGAATGGCTGTCTTCCCTCACCCTTTACTGGCACCTGCCCTTCGGCCTGCTGCTCATCGGTATCGCCCTGTGGCAGGCAGGGGTGTTGCAGCGGGGAGGCAGGCCATGAGCAGGCGGCAGGACAGGGTGCAGGACGGCCAGCCGGTGCTGCAGGTGCGGGGGGTGCGCAAGGCCTTCGGCGGGCTGCAGGTGGCGCAGGACATCGACCTTGAGGTGCGGCAGGGCACGGTGCATGCCCTCATCGGCCCCAATGGCGCGGGCAAGACCACGCTGCTGGCGCAGATCTGCGGCGAGATCATCCCCGATGGCGGGCGCATCCTCCTGAACGGGCAGGACATCACCACGCTGGCGGTGCATGCGCGGGCGCGGCTGGGGCTGGCGCGCTCGTTCCAGATCACTTCCCTGCTGAACGGCCTGAGCGTGTTCGACAACGTGCTGCTGGCGGTGCTGGGGCGCAGCGCCTCGCCCTGGCGCATGTGGGGCAACGTGCGGCGGCAGGAACCATTTGCCTCGCAGGCGCGGGCGCTGCTGGAAGAGGCGGGGCTGGCACGGCGCGCCGACGATGACGTGCTCGCCCTTTCGCATGGCGAACAGCGGCAACTGGAGCTGGTGCTGGCACTGGCGGCCTCACCTGCGCTGCTGCTGCTGGATGAGCCGATGGCCGGGCTTTCCGCCGCCGAATCGGCCGAGATGACGCAACGGCTGATGCAGCTGAAGGGGCATCACGCCATGCTGCTGGTGGAGCATGACATGGATGCGGTATTCGCGCTGGCCGATACCGTGTCGGTGCTGGTGAACGGGCGCATCATTGCCTCCGGCCCGCCAGAGGTGGTGCGCGCCAATGCAGAAGTGCAGGCAGCCTACCTGGGCGAGGGAATGGAAGAACAACCACAGTCTCGGCCCCCTGCATGATTTGTGCTGCATGTGCCGTTTTCATGAGACCTGCGCCTGATGCCGACAGGCCGGCTCCGCAATGACGGGAGCCGGCCTGCGTGTTTTTGCGCCACTGGCGGGATTGCCGGGAGGACAGACGCCCTGTTGCCTTCAGCGGCAATGCACGCGTGATCCTGCACCGTTCGGGCTGGCTGGTCAGCCGTTGCCGGCATCACCGCCTTCGGTGTTGGCCGTGCTGGCAACCCCGACACGGGCAGGGCGCAATACGCGGTCGTGATGGGTATATCCCTCCTGCACCACCTGCACCACGGTGCCGGCCTCGGCCTCGCTGGTGGGCACCTCGAACATGGCCTCGTGCACGTTGGGGTCGAAGCGCTCGCCGTGCGCCGGAATGCGGCGGATGTGATGGCGCTCGAAGGCATCGAGCATGCTCTTCAGCGTCATCTCCACGCCCTCCAGCAGGCTGGCCAGCAGCTCGTGCTCGTTGCGCCGCTCCGGCGGCACCGATTCGATGGCGCGGCCCAGGTTGTCGCAGACGGTGAGCATGTCGCGCGCAAGGTCGGCAGAGGCGTGCTTTACCGCCTCCTCCTTCTCGCGCAGCAAGCGCCGGCGCAGGTTTTCCATGTCGGCCAGCGCGCGCAGATACTTGTCCTTCAGCTCGGCATTCTCGGCCCGCAGGCGGGCCAGCTCGTCATCCTCCGCCGGGGGTTCGGTATCGGCCTGCTGCGCCTCCCCTGCTGCCGGTGGCTGCTGTGCCGCCTGTTCCTGCGCATGTGCGGCGTTTTCGTCAGCATCCTCCGCCGGCGGTTGCGTCCAGCCTGACTTGTTGTCGTTGCTCATGGCTTCTCCTGACTACTGCTGTGGCACGTCCATATCCTTCGCTCCGCTGCTGCATATCAGGAGCGCCACGGGAAAAATCAAGGGGCCAGACGGCTGCCGACCTGCAATGAACGGCACCTTTGGCGCAGCGGTTCATGACAGCATGCGCGAAACCAGTCGCGCGGCATAGTCCACCACCGGGATGATACGGGCATAAGGCAGGCGCGTGGGGCCGATGACACCCAGCACACCCACCACCTGGTGTTCCTCGTCGCCATAGGGCGCGACGATGAGCGAGGAACCGGAGAGGGAAAACAACGGGTTCTCGCGCCCGATGAAGATGCGCACGCCCTCGCCCTGCTCCACCAGCGACAGCAGCTCCAGCAGGGCGCGCTTCTCTTCCAGGTCGGCGAACAGGCGCTGCAGGCGCTGCAGGTCCGACAGCAGAGCCTCGTCGGCAATGAGGTTGGCGCGCCCGCGCACGATGAGGCGCTTGTCCTCGCCGCTGCCCACCCAGGTGGCCAGCCCGCCGGCCACGGCATCGGCGGCCAGCGCGTCTATCTCGCGCCGCAGCACGTCAAGCTCGGCGGCGATGCGCTGGCCCATCTCGCGCATGCCGAGACCGCTGAGGCGTTCGTTGAGGAAGGCGGCGGCACGCTGCAGGCTGGCGGTGGGCAGATCCGCCGGCACGTTGATGACGCGGTTTTCCACGCTGCCATCCTCGCCCACCAGGATGGCCAGGGCACGCTGCGGCTCCAGCCGCACGAACTCGATCTGGCGAATGCGCGGATTGTGCGTGGGCGTTACCACCAGCCCGGCACACTGCGCCAGACCGGATAGCGCGGTGGAAACCCGCTCCAGCATCTGCTCGGGCGGGGTGCCGGGGGGAACATCGGCCAGCTGGGCATCCAGCGCCGCCTTGTCCTCGGCATCGAGCACGGCGTTTTCCATCACCGCATCCACGAAGAAGCGCAGGCCGCGCTCGGTGGGCATGCGCCCGGCGGAGGTGTGGGGCGCGTGCAGCAGGCCCAGCTCCTCGAGGTCGGCCATGACGTTGCGCACGGAGGCCGGGGAGAGATTGAAGTCCAGCCGCCGTGCCAGCGTGCGCGAGCCTACCGGCTCGCCACTGCCGAGGTAGATGTCCACCAGCTGCTCGAAAATGCGGCGGGCGCGGGCATCAAGCTCCGCCAGCGAACCGATCCGTGGTGTGCTCATGGCCGTTTCACCATGCCTTGCATCTTGCATGCTGCATGCGGTGCGTGCCGGAAGTTCCGGGGTGCAAGCGCCATTTCCGTTCACGGCAAAACATAAGGAAGCAGGCCCCGGATGCAAGCGATGCTTGACAGGTGCGCCCCTGCAGCCGCACATGAAGGGTGCAAGGGTGGGGCGTTCCGCCGCGCTGTCTCGCGGGTTGCCTTTCCTGCCCCGTTTTTCCGCAATCGGGCGTTCCTGCCCTGCCAGCCCAGCCGCATCGGGAGTCAGACGCCGCATGGACCACCCGCTGATCGCCTACTGGTATTTTCATCTGCCGAACTTCGTGCTGGCAGCGCTGTTCTGGACGCTGCTGGGGCGGTTCGTGCTGGCGCTGTTCGTGCCGGAAAACTGGGACAACTACATCTGGCGCGCCTTCGTGCGGCTGACCGAGCCGGTGGTGCGCATCGTGCGCGCCATTACCCCGGCCATCGTGCCGCCGCGCATGCTGCTGCTGCTGGCGGCACTGTGGCTGCTGGTGCTGCGGCTGGGGCTGTTCATGGTGCTGGCGGCAGGCGACCTGCTGCCACGGCTTGAGGGTTGAGGTGATGACACAGGATGCCACTCCCACCCCGCCGCGCGGGCCGAACGACACGCCACGGGGAGATGCGCCAGCGGATGAACGGGCCGATGCGGTGGCCTATCAGCTGCTGGTGCCGCTGTTGCTCATTGCCCTGCTCAACGGCATGCATTCGCCGTTCACCGCCCTGCTGGTGAAGTTCGCCGGGGGCTGGTATCCGCCGTTCCTGCCGGCGGAACCGGCGCTGGTGCTGTATCTGGCGCAGCTCATGGTCTCTACCCTGACGCTGATGCTGGCAGGCATTCCGGCGGCCGTGGTGGAGCATGTGGCGGCCCGTGCGCAGGCTGATGGCCGGCGGCGCACCACCTTTGCCAGCATGGGCGCGTGGCTGCTGGGAACGGCACTGCTGACCCTGCCGGCGCTGGGCGTGATGCGCCAGCTGCTGCAGGCGCAATGAACAGAAGACCGGCACTGTATCATCGAACGTGAAGAAAGGTTTTCAGCCTGCTGCACAGGCTGGCAGATACCGGATCAACCGATGCCTGCCGCCTGCCCGGTCAATGCGCCTCTTCCCAGTTGTGGCCGCTGCCGACATCCACCACCAGCGGCACCTTCAGCGCCA
>JALSGQ010000009.1 GCA_026982665.1 Hyphomicrobiales bacterium | reverse complement strand
GCCTTCGCCACACAGCCGGCCAGCGCTGGCGGCGGACATGCTGACAGCGGCATTTACGGGGCGCTCTACCCGGGCAAGGTGATATACGGCGAGCCATACGAGCTGCCACCCGGCTGGCGTGCCTATCCCGTCTCCATCTTCCGCGATATCTACGTCATCCGCCCCGCGCGCCGAAAGGCCCGCACGAATTTCAACCTGCGCCGCCACCCGCGCCCCCACCGCCGGCACGCGCGGAAGGGGATGTGAGCACACAAGCGACACCAGGCTCAGGGCTCTTGAAGAGGGATGGCAGATGCAGGGTCGCAAGCAAAATCTGAGCGTTCTTTCGTCCGCAATTGGCAAGGGCGAAAGGGCGCTTCAGATACAGCATAAATCGTGCAGATGCCGTGCAAATTTATGGAGCCTGAGCCTGCTGACGCGAGGCAGCCAGTGAGCGACAGAAACGGCATCGATGCAAGATACCGGCGGATAACCGTCAACATCGACTGACAAGCAGCCCGCGGAGCATGCAACCTCACACGACTCCCGCACGTTGCGCTGGCTTGAGGAAGCGGCATTCATCGTGGCACTGGGCCTGGCCTTCGTCGGCATGGCGCTCACCAATGCCACTCCTGCCACAGGCTACCGCTACTGGATATGCACCACCGCCCTGTTCGGCCTCGCCTCCATCATTGCCACCTGGTTGGCCGAGCACCGCGCGAGGGCGCAAGGCGAGAGCAGGGTGCCTGGCGCTCCGTCTGGCGGCAGGTGCCCTTCTGGCTGCTGGTGCTGGCTGCCATGTTCATCATCCGCGCGCTGGTAGGGGAGGGGCGCATCACCTTCGCTGCTGCAGGCTTCGTCAGCATGCTGCTGATGGGCCTCGCCCTGGCGCTGGACGGTTTGGTGGCCTCCGGCTGGCGTTTCACACTGCTGGGGCTGGCGCTCATGGGCATGACGCTGCTCACCGCCTGGTTCGCCGCCTACATGTGGCTGCTCCTCCCGCTGGCCCTGCTCACCTGGTGGGTCGCCCCCTGCTGGACAGGCACCTGCCACACCCCGCCCGCTCCGCACAGATGAAAAAGGGCTGACCCAAGGGGCATTTCAGGCATCCCGCAAGACCAGCACGCATGAACCGTCAGGCTCCCGGCGTGCGGCCTGGCCATGTGGTGATCGTAGGGCAGTCAAAACGCCATGCCGTGGTATAGCGCGGGCAAAGCGTGATGCCGCATGATCGGCAGACCTTTGAAGACCGCTCTACCCATCTCGGCAGGCAGGCCGCGCTCGAGACACCCCCAATCAACTCAAGGCAGCCCGCACCCATACCAAAGCAGGTTGCACCCATATGCCCCACAAACAGGCCACCTCCCGTCCACGTCCGAGTCGCCACCCACCTCCGAGCTGGTGAAAGCCGCTTCCCCCTGTCGCACATTCCCCTTGTCGGACAACGGACGCCTCTTTATCTGCCTTCCTGCATATGCCTCACTGCATTGCCTGCGTTCCAGCCTGATTGCCTGTCCGCAAAGCGCACGCGGCATGTTGGTGCGGTCATGGCGGCAAGCATCATCCGTTGCAGCTGTCCACAACGCGCACGCAGCGTGTGGCGCGTGGCCGCAGCGCATTCAATACCGTCGCAGCAGCCCCACCAGCCGGCCCTGCACCTTCACCCGGTCGGGGCCGAAGATGCGCGTCTCGTAGGCCGGGTTGGCCGCCTCCAGCGCAATGGAGCCGCCCTTGCGCCGGAAGCGCTTCAGCGTCGCCTCCTCGTCGTCCACCAGTGCCACCACGATGTCGCCGTTCTGCGCCGTGTTGGTGCGCCGGATGATGACGGTATCACCATCCAGAATGCCGGCCTCGATCATCGAATCACCGCGCACCTCCAGCGCAAAGTGCTCACCATTGCCCAGCATCTCGGGGGGTGCCAGCACGTCATGCGTATGATCCTGAATGGCCGAGATGGGCACACCGGCAGCAATCCGCCCCATCACCGGCACCACTACTGCACGCGGCGGTTCGCTGACGGCATTCAGAGGTTCGACATTGCCCAGGCCGTCTTGCGAGTCAGGCCTGCGGCCCAGGCCGCCATCGATGACGTTGGGCATGAATGGAGCGCGCCCGCTGCCCAGCGAGCCTCCCATCGTTTCCGGCAGCCTGACTATCTCGATGGCTCGCGCCCGGTGCGGCAGCCGCCGGATGAAGCCGCGCTCTTCCAGCGCCGTGATCAGTCGATGAATACCGGACTTCGAGCGCAGCCCCAGGGCATCCTTCATCTCGTCATAGGAGGGGGGTATGCCACGTTCCTTCACGCGCTGATGGATGAACTGCAGCAGCTCATACTGCTTCGGCGTCAACATGATGAACCTCCCGCTTGGCAACCTGCATGACTTCCGGCCTTTCATCATTCAAAGACTGAATCATGATTATCAGTTCAAGAAAAGTTCCGCAAGAGTTTTTTTAGAGAAGCAGCAGAAGGGCAAAACAAGGGACAAAACACATATTTGGAACAGTTATCCACAGGGGCAGGAACAGCAGTCCACGTTTATCCACGGCTGCTCACTCATGAAGTTGACAATATGTTCCATCCTGTCATATGCTCGAGGCAACTCGAAAGCTGGGGAGAAAGTCCGGCAAGGGCTGGCATGATGGGCTTGGGCATGCGAGAATTGAAGCAATCCACTTGTCCGCGCATGACTGAGGCATGTCGCAATGGCGCGCATGAGCTGGTGAAGATGGCTGGTGCTGGCCGCGGCTGGTGAAGATACATGGAGAGCAGGCAATGGCAGGGTCCGTCAACAAGGTGATACTGGTGGGGAATCTGGGGGCGGATCCGGAGATCCGCCACACGCAGGACGGGCGGCCCATAGCCCATTTGCGCATCGCTACCTCGGAGACATGGCGGGATCGCGCCACTGGTGAGCGGCGCGAGCGCACCGAGTGGCATCGCGTGGTCATTTTCAGTGAAGGGTTGGCTCGCATAGCGGAGCAATATCTGCGCAAGGGTTCCAAGGTGTATCTGGAGGGCCAGTTGCAGACGCGCAAGTGGGTGGGGCAGGACGGCGTGGAGCGCTACACCACGGAGGTAGTGCTGCAGGGCTACAATGCCACGTTGACCATGCTGGATTCCCGCAACAGCGGCATGCAGCAGGGCTACGGAGCGCCTGCGGCGGCTGCGGCTGCTGGTGCTGCCGGGGCGGGTTTTGCCGAGGTGGCAGAGCCGTTCCCGCCAGAGGACATGGGCATGCCTGCCGGTGGCGCCGCAACACCCGCCAGCCCGGCAGGAAGCGGAACAAATGCGCCGGCTCCCGAATTCACCAAGGAGCTGGACGACGACGTGCCGTTCTGATGGCTTCGCGGCAAGCCTGTTCGGCAGGTGCATTGCTCGGCCAGGCACTTTGCAGTTTTCATGAGAGCTTGTGCGGTTTGGCTGCCGGCAGGCGAGTATGGAATTGCGCAACCTGCAATGTGCTTGAAGCGTAATGATGTGTCCTGCTGATGCCAGACTGTGCCTTGGGCTCTGTGTACGTCGTCTTTCCTGAAGAAAGACATGCAGCTTGGCCTGCAAGGACGAATGATGCTATCTGCCGCTTGCTGAAATGAGTAGTGTTCCTTCCGGCAAAAGGGCAAGGCAAGATAAGGCAGGCGGCAGGAGACTGTGCATGAGGCAGGCCAACCGTGCCATGCCGCCCTGCTTTTGTTGATCTGGCGCGCCATGTTCACGATACTTCAGTTCCCGGCCCTGTTTCTTTCGTTGAAGAAATAATGTCGATGGTTGTGTCGTCCCGGACAACAATGGAGCGTGTTGGCCTTCCGCTACCGTTTTCCAGGTTGTGGCGCTGACTGATGAGCAGGCGCGGAAAGGGGACGAGGCCGGAGCGCCTGTTGACGGGGAGCGGATGCTGCGGAGGCTGGAAGACAAGATATCGGTGCCGCACGTGCACCACGCGAAGCCTGGCCTGCGGGTCATGGACTTTACCGGTTCAGGCAGCGCCAGGCATTGGAGAAGCGGCGCATGGCCGAGCCGCTGGCACCGATGTGTCGCAAGCGCAGTCGTTCTTCGGGCTTGAGTTCGACACCCGCCATCGGCCCCTCTACTCAGCCCAACCCGAAATACGACACTTGATGGACTTTTTCGCGAGCAGCAGCAGCTGTTCATGGCGGAGCTGACGCACGAGTGGGTAGGGCTTCCCGCCGGTCTTGCCTCAGAGCATCGAGTGCTTCTGCAGGTATCTGGAGGAGTTCATCATCGGGCCGGAGCACCTTTTCCTGCTGCATGGCGACATCTGGGGCGGCAACGTGATCGTCTCCGGGGCAAGGGCGGCCTTCATCGACCCGGCCATCTACTACGAGCATCACGAATACGACCTGGCCTCCATGACCATGTTCGGCA
>JALSGQ010000008.1 GCA_026982665.1 Hyphomicrobiales bacterium | reverse complement strand
TGCCAATGCCAGCGGTCAATGCACGTTTTCCGAACACTTGCATGGTTCCCGACTCCCTTGTGCACGTGAACGAAATCCATTGCCTGCATTGCATCGGCAACATATGCTCGCGGGGCTGAATCAGGGGTGAAGCGCTCGTTCAGCATGTATTCATCATCGGACGGTGGCATCGGAACACATGGGGGCTGTTGGTCATCATGCGACAACGCACGCGGAAGTTCATCGGCATCATCATCACCTTCAGCTTCCTGGTGGTCTATGTGCTGGTGATGATGGCCTTCGGGGCCATGCTGGCGGCGCGCGAGCCGGGGTTTTTCGTGCAGCTGGCCTATCATGCCATTGCCGGGGTGGCGTGGCTGCCGGTGGTAATGTTCATCATCCGCTGGATGGCGCGGCCGGATGCGGATGAGGGGGAGCGCTGACCTCCACTGACAAGACGGCAACGCGCCCGCCACAAGGGGCGGGCGCGGGGGACATCAGGGGTGTTGTCCCTGACGGTCAGTCAGCCGGTAGGTGATCAGAGCTGTTCTCAGCCAGTGAAGATGCGCTTGAACTGATCCCACTTCTCCTCCCACGTGGTTTCGCGGATGGTCTTCAGCAGCTCCTTGACGTCGAACTTGTGGTGCTGTTCGTAAGCCACGCCGATCTGCGGCCAGTCGGCAAGGCCCACCTCCCGCGCATGTTCGATGAAGCCGGGGTTCTTCCAGAAGTAGGCACCGGGCATGGTGGTGGGCACCACCACGGCGAAGAACAGGGCGCGGCCCAGCAGGCTCTGCGCCAGCGCCACCAATGCCAGCAGCAGGAATGCCGGCAGCAACACGCTGCTCAGGGCCGTATCTCCAGCCAGCGGTGCAGTGCTGGCCAGTCCGCCGGAAAGCAGCACGGCAATGCCCAGCAGGCCCAGCCGCAGCTGGAAGGTGCGGCCGTAGGTGGTGGTCATGAACAGCCACGAGACGGCAGCCTCGGACGATGCCTGATGCTGCTGGCGATATTGCACGATGATGCCGGCGGCCTCCAGCAGCAGGCCGAGGAAGGCGATGCCGGACAGCGCGCCGATGAGCGCCGCATCAGCCACGCCGCCGATGAGCGCGGCAACACCGATGAGCAGACTGCCCAGCGACAGCGCCGTGCCGAGGAAGCTGGCACCGGTGTGCCAGTGGTTCCAGTAGGGGCGCGCCGGGATGCGGTAGAGCTTGTACATGTAATAGCCACCATAAGCTGCTCCGGCCAGCGCCAGCGCCGCGGAAAGATTGCCCAGCACACTGGTGAAGGCATTGTCGAACAGGCTGAAGAAGGCGCTGCCCACCAGCCCGGCGAAGAAGGCGGAGACACCGGCGATCTCGCGGCTCACCGGCGACCACTTCAGATTGTAGAAGCCGCGGTAGAAGCGGTGCGGGCGGCCCAGGTGCATGTTCAGCTTGAACAGGCCGAAGGCGGCGAGCGCCACCATCACCCACAGCAGCGGCGCGAAGATGCCGCTGTCTGCCACCTGTGCCAGCGGTGCGATGGAGAACCAGCCCGAGAATATCAGCAGGGCGAAGGCACCCATCACCGCCTGCGCGGAAAGGGTGAAGGCCACGTGCGCCATCTCGTGCGAGGTCAGGAGCTTCTTCAGGTTCCACTCCACCGGCGGGGCCTTGTCATGATCGGCTTCCGCCACGTAGCGGCCCTTGTCCTCGTCCAGCCGGTATTTCACCGGCACCGAATCGACCCGCTTCACCTCCGGCTCCAGCGTCTTCAGCTGCTGGAAACGGATGTTGGGATGAGTGATGGACGGGTCGGGGAAGCCGGGGATGGACAGCTCCGCCTGCACGCGGTTTTCCGGGATCTCCTCGATGACGCCGAAGTCCAGCGCATTGCCCAGGCAGGCAGCGACACAGGCGGGCTTCAGCCCCACTTCCAGCCGATCGACGCACATGTTGCACTTGCTCACGTGCCCGGCCACGGGGTCGAGCTGCGGGGCATTGTAGGGGCACACCCAGGTGCAGTAGCCGCAGCCGAAGCAGATGTCAGGGTCCTGCAGCACCGCGCCGTATTCGGCGAACTTGGTGTAGGCGCGCGTCGGGCAGCCCTTCAGGCACACCGGGTCCTCGCAGTGGTTGCAGGCCATGGAGATGTTCAGGCGCCGATAGGCCGGATAGGTGCCACACTCGACGATGCCGACGGAGCGGAAGGCGATGTGCGAGGCAGTGCCGTTCTTCTCCGCGCAGGCGGTCTCGCAGGCGTGGCAGCCAATGCAGTTGTCGGCGTTGAAGTAGAAGCCGTGCTGCTTGTAGCGGTTGGGGTTGCGCAGGTTATGCCCCGGCTCGTCGCCGTTGACGATGAAGGGTTCATCGCGCAGCGGCGAGCCTTCCGGTGCCAGTTCGATATCGGCACCCCATTGCGTCTTCTCCTTCGTCGCCTTGCCGGTGAGAACGGCGTATTCCGGTTCGTTGTCGCGGCGCTCGAACATGGGTGTGGTTTCCGTGTGTTGCCTTCGTGTTGCCGATGTCGCCCGTGGCGTTCAGCCGCTGGCCCCCCGCTTGCGCGGAGATGACGGGGAGAGCATCAGAACTTGCGCATCTCCATGCACAGGCGGGCGGCTTCCTCCTGGTCGGGCATTTTCTCGATGCGCACCGCCTGCTGCTTGTAGGCCGGCTGGCGCGAGTGTGGATCCAGCAGCCCCAGGGTGAGGCGGTTGGTGGCGTTATGGAAGTGAAACGGCATGAACACCATGTTGTAGGGCACCCGGCCCGTGGGCATGGCCATGGCCACCGCATCACCCCGGCGCGAGACGAGGCGCACGTATTCCCCGTGCCGGATGCCCAGATCACGGGCCGCGTCGGGGTTGATCTCGATGAACGGAATGGGGCTGAACTTGTTGTTGTTGGCCACCTTGCCGGTCTTGCTGCGGCCATGCCAGTGCTCCACCAGCCGGCCGGTGTTCAGCCAGAAGGGATATTCCTCGTCCGGGTGCTCGTTGTTGTCCTCCCACGGCAGCGGGATGAGCTTCGCCCGGCCATCCGGGTGGCAGAAGCTGGCCGGCTTCTCATACAGGCGCACGCCACCCTTCTTTGGCGGGATGCCCTTCTCGCGCAGCTCCGCCGGATAGGGCCACTGGATGCCGCGATGCTTCTCGATCAGCTCGTGATCCATGCCGGTGGAGTCGGAAAGCCGGCCCTTGGAGAGCTGCTTCATCTCGTCGAACACTTCCGGCGCGGTTTCGGGGAACGTCAGCGGCGGCTTGCCTTCCCTTTCGCGCTCGGCGTTGAAGCGCTCGGCCAGGCGGTTGAACACCCACAGGTCCGGCTTGGCATCACCAGGCGGGTCGATGATGGGCTTCACGAGGTTGACGCGGCGCTCGGTGTTGGTCATCACGCCGTGCTTCTCCGCCCAGGTGCCGGCAGGCAGATACAGGTGCGCATATTGCGTCGATTCGGCGTCCTCGTAGCAGTCCTGCACGCAGCAGAACTCCAGTTGCTCCATGGCGCGGCGCACGCGGTCGGTATCCGGCAGGGAGGTGAGCGGGTTGGTGGCAATCAGCCACAGCCCCTTGATCTCGCCAGCCTCCATGGCCTTGTAGATGTCCGTCTGGGTCAGGCCGCGCTTGCGTGGCAGGAACTCCTCGTCAATGCCCCAGAAGGCGGCGACCTCCTTGCGGTGCTCCTCGTTCTCCAGGTAGCGGAAGTTGGGCAGGCCGGAGGTGGAGCCCCATTCACGCGTGCCCATGGCGTTGCACTGCCCGGTAATGGACAGCGGCGTGCCACCGGGCTTGCCGACGTTGCCGGTGATCAGCGCCAGGTTGTTGATGCCCACCACGCCGTCGGAGCCGTGGGTGGACTGGTTGATGCCCATGGTCCAGACCTGCATCGCCGCCTTGGCGCGGGCAAAGGCGCGGGCGACGGTTACGATGGTGTCCGGGTGAATGCCGGTAATCTGGCTGGCGCGGTCAGGCGTCCACTTCGCCACCTCCGCCTTCAGCTCCTCCAGCCCGGTGCAGTTCTTCTCGATATACTCCTTGTCCTCCAGTCCCTCGGCGAAGATGACGTGCATCATGGCGTTCATCAGCGGCACGTCGGTGCCGGGGTTGATGGGCAGGTGCAGGGAGGCGTTCTGTGCCAGCATGGTAACGCGCGGGTCCACGGCGATGATGGGAAAGCCGCGCTTTTCGTGCGCCTCCTTCAGCCGCCAATACATCACCGGGTGCTGTTCCGGCATGTTGGAGCCCCAGGCGATGAGATAGTCGGTATGCTCGAAGTCCTCGTAGCAGCCCGGCGGGCCGTCGGAGCCGAAGCTGCGCTTGTAGCCCGACACGGCGGAGGCCATGCACAGGGTGGTGTTGCCGTCATAGTTGTTGGTGCCGATCAGCCCGCGGGTGAGCTTGCCCAGCGTGTAGAACTCCTCGTTCAGCATCTGACCGGTGGAGATGATGGCAAACGAGTCGGGGCCGTATTTCTTCTGGATGCGGCGGATTTCCGAATACAGGCGATCGAGCGCGCTGTCCCAGTTGGTCTGCTGCCAGGGGCTGCGGATGTGATCGCGCTCAAGCACCCGGGTGCCGCGCCCCGGCGAGCGGAAGATCTCGTATTCGAAAATGCCCTTCAGGCACAGCTTGCCGCGGTTCACGTCTGCCTCGGCATTGCCGCGGCAGGAAATGGGTTTGCCGTCGATGTCCAGCCCGACGTCAATGGAACAGCCGGTGGAGCAGTAGCCGCAGGTTACGGTCTGCCAGTCCACCACCTCCTTGGTGGGCAGGTTGACGGGGTTCTTCTTCGTGCGTCCGAACAGCATGGTGGTGTCGCCTTTGCCTGTTTCGGTGTTCGGTGTTCGTCGGGCGGGCCGATTTCCCGGCATCGGCGGCCTGCCCCGTGGTGGGCGTGCGATGCTCCACTCGTGCAGCGACGGGAGGAGGGGATGTTGCCCCCCTCCCGCGCCGCAGTTGCTACAACTTCAAGAATATCGCGCCGTTCTCCACCTTCACTTCGAAGGTGCGGGTTTTTCCTTCATCCGGGCCGGTGGCCTCGCCGGTCTTCAGGTCGATGACCCAGTTGTGCAGCGGGCAGGCCACGCGGCAATCATGCACAATGCCCTCCGACAGCGGCCCACCCTCGTGCGGGCACTTGTTTTCCAGCGCGTAGAAATTGCCATCGCCGGCATGAAACAGGCCGATGTTGCCCTGCTTCGTCTTCACCACCCGCGCCATCAGCGGCGGGATGTCCTCGACCTTCGCCACTTCCACCCATTCCTGTGTCATGATCCCTGCCGTGTCGTTCATGGTTGTTCGTTCCCGACTGCTTCCGTGGCCAGCATGATCGGCCTCACACCAGCTCGGCCACCGGCTTGAAGAACGGATCCTCCTTCTCCGACAGCTCCTGCCACGGGTCGCGCTGGGCGAACTTCTGCGAATACAGGAAGCGCTCATACAGCTCCTTGCGCTTCTGCTCGTCGGAGAGGATGTCCTTCACGTAAGAGAGGCCGACGCGCTCGATCCACGGCGCGGTGCGCTCCAGGTAGCGCGCCTGTTCACGATAGAGCTGGATGAAGGCACCGGCCCATTCCAGCACCTCTTCCTCCGTCTCCACCTTGGTGAGCAGGTCGGTAACACGCACCTTGATGCCGCCGTTGCCACCCACGTGCAGCTCGTAGCCGGAATCCACGCACACCACGCCGAAGTCCTTGATGGTGGCCTCCGCGCAGTTGCGCGGGCAGCCGGAGACGGCCATCTTGAACTTGTGCGGCATCCAGCTTCCCCACGTGAGGCGCTCCAGCTTGATGCCCAGGCCCGTGGAGTCCTGCGTGCCGAAGCGGCACCAGGTGGAGCCGACGCAGGTCTTCACCGTGCGCAGCGCCTTGCCGTAGGCATGGCCGGAGACGAGGCCGGCCTTGTTGAGATCGCGCCAGATGTTGGGCAGGTCCTCCTTGGCGATGCCGAACAGGTCGATGCGCTGCCCACCGGTAACCTTCACCTCGCGGGCGTTGTATTTCTCCGCCACGTCGGCAATGGCGCGCAGCTCGTCCGGCGTGGTAACACCGCCCCACATGCGCGGCACCACGGAATAGGTGCCGTCCTTCTGGATGTTGCCATGCGCGCGCTCGTTGATGAAGCGCGAGGCACGGTCATCCTCGTATTCGCCGGGCCAGGCGCACAGCAGGTAGTAGTTCAGCGCCGGGCGGCAGGAAGAGCAGCCGTTCGGCGTCTTCCACTCCAGCGCCTTCATCACCTCGGGGATGGACTTCAGCTCCTGCTCCAGGATGGCGGCGCGCACCTGGTCATGGGTGTAGTCGGTGCAGCCGCACATGGGCTTCTCCGACGGCGAGGCCGAATAGTCGCCGCCCAGGGTGTGGGCCAGCAGCTGCTCCACCAGCGCCGTGCAGGAGCCGCAGGAGGCCGAGGCCTTCGTGTGCGCACGCACGTCCTCCAGCGTGAACAGGCCCTTCTCCTTGATGGCGGACACGATCTCGCCCTTGCACACGCCGTTGCAGCCGCAGATCTCGGCCTCGTCCGGCAGGTTGGCCACCGCCGCATCGCCACCGTGGCCGGAATCACCCAGGTGCGCCTGGCCGAACAGCAGCTTGCTGCGGATGTCGGAGATGTCGGTGCCGTCCTTCATCAGCTGGAAATACCAGGTGCCGTCCACGGTATCGCCGTAGAGCACCGCGCCGATGATGCGGTCGTCGCGAATGACCAGCTTCTTGTAGATGCCGCCCTTTTCGTCCAGCATCACCAGCTCTTCCGTGCCATCGCCGCCAAGGAAGTCGCCGGCGGAGAACAGGTCGATGCCGGTAACCTTCAGCTTGGTGGAGGTAACGGAGCCTTCGTAGGTCATCCAGCCCGTGCCGGCGAGGTGGTTGGCCAGCACGCGGGCCTGCTCGTAGAGCGGCGCGACGAGGCCGTAGCAGACGCCACGGTGCTGCACGCATTCACCAACGGCAAAGATGCGCGGATCGAAGGTCATGAGGAAATCATTGACGACGATGCCGCGCTCGCAGTGGAGGCCGGCCTCCTTTGCCAGCTGGATGTTGGGCACGATGCCGGCGGCCATGACCACCAGGTCGGCCTCTATCTCGGTGCCGTCCTCCAGCTTCACGGCGCGCACGCGGCCCGTCTCGTCGCCCAGCAGCTCGGTGGTCTTGGCCGGCATGACGAACTTCATGCCGCGCTCTTCCAATGATGCGCGCAGCATGTTGCCGGCGGTGGCATCCAGCTGGCGCTCCATGAGCGTTTCCATGAGGTGGACGACGGTAACGTCCATGCCGTTCTTCATCAGGCCGTTGGCGGCCTCCAGCCCCAGCAGGCCGCCGCCGATGACCACCGCCTTCTCGTATTGGCGGGCGGCATCCAGCATGGTTTCGACATCGGCAATGTCGCGAAAGCCGATGACGCCTTCAAGGTCATTGCCCGGCACCGGCAGGATGAAGGGCTTTGAGCCGGTGGCGATGATGAGCTTGTCGTAAGGCACGCTGCGGCCATCGGCCAGCTCCACCTGCCGCCGCGGACGGTTGATGCGCGTTGCGGCCACGCCCTTGATCAGCTCGATGCCGTTTTCGGCATACCATTCGGGCGTGTTGAGCATGATGTCATCGATGGTGTTCTCTCCGGCCAGCACCGGCGAGAGCAGGATGCGGTTGTAGTTGCCGTATGGCTCATCGCCGATGACGGTGATGGCATAACGCGCCGGGTCCAGCTTGAGGATCTCCTCCACGGCGCGCACGCCGGCCATGCCGTTGCCGATGACAACAAGGCGCTCGCGCGCGCCCTCTGGTGTGCTGGCATGCATGTTCATGATGTCTGTCCGCTTCCCTTGTCTTGCAGGTTGCCGTTGCAACCGGCTTCTTGCACGAAATAGCCAATGGCACCCATGATGCCCCGCCTGACTGCTCTGGCAGGTGCTGCAGCTCCGGTCGCAGCCTTTTCGACATGAACTTATGCAAGCAGCATGCCAAGTTTGCGACGACATGCAAGGCATATATGCTTCACATTGTTTTTGCGGTGTTTTCATGGAGTCTTCCTTGGTGTCGGCATGCGTTGCCACTTTGCCCGGGGGGGTGCGCAGAGATTAAAAAATCATCAATGAGCGCATTATGATGATCTAATATTAGGCACCCAATTATTATGCTTATTTTTTGAGCAAGATTCATATCTGCATGATAAATGGAGATATTTTTCAATTTCTTCCAGATTGCGAAAAATGGCACACCTCTTGCCTTCCACCCTGCGTGGAAGCGACAGACCGCAGTTTGACCATTTGCAAGCTCGGGAGGCAGGTATCATGAGCGACCAATCGCCAGCCAGGCTGAATCCGCTGGCTTTCGGCAAACCGGAAATCCGGGTGCTGCACTTCACCTGGATCGCATTTTTCATCACTTTCTACGTCTGGTTCAATCATGCACCACTGCTGAAGTCCATCCAGACTTCGCTGGGGCTGACGGACCAGGAGCTGAAAACCCTGCTGATCCTCAACGTGGCGCTGACCATTCCCGCACGCATCGTCATCGGCATGCTGGTGGACAAGTTCGGGCCGCGGCAGGTCTATTCCGGCCTGCTGATGATTGGCGGTGCCATATCCATCGCCTTCGCTTTTGCGCAGGACTTCATCCAGGCCGCCATCCTGCGTTTCCTGCTGGGCTTCATCGGTGCCGGTTTCGTCATCGGCATCCGCATGATCTCCGAGTGGTTCCCGGCAAAGACCGTGGGCCTGGCGGAAGGCATCTACGGTGGCTGGGGCAACTTCGGCTCGGCCGCCGCGGCCATGACGCTGCCGACCATCGCCCTGTGGCTGGGCGGCGGCGACGAGGGCTGGCGCTGGGCCATTGCCATCTCCGGCGCGGTGGCCATCCTCTACGGTGCCTTCTATTTCTTCTCCGTGTCCAACACGCCTAAGGGCTCCACCTACTTCAAGCCGAAGAAGAGCGGCGCGCTGGAGGTTACCTGCCCGCGCGACTTCTGGCTGCTGCTGCTCATGAAGCTGCCGCTGGTGATGGCGCTGGGGCTGCTGACGTGGAAGCTGGGGCACTGGGGGCTGAAGGTGCTGCCCACGTGGCTGGAGTTCGGCATCTATGCCGGTCTGGTGGCGCTGTATGCCTGGCAGGCATGGCACATCTGGGAGGTCAACAAGCACGTGTTCAAGCGCGAGGTGCCGGAGCTTGACCGTTACGACTTCCGCCAGGTGGCAGCGCTGGACGTGGCCTATTTCGCCACCTTCGGCTCGGAGCTGGCGGTGGTCTCCATGCTGCCGCTGTTCTTTGCCAACACCTTCGACCTGTCGCCGGTTACCGCCGGTCTGCTGGCCTCGGGCTATGCCTTCATGAACCTGGTGGCGCGGCCCACCGGCGGGTTGCTGTCGGACCGCTTCGGCCGGCGCGGCACCATGATGATCCTGCTGGCGGGGCTGAGCCTTGGCTACTTCGGCATGTCGTTCATCAATTCCGACACGTGGCTGCCGCTGGCGGTGGCGCTGGTGATGTTCTGCTCGTTCTTCGTGCAGTCCGGCGAAGGCGCGGTGTTTGCCATCGTGCCGCTGATCAAGCGCCGGCTGACGGGGCAGATCGCCGGCCAGGTGGGTGCCTATGGCAACGTCGGCGCGGTTACCTTCCTCACCGTGCTGTCGTTCGTCTCGCCGCAGACGTTCTTCCTGGTCATCGGTGCCTGCGGCCTGCTGGCCCTGCTGCTGACCTACCTGTTCCTGAAGGAGCCGGAAGGGCACATTGCCGAAACCCTGCCCGACGGAACGGTGGAGCTGATCAAGGTGAAATGACACGCCTGCACTTCCGGCCGCCACGAGGGGCCGGAAGCACCATTCGCCACGGGAAGGCCGCCTGCCAGCAATGACAGGCGGCCTTCCGCAACACGTCATGCACATGCTTCAATCATGCCGCAACCACTCATGACCTGCTGAAGGTGCCGCCCATGAGCAAACCCGTCATCGACATTGGCCAGCATTCCGAGGCCGGGCCGCGCAAGGCCAACGAGGACAGCTTCGGCGTGATGGTTCCGCAGCCGCCGCTGTGCGAGACCAAGGGGCTGGCGATGGCGGTGGCCGACGGCATGAGTTCGTGCGCCGAGCCGAAGGCGGCGTCGGAAACGGCGGTAAAGAGCTTCCTGGACGACTATTACGCCACGCACGAGAGCTGGAGCGTGGAAACCTCCGTCTCGCGGGTGCTGACCTCCATCAACCGCTGGCTCTACAGCCAGGGCCAGGGCGAGAGCGGCCACGGGCTGGTTACCACCTTCACCGGCGCGGTGCTGAAGGCCGGGGTGCTGCATGTCTTTCACGTCGGCGATTCGCGCCTTGCCCTGCTGCGCGATGGCGAGCTGCGGCCGCTGACCCGCATGCATCGCGTTACCATTGGCGAGAAGCGCGACTATCTCTCTCGCGCGCTGGGCATCGACGTGGCGGTGAGGGTGGAGCACCGCGAGGTGCCGGTGGAGGCCGGCGACGTGCTGGTGTTCACCACCGACGGCGTGCACGACGTGCTGAAGGATGCCGACATCATCCACGCCATCGAGGCACATGGCGATGACCTCAACGCGGCGGCAGAGGCCATTTGCAAGGCGGCGCTTCAGGCCGGGGCGGACGACAACGTTACCTGCCAGATCGTGCGTATCGACGACCCCGGCCAGCCGGACGAACATGCATGGCACCGGCGGCTGGCGGCGCTGCCGTTTCCGCCACCGCTGGAGCCGGGGCAGGTGATGGATGGCCTGCGCATCATCCGCGAGCTGCACGCCTCCGCCCGCACGCAGGTGTATCTGGCGGAAGACACGGAAACGGGGCGGCAGGTGGTGGTGAAGACGCCTTCACCGAAGTTCGAGGACGATCCGGACTACATCGAGCAGTTCATGCGCGAGGAATGGGTGGGGCGGCTGATCGACAACCCGCACGTGGCAAAGATCGTGCAGCGCAACACGCCGCGCACCTTCCTCTATTTCTGCATGGAATACATCGAGGGGCCGACCCTGCGGCAGTGGATGAACGATCATCCGCGGCCACCGCTTTCCAAGGTGCGCGACATTGCGCGGCAGATCGTCTCCGGCCTGCGGGCCTTTCATCGGCGCGAGATCATCCACCAGGACCTGAAGCCGGAGAACATCAAGCTGGATGCCGACGGCACGGTGAAGCTCATCGACTTCGGCTCGGCGCACGTGGCCTCGCTGGAGGAACTGAAGCTTCCCGGCTCGCAGGAGGATCGCGGCCCGCTGGCCACTGCCGGCTACGTGGCACCGGAGGTGCTGGAAGGTGCGCGCCCGCACAAGCGGCAGGATATCTATTCGCTGGGCGTGATCATCTACGAGATGCTCACCGGCAAGCTGCCCTACGGCAAGCCGCTGGAAAGCGCGCGGCAGGCACGGCGCGCCCGTTACGTGCCGGCGAAGCGGCACAACCCGGAAGTGCCGCTGTGGATGGACAAGGCGCTGGAAAAGGCGGTGGCGAAGGAGCCTCAGCGGCGCTATCAGCTGATGAGCGAGCTGTTGCGCGACATCTCCCGCCCCAATCCGAACTTTGCAGAGCGTGCCGACACTCCGCTGCTGGAGCGCAACCCCGAGGCCTTCTGGAAGGGCCTCGCCCTGCTGTCGCTGCTGTTGAACATCATCCTGCTGATCACCCTGCTGACACGCTGAAGCAGGCATCCGCCACGCATGGTGGGCATGTTTCCGCTGTCCTGCACCCGGTGTGCGGCAATCGGGTGAAGCCGGCAAGGCGTGCTCAGAAGCCGAAGCGGCGCAGGCGGGAGTCGATGCCGCTGGCGTAGGAAAGCCCGCAGATAAGCACGTGCGTCAGGTGCGGGTAGATGAGATAGACATCGCGCCGCACCTGCTCGAAACCGGCGCGGTCGAAGCCGGGCATCAGCGCCTCGAAGGCGTCGAAGAAGGCGCGGCCCGCAGTGCCGAACATGGTCATGAAGGCCAGGTCGTATTCGTAATGCCCGTAATAGATGGCCGGGTCGATGAAGGCCGCCACCTTGCCACCGGAGGCGATCACGTTGCCGCCCCAGATGTCGCCATGCAGCAACGACGGGTGCGCCGGCTCGTCGATGAACTCCTCCAGGTGCTCGCAGAAGCGCTCGATACGCCGCAGCAGGTCAGCGGAAAGCCCCGCCCGCTCGTGCGCCAGCCGCGCCATGAACAGCAGCCGCTGCTCGCGGAAGAAGTCCACCCAGGTGTCGTATTTCGGGTTGGGCTGGGGCAGGGGGCCAATGGTGGTGTCGAACTCAAGCCCGAAGAACGGCTGGCGCTTGCGATACATCGGCACCAGCAGCTCCGCCATGTGCCGCTCCACCGATGCCCCGCCACCGCCGGAACCGGCGATGTAGTCCATCACCAGCAGCTCGGCCTCGGCATGATGCACGCGCGGCACCGGGATTTCGCCTTGAAGCCGCTGCAGCATCCGGCCCTCTGTCAGCAGGTGCTCCGGCCTCGGCCCCTTTCCGTGCTTGGCCACGATCTTGCGCCCGTCGGCCAGCTCCACCACCTCCAGCGACAGCCCGTAGCTGCCCGACAGCGGACGCACCCCCGCCACCGGCACGCCCATCACCTGCTCGATGCGTTGTGCAATGCTGCTGTGCATGTCCGTTGTTGTGCAAGCAAAGGCGCCGCCCGGTCAAGCGGGCGACGCCGTGGGATGTCGTTGCTGTTTCTGTTGCAGGATGTTCAGGCCTGCTGCCGGCCCTTCCACAGCTTCCATGCCGCCGGCACGCCCAGCGCCACGATGGCCGCCTTCAGCAGATCGCCACCGATGAACGGCCAGAAGCCGAAGGTGAGCACCTTCTCCCAGCCGGTAAATTGCGCCAGCCAAAGAAGCCCCGGCGCGTAGATCAGCGCCAGCCCGATCAGGGCGGCGATGAACAGCTTCAGCGCATGCCGCGCCCAGCCGCGCTCCGCCAGCCAGCCGACGGCGAAGGCCGCCAGCACGAAGCCGAGGATGTAGCCGCCCGTCGGCCCCATCATGTAGGCAAGGCCAATGCCGCGTTCCGGCGTGCCGGCAAACACGGGCAGCCCCGCCGCGCCCTCGGCGATATACAGCAGCACCGCCGCCGTGCCCAGCCGGCTGCCCAGCGCCGCCGCCAGCCCCAGGATGGCCAGCGTCTGCAACGTCATCGGTACCGGCCAGAACGGCACCTGCACCTTGGCCGAAAGCCACAGCAGCAGCGAGCCGCCAATCACCAGCGCTGCCTTCAGCGCCATGCTCTGCGGCTGCACCAGCACGCCGCGGGTGGTGGTTGCCTGCATTGGTTTTTCCTCCTCCTGTTGCGCGGAATTATCTTTTCCGCCTCTCGTATACATTACACTGTCGCCGGAAGCATGGCATGACGTGGCGCATCCGGCAACCGTCCGCTGGTGCCATCATCATGGGCACCGAACAGCCGTTGTTGTCGCCTCCTGCTCTGCATTCCCGGCAGGCTCCAGCCGCAGCCCCAGCTGTTCCAGCAGTCGTGCATCGGCATCTGGCCCGGCATTGTCGCAGGTCAGCAGCTTCTCGCCGGTGAAGATGGAGTTGGCACCGGCAAGGAAGCACCACGCCTGCATCTGTGCCGACATCTCCCGCCGCCCTGCCGCCAGCCGGATGCGGCTTTTCGGCATCACGATGCGGGCCACGGCAATGCTGCGGATGAACTCGAAGTCGTCCACCGGCTCGGCATCCTGCAACGGCGTGCCCGGCATCGGCACCAGCCGGTTGATGGGCACCGACGCCGGATGCGGCTGCATGCAAGCCAGCACCCGCAGCATGGAGATGCGATCCGCCCGCGTCTCCCCCAGCCCCAGGATGCCGCCGCAGCACACCTTGATGCCGGCATCCTGCACGTGCCGAAGGGTCTGCAGGCGATCCTCGAACCGGCGGGTGGTGATGACATTGGCGTAGTGCTCCGGCGAGGTATCGATGTTGTGGTTGTAGTAGTCCAGCCCCGCCTCGCGCAGTTGCCGCACCTGCTCTGGCGACAGCATCCCCAGTGTCATGCAGGTTTCCAGTCCTTCTTCCTTCACCGCGCGGATCATGGCAATGATGCGCGGCATGTGTGCCGGTTTCGGCGAGCGGAAGGCCGCGCCCATGCAGAAGCGTTTCGCTCCCGCGGCCCGCGCCGCCCGCGCTGCGCGGCGCACTTCGTCGATGTCCATCAGCGGCGTGATCTCGGCATCACCGCCATGCCGGGCGCTCTGGCTGCAATAGCCGCAGTCTTCCGGGCAGCCGCCGCTCTTGATGTTGAGCAGGGTGCAGCCCTCCACCGCATGCGGATCGAAATGCATCCGATGCACCTGATGCGCCTTGAGCACCAGATCGAAGAACGGCAGATCGAACAGCGCGGCAATCTCCTCGCGCGTCCAGTCATGCCGGAGGTCGGCACCATTGTCCGCACCATCGTCAGCGCCTGTGCCGATGGAAGAAACCGATGCCCTCTTGCCCATTGACCATCGCTCCGTGCTGCCTGCCATCAAGCCTGCAAGATGGCCGGTGCACGCCAGCGCGCACCGGCCATCGTCAGCGTGTGGTGTGCGTAGCAGCCCCGCCACGGCGCTGCAAGCACAAGCCGCAGCGGGGCAGGGGGCATCACTCGGCCGGCACCGGTGCGCGCTCGGCCAGCTTTTCAAGCGCCACTTCCGCCGCCCGCTCGCCGGACAGCAGCATGGCCCCGAAGGTCGGCCCCATGCGCGCCAGGCCGAAGGTCTCCGCCGCCGCCATGCCGGCCACCAGCAGGCCCGGGTAGACCTCCCGCGTGTGCTCCACCACCGCGTCCTCCGAGGCGGTAACGTGCAGCGCGCCCATGCCCTTCACCTCCACCAGGCCGCGCTTGGCCAGCGCCTGCACCGCCACCGCGTCATGTCCCGTGGCGTCGATGACCACCGGCGCTTCCAGGGCGATGGGATCGACGCAGGTAATGGCCTTCGGCAGCCCCTTCACCGGGCTCCAGTTGATGACCACGCCGGTAACCCGCTGCGCGTCAGGATCCACCACCAGGTCCTCCACGTAGGTGAGCTGCATGAACTTCACCCCCGCCTTCGCCGCCGCGGCGATGGTGGAGGCGCAGGCCAGCGGCCCCGGCACGGTGTAGAGGTCATCGCTCTTCTTCTCCATCGGCACGCCGATCTCCTCCAGCACCTTCTGCCCCGGCGCGCGCACGGTGATGGTGTTCATGAAGTAGCCGCCCAGCCAGAAGCCGCCGCCGAGATAGTTGTTGTTCTCGACAACGAAGACGTTCACGCCCTTTTCCGCCAGCTTGCGCGCGCAGGTCAGCCCCGCCGGGCCGGCACCGATGACGAACACGTCCGCCTTCAGCGCCTCCTGCATGTTGTGCACGAAGCCCTCCAGGATGGCGCTGCTGATGGTGTTTTCGCTGGTCTTGGGAAAGATGCTCATGATGGCTTCTCCGCTATTGCCATTTCGGTTGATGGTCGAAACGGCGCAGGGAAGCCCCCGGAACCGGAATGGTCGGAAAACATGAATCAATCCGCGCAAGCCTGTCTGCAACGGATTGAAGGGTGGCCGGAATTCGCGGCCTCTTCAGGCCCTGCCTGATGCGCCGCCAGGCCGGCATGGCACACCCTGCAAGCCACCCTCATGTTTTCAGGCGCACTCCCTTCGCCGGCATTACCCGGATCAGGTTCCAAGGGTTGGAAGCACAGGCTCCCTCTCAGCCAGCCGGATGCAACGCATCCAGCCCGGCACCCCTGACGCCAGTCATTGAAGATGCCGTGCGGCATCCTCTCATGGCATTTCAGCAGATGGTGAGGCGGGGAAGAAGCAACCGGGCAAACGCAAAAGTGGCAATTGCCCCGGGTGCATTGCCGCGTGGTGAAAAGCGGACCTGCAATGCAGCAGGCCTACCCCCGCAAGTCCTTCGGGCGCACGTGGTGAAGCAGCCTGCCCTTGGTGTTCTTGCCGATCTCCTGCCAGTTCTCCAGCGGCAGGTCGATGACCGCCAGCGCTGCGGTGGGAAATTTCTCGTGCAGGCGTCTCATGGCGTGGTCATCACCATCTGCGGCCAGCAGCATGGCCAGCTCGTGCATGGCCTCGTTGTGCCCTACCAGCAGCAGCGTGCGTGCATCGCCGCCATGCCGGCGGATGGCCTCCAGCAGTGGCTGCGGATTGTCGAAGGCATAGAGCATGGCCACATGCTCCGCTGCTGCGCCAGGGCCGTCATTTTCCTTGCCCTGCAGCACATCACGCACCAGCTCCCATGTCTGCCGCGCCCGCAAGGCCGTGGAAACAAGCGCCTTGTCAGGCTTCAGCCCATGCCTGAGCATGAAAGCGCCCATCAGCGGCGCATCGCGCACCCCCCGCGCCGCCAGCGGGCGCTCGTGATCATCCAGCCGCGGATTGCTCCAGTCGGACTTCGCGTGCCTCAGCAGCATCAGCCTGCGGCTCATGCGGCATCTCCGCCTGAAGGTTCCGCCGTGCTTCCATGCCGCTTCCCGGCCTGCTGCTGCGCCGTGCCGGGGCGCGCCTCGGTAATTTCGCCGATCTTCGATATGTCGAACGGCGTCGTCTGATACATTTCGTTGATCCAGTTGCCGAACAGCAGGTGCGCATGGCTGCGCCAGCGGTTTTCCGGCGTGGCGTGCGGGTCGTCGTCAGGGAAGTAGTTGGCAGGTATCTGGATGTCCACGCCGCGCTCCACGTCGCGCCAGTATTCCTCGGCCAGCGAGGTGGTGTCGTATTCTATGTGGTTGAACATGTAGAGCATGCGGTGCGCCGCATCCTCGATGAGGCACAGCCCCGCCTCGTCGCTTTCCATCAGCACCTCCAGCCCGGCATCGGTGGGCAGGTCGGCCGGGCGCACCTCCGTCCAGCGCGAGACGGGAATGGAGAAGTCGTCCGAGAAACCGCGCAGGTAGGGCGAGTGCGGCTTCAGGTTGCGGTGGCGGAACACGCCGAAGGCCTTGCGCGGCAGCACGTGCTTCGGCACGCCGTGGAAATGATGCAGCGCCGCCTGTGCCCCCCAGCAGATGCACATGGTGGTGTGCACGTGGCCCTGCGTCCAGTCGAAGATTTCCGTCAGCTCGTCCCAGTAGCGCACCTGCGTGAAGTCCAGCAGCTCCACCGGCGCGCCGGTGATGATGAGCCCGTCGAACTTCTCGCCCGCATCGGCCACCTCGCGAAAGGTGCGGTAAAAGCTCACCAGGTGCGACATCGGCGTGTTCTTCGGCGTGTGGTCGGTGATGCGCAGCAGCGTCATCTCCACCTGCAGCGGTGTTGCTCCGATGAGCCGGGCAAACTGCGTCTCCGTGCGCACCTTGTTGGGCATCAGGTTCAGCAGCGCAATGCGCATTGGCCGGATGTCCTGGCGGATGGCCGATTCCTCGTCCATCACCATCACGCCCTCGCGCTCCAGAGTCTCGCGCGCCGGCAGGTTGACGGGTATCTTGATGGGCATTGCTGCTCCCTGTTTCGTCCTTTTCTGTTCTTGCGACCGCGTATCCCCGTGTCGGCGTGTGTTCGCGCCTCTGCTGCCGTGTCCGCTTCAGCTCCCTGCGGCCTGCGCCCGCTGCCGGTCGATGACCTGCGCCATCAGCGCGTTGAAGTCCTGCTCGTCGCGCACGCTTTCCACTTCCTGCATGCTGGCGCGATATCCCCAGCGCCGGGCAATGCGCTCGTATAATGGCAGGCGGTGGCGGATGAGTCGCTCGAAACCGTGAATGGAGAAGGCATCCGGGTCCACTTCCGCATCATCGGCAATGCCGTGCTCCTCCTTGTATTCCCGCCAGATGCGCCTGAGGAACTCGGGCTGATAGTACATCGGTTTGGGGTGCTGGCGAAAGCGCTCGATGAGGGTCTGCACGTGCTCTTCCGGCGCTTCGATGTAGAGCAGTATGGTATGGCGTGTCAGTGCCGAGATGACCGGGTCTGCCGGGTCGTTGAAGTTGATGACCTCGCACAGCGAGCCGCCGGTATCGCACAGGAAATGCTCGTAGCCGTAAATGTCGCGCGCCTTGTCGATGAAGGTGGGCACGTCCAGCAGCGCCGCTATCTCGCCTTTCCGGTGCTGCTGCTGGCGGCGCATGTATTCGTCGAAAGGCAGGCCGCCTTTCGCCGGGTCTCCCGGTTTTCCCAGGTAGGTGGAAAGCGGCTCCAGGTTCTCGAAGGTGATGTTGGATGAAATGTAGATGGAATCGGAGCGCAGCAATTGCCGCAGCAGCGGCACCTGCATGGCCTCGCGCTTGAACAGGTCGACGATGTGCTCGTTCATGTAGCGCGTGCCGATGCGGTAATCGACGGAATAGAGGAACCACTCCCGCTGCCGCAGCATGCGCCCCAGCGTCGTCTTGCCCACGCCGGACATGCCGAACACGGTAACCGCCTTGTGCGGCCATGCCAGGTATTCCCTGCCGCTGTCGAAACGCATGACTTGCTGCTCCGTTCGGGCTGTTGCCGGCCTGTCAACGTTCTGCGGATTGCGGATGGTTGCCGCATGCCAGCCTGTCCGCGGGAGATGCCCCCCAATGCCGCACCGCCCCGCGTTTCCTGCTTATCGCATGCGCCTGCGCTCCACAAGGCGGAGAGACTCTTGCCCCCTCGGGCGCAACGACCTATACAGCGCGCAGGAAGAGGGAGCACTGCGCAACTGCTGGGAGATGATCCTGTCATGGCGCCGGATATCGAACTGGATGACGACTACCGTCCGAGCGAGGACGAGCCCTTCATGAACGAGCGGCAGCGCGAGTATTTCCGCCGCAAGCTCCTGAAATGGAAGGAGGAGATCATCCGCGAGATGCGCTCCACCCTGCAGCACCTGCAGGAGGACAACGAGCATCAGGCCGATATTGCCGACCGCGCCACCACCGAGGCCGAGCGTGCGCTGGAGCTGCGCACGCGCGACCGTCAGCGCAAGCTCATCGCCAAGATCGACGCCGCGCTGAAGCGCATCGAAACGGGCGAATACGGCTATTGCGAGGAAACCGGCGAGCCGATCTCGCTGAAGCGGCTGGAGGCGCGGCCCATCGCCACCCTTTCCATCGAGGCCCAGGAGCGCCACGAGCGCATGGAAAAGGTCTATCGCGACGACTAGTCATGCCCGGGGTGGCGGTGATGCCGCCTGCCTGCCGAAGCATCCGCAGGATCAGCTCTTGTCCACCTGCACATCGGCCGGGCTCTTGACGCCGGCGGGGGCAGGTGCCGGCTGGGCCTTGCCCGGCTCAGGCGCGGCTGGTGCCGGGGGCGCTACTGATGCTGGCTTGCCTGCCTTTGGTGCCGGAGCTGCTGGCGGTGCAGCAGGCACCGGAGCTGTGGGTGCGGGTGCGGAAGGTGCCGGCGCAGGTGTGGCTGGTGTCGGCACGGGCGCGGTGCCCGCCCGCGCGGGCGCTGGTGCCGCGGGTGCTGAGGCCGGTGCGGAAGCAGGGCTGGCGGCAGTTGCCGTGGCAGCAGCAGGCGTGGCAGCCGGCACCGCGGGGGCAGGGGAGGCGGAGGCCGCTGGCGCACCGGTGGCGGCGGCTGGCCGGTTGACGGCCTCTTCCACCAGGAACCCGCCATCGCCGGCAAGGCAGATCAGGTGCTCCACGTTGTCCCGGCGCACCAGCACCAGTTGCGCGTCCTTGCTGATGGAATGGCGCTCGATGACGCCGATGCGCCTTCCCTCCGCCGCCCGCTCGCGCAGCCAGAAGCGCAGCGCCACGATCAGCAGGATGATGGCCAGCACCACCATCACTGCCACCAGAACGATGCCGATCATGCCGTTCATGTGTTCCCCCGGTTGTCTTCCGATCATGCCCGCCTCGACTTTACGGCAGTTCCGCACGCCGTGCAAAAGCATTGGTTGAGAAATGGTGAACGCGGCCTGTTCCACCAGCCTTGCCGCCTGTCTCTTCGGAGCTCCCGCTGTGCCATTGGCAAGGTGCACGCCATGCATGCCCCCTCGGCTGCACCGGCACGCCCGGCGAAACCGCTGCATGATGCAGATCGGCACCTTATAATATCCCGCACCGACTGATTCGGCACATACGACAGCCGTCGATATCCGAGGAACTGCGAGCATGTCGGAACGGCAGGAAGCCACCACATCGCGGCAATGGCTGGACAGGCTGGATGCCGCCATGCTGCTCAGGCGCGACCGCGTGCTGGCCACCATGCTGGGGCTGAGCGCCGTGGTGATGGGTGGATTCGCGGCCCTGGTGTCGGTGGGCTTCCTGCCCGGTTTCTCGCGCTGGGAAACGGTCGTCGTGCTGTTGCTGGCGGCGCTCGTCATGGGGCTGCTGGCCATGGGCGTGGCCAGCGGGCAGGTGCGCTTTCGCGGCACCGATGATGCCGCCATGCTGGCTGCCGCGTGGGAGGCGCAGTCGGCAGCCAGCGTGCTGCTGCATCGCAATGGCCGCCCCGTCATGGCCAACGCCGCCTATCGCGACATGTTGCGGCGTGCCGGGCGCAACCGCCTGGCCTCGGTGGAATATCTGTTCGCCGGCAACCCTGATCTGGCGGCGCATGTCTATCGCCTGCAGCAACGCCTGCGTGGTGATGGCGAGGTCTCCGAGCTGCTGCGCGTGCCGGCAGCGCTGATTGGCAAGGACGGGGCGGAAACGGCCTGGCTGCGCGTCAGCGCCCGGCTGGTGGACTGTGAGGGGCGGACCTGCGAGCTGTGGTGGCTGCAGGACGAAACCGCGCGCCATGCCGAGCACGAAGCACTGCTGGAGCAGCTGCTGGACAGCGAGCAGGCGCTGGACGAGCTGCCCGTGGGCATCGTCATTGCCGATGCCGATGGCACGGTGCGCCATGTCAACAGCACCCTGGCGCAGTGGGCGGGGCTTGACGGCAGCAGCGAGCAGGACGGGCCGGATGGCAGGCTGAAGCTGTCGGACCTGTTGCCCGAGGAGCTGCTGCAGCGTTTCTCCGCCGTGCGTGCCGCTCCCGGCGGTGTTGCCATGGTAGAGCAGGTGGCCACGCTGACGGATGGCAGCGGCCGCCTGCGCCCGGTGCTGGCGCTGCATCGGGTGATGTTCGATGCCGCCGGCCGCCGCCAGTTGTCGCAGACCGTCATCATTCCCCGCAGCGCGGCGCAGCAGGCACCGGCCGAGGAACAGTTGCAGCGCTTTGTGGCCACCGTGCCCATTGGCCTGGCGCTGGTGAACGACCAGTTTCGCGTGCGCTTCATCAACGCTGCGCTGGCCCGCGTGGCGCAGCAGCGGCTGGCGCTGGATGACGATGTGCTGAAGCTGGTGGCACCACAGGATGCGGGCAAGCTGCGCGCGGCATTGCAGGCGGTGCGCTCCGGCCAGCGCCCGCAGATGCAGGTGGAGGTCTATCTGTTCGAGAGCGAGAGCACCCGCGCGCAGATCACCGTTGCACCCGCGCCTGATGGCGGGCTGGCGCTGTTCGTGGTGGACACCACCCTGCGCCAGACGCTGATGGAGCAGATAGAGCACGGCCAGATCATGCAGCAGATCGGCATGATGGCCAGCCAGCTGGCGCATGACTTCAACAACCTGCTCACTCCCATCCTGGGCTCTGCCGACCTGCTGCTGCGGCGCATGCGGGTAACGGATCCCAATTACGAGCTGGTGCACACCATCAAGAGCCGCTCGTGGGATGCCGCGCGCATTGTCGAGCAGCTGCTGGCTTTCGCCCGCCGCCAGACCATGCAGCCGGAAGTCGTTGCCATCAACGACTGGCTGATGCGCGAATGGCGGCTGCTGAAGTCCATGCTGCGCAATCCGCAGGTGAGGCTGCATGCCGACTATGGCACCGATGTCTGGCCGATGAAGGTGGACATCCGCAAGATTGGCCGGGTCATTGTCAACCTGGTGCGCAATGCCGAGGACGCCATGCCGGAAGGCGGCGACATCACCATCCGCACCCGCAACCTGCCGGCGGCGGAAATCCGCGGGCAGGAAGCCAGGGTGATGGCCATGGGCGACTATGTGGTCATCGAGGTGGAAGACACCGGCCCCGGCATTCCGGAAGAGATTCGCGACAAGATCTTCGAGCCGTTCTTCACCACCAAGCCCATGGGCAAGGGCACTGGCCTGGGGCTTTCCACCGTCTATGGCATCGTCAAGCAGTCCGGCGGCTACGTGTTCTGCGACAGCACGCCGGGGCAGGGCACCACTTTCCGCATCTGCCTGCCGCGCCACGTTGAAACCGAAGAGGAGCGCCAGCGTCGCAGGCAGGAGGCGGAGGCCCGCCAGCAGCGCAAGCGCCAGGACCTGACCGGCACCGGCGTGGTGCTGCTGGCCGAGGACGAGGATCCGGTGCGCGACTTCGCCGTGCAGGCGCTGAAGATGCGCGGCTACACGGTGCTGGCCGCCGCCAGTGCCGAGCTGGCGCTGGACATGATGCAGGAGCGCCTCGACGCCGGCGGCGAGGTGGACGTGATCGTCTCCGACGTGGTGATGCCCGGCATGGACGGGCCGACAATGGTGCGCAAGCTGCGCGAGATGGGCGTGCAGGCCCCGGTGGTGTTCATGTCCGGCCATGCCGAGGATGCCTTCGCCGAGAATCTCGACAAGGACATGACCTTTGTCTTCCTGGCCAAGCCGTTCGACCTGCGCACCATTGCCGAGGCAGTAAAGGAGGCGCTCTCCGGCGGTGGTGCGCGCCGCGGGCAGGATGCCGACTCCTGATCGCACTCCCGATTGCGCTGCATCCGGTTGTGCTGCATCCGGTTGTGCGCAGCGGAATGCGTGGCATGAGGGGAGAGAGGGTTTCTGGTGATGGGGGCACAACCAATGGTATGGATAATCGTCTTTATGCCATTAATGGTTGATTAATCTCTGCCGCCTATGGTAACCACATGAACGAGGCGATTCGTCATCACGACGGTATCAGCAGGAACAACAGGGCCTTGAGATGGCCCGCTCAGGCAGAGGCGAACAGGGGAGCTACTTCAGCCAGGGTGGCAGGGGCAGCGGCAAGCAAGGGGCCTGCAACTGCCGATATTTTTTTGGCCGGAAATGCTACCTCAGGTTATGATACCTGCAGGAGAATCAGCTAGGGGTTGAGGGGACAATGGCACGGAAAAGGATCATGGCAGTGGCGCTGTCGCTGGCGCTGTCCGGTTGTGCGGTCAATCCGCAGGCGCTGACCACCGAGGAGATGGTATCGTTTACCGATGCCAACCTCAGCGCGCTGGCCGCCACGCAGGAACCCATCAGCGGCCCGATATCGCTGTATGAGGCAATGGCGCGGGCGTTGAAATACAATCTCGACTTCCGCGTGGAGCGCATGAAGACGGCGCTGGCCATGGGTGATGCCGAGCTGAAGAGCTGGCAGATGCTGCCCTCGCTGGTGGCAAAGGCCGGGTATTCGGGGCGCTCCAACGAGCCGGGTGGGCGTTCGGAATCGCTGGTAACCGGCATTCAGTCGCTGGAGCCGTCGAAGTCCACCGAGAAGAACATGTTCACCGCCAACCTGGAGTTCTCGTGGGACATCCTGGACTTCGGCCTGTCCTACGTGCGGGCGAAGCAGGCGGCAGATCAGGTGCTGATCGCGCAGGAGCGCACCCGCAAGGTGGTCAATCGCATCATCGAGGACGTGCGCAGCGCCTTCTGGCGCGCTGCCAGTGCCCAGCGGCTGGATGGCGCCATGAACCGCCTGCGTCAGCGCGTGCGCGTGGCGCAGGCCAATGCCCGCCGGCAGGCGCGCTCCGGCCAGACGGAGCCGCTGGCGGCCCTCACCTATGAGCGCGAGCTGGTCAGCATCAAGCGCCAGCTCTCCGAGCTGCAGCGCGACTTGCGCACCGCCCGCGTGCAGCTGGCACTGCTGATGAACGTGGCACCCGGCACGCGCTTCACATTGGCCGTGCCGCGCCAGCGCCCCACCGCACTGAAGCTGAAATGGGATGCCCGCAAGCTCATCGAGGTGGCGCTGAACAATCGCCCGGAGCTGCGCGAGGTGGCCTATCGCCAGCGCATCAACGTGAGGGAGGCAGACGCCGCCCTGCTGGAGCTGCTGCCGGGCATCAACCTCTATGCCGGCCCCAACTGGGACTCCAACGACTACCTGTATAACAACGACTGGGTGTCCTGGGGTGCCCGCGCCAGCTGGAACCTGATGCGCGTGTTCCGCTACCCGGCCCGTCAGCGCCAGATCAACGCGCGCGAGGAACTGCTGAAGGCACAGGCGCAGGCGCTGACCATGGCGGTAATGGCGCAGGTGCACATAGCCCGGCTGCGTTATCTCTACCAGCGCCACGTGTTCGATGCCGCCGCCGAATATTTCAACGTGCAGCGGCGCATTCTCGCCAAGGTGCGCGCCGCCGCGGCCAGCGATGCCGCCAGCGAGCAGAGCCTCATCCGCGAGCAGATGAACACGGTGCTGGCGGCGGTGAAATACGATGTCGCCTACGCCGACCTGCAGAACGCCATGGCCAATGTCTATGCCTCGCTGGGGCTTGATCCCTACGAGGGCGAGGTGAGCACGGAGATGAGCGTGAAGCAGCTGGCGGCGGCATTGAGGCGGGCGTGGGAACATCCGCTGCGCCTGGCCAGCAGCAGGTGATTACGGTTCAGGGGAGGCTGAAGACCACACTCACGTAGCACAATGCACTGAACGACGGGGCCGGGTCTGACCCGCTTGGCCTGGCCCCTCCCGAGCCGGGCGCATGCGTTCTCTCCCCACCAGGCGGCACCAGGCGGCAACCCTGGCCCCCGGCATGCGCCCGGCTCTCTTTCTCCGCACCCACCAGGCCCCGCTCTCCCGGCGGGGCCTTTTTGCTGGCGTGGCAGCTGTCAGGGCTTGCACTCAGGTGGCTGCGGCAGGATTCACTCTTCCTGATACACATGTTGTCCACATCAATTCCGGAAAGTTCTCATTATTGACTTGATGTTCGCTCAAATATGGAACATAATATGAATACCAGAATCGGAAAGCGGGCTGTGCAAGCTCCGGTGAATTGCGCTAAGAGGAGGGCACGGAAATGGCGGAGGCCAAACTCAAGCTGGTGGAAGAAGAGACGGGCGGCATGGACAAGCAGAAGGCATTGCAGGCGGCGCTGAGCCAGATCGAGCGGGCGTTCGGCAAGGGCTCGGTGATGAAGCTGGGGGACAATCGTGCCATCGAGGTGGAGGCCATTCCCACCGGCTCGCTGGGGCTGGATATCGCGCTGGGCATCGGCGGTCTGCCGAAGGGCCGCGTCATCGAGATCTTCGGCCCCGAATCATCGGGCAAGACGACACTGGCCCTGCACGTGGTGGCGGAAGCGCAGAAGCGCGGCGGTGTCTGCGCCTTTGTTGACGCCGAGCATGCGCTTGATCCCGTCTACGCGCAGGCGCTGGGCGTGAACATCGACGAGCTGCTCATCTCCCAGCCCGACACCGGCGAACAGGCGCTGGAAATTGCCGACACGCTGGTGCGCTCCGGTGCCATTGAGGTGCTGGTCATCGATTCGGTGGCGGCGCTCACGCCGAAGGCGGAGCTGGAGGGTGAAATGGGCGATTCGCTGCCCGGGCTGCAGGCGCGGCTGATGAGCCAGGCGTTGCGCAAGCTCACCGCCTCCATCTCGCGCTCCAACTGCATGGTCATCTTCATCAACCAGATCCGCCACAAGATCGGCGTCATGTTTGGCAGCCCGGAAACCACCACCGGCGGCAATGCGCTGAAGTTCTACGCCTCCGTCCGGCTGGACATTCGCCGCATCGGTTCCATCAAGGATCGCGACCAGGTCATCGGCAACCACACCCGCGTGAAGGTGGTGAAGAACAAGGTGGCCCCGCCATTCCGCCAGGTGGAGTTCGATATCATGTATGGCGAGGGCATCTCCAAGACCGGCGAGCTGCTTGATCTCGGCGTTGCTGCCGGCATCGTGGAGAAATCAGGCTCCTGGTATTCATACAATTCCCAGCGCATCGGCCAGGGGCGCGAGAACGCCAAGAAGTTCCTGAAGGAGCATCCGGAAATTGCCGAGGAGATAGAGCAGGCAGTGCGCGCCAATGCCGGGCTGGTGGCAGAAAAGATCATCAAGCCGGGCGAGCCATCGGCGGAATGACGAAAGTACGACGCGGGGCGCAGGGCAGGGAGCTCCCCGCCCCACCCTGATTTCTCCTCGCTCCTCTCTCGTCAGCACGGAGCGGGCATCGGCGTTGCGCTGCGCGGCAAAAGGCTTGCGCCCCCGCCGGGAAACGGCCATATCACTGCCGATGAATGAAACAGGCCTGTCCGCTGCTGATGACGGCAGCTTGACACGCTGCCTTCGCGCGGCACTGACGGGCAGGCTGGCTGGCAAGAGGTTCGGTTCTCATGCAGGGCAGTGGCGTCAACGACATTCGCAGGGCGTTTCTGGAGTATTTCCGGCGCAACGGGCATGAGGTGGTTCCCTCCAGCCCGCTGGTGCCGCGCAATGACCCCACGCTGATGTTCACCAACGCCGGCATGGTGCAGTTCAAGAACGTCTTCACCGGGCTGGAGACGCGCCCCTACAGCACTGCCACCACGGCCCAGAAGTGCCTGCGCGCCGGCGGCAAGCACAACGACCTGGACAACGTCGGCTACACTGCCCGCCACCACACCTTTTTCGAGATGCTGGGCAACTTCTCCTTCGGCGACTACTTCAAGGAACGCGCCATCGAGCTGGCGTGGAACCTGGTAACGAAGGAGTTCGGCCTGCCGGTGGAGCGCCTGCTGGTAACCGTCTATGTCGACGACGACGAGGCTTTCGACCTGTGGAAGAAGATCGCCGGTCTGCCGGAGGAGAAGATCATCCGCATCGCCGGCTCCGACAATTTCTGGTCCATGGGCGATACCGGCCCCTGCGGCCCGTGCTCGGAAATCTTCTATGACCACGGCGAGCACATTCCCGGCGGCCCGCCCGGCAGCCCGGACGAGGACGGCGACCGCTTCGTCGAGATCTGGAACCTCGTCTTCATGCAATACGACCAGCTCTCGCCGGAAGAGCGCGTACCGCTGCCCAAACCTTCCATCGACACCGGCATGGGGCTGGAGCGCATCACCGCTGTGCTGCAGGGCACGCATGACAACTACGAGATAGACCTGTTCCGCCACCTCATCAGTGCCATCGAGGATCTTTCCGGCGTCAAGGCCGAGGG
Organism: Hyphomicrobiales bacterium; assembly: GCA_026982665.1. GTDB lineage: Bacteria > Pseudomonadota > Alphaproteobacteria > Rhizobiales > Aestuariivirgaceae > Thermopetrobacter. The sequence continues at coordinate 1,503 of JALSGQ010000008.1, read as the reverse complement.
TGAGCGCAAGGCCTCGCATCGCGTCATTGCCGATCATCTGCGCGCCTGCTCCTTCGTCGTGGCCGACGGCGTGCTGCCCTCCAACGAGGGCAGGGGCTACGTGCTGCGCCGCATCATGCGCCGCGCCATCCGCCACATCGAGCTGCTGGGCGTGAAGGAACCGATGTTCCACAAGCTGGTGCCAGCGCTCATTACTGAAATGGGCGATGCCTACCCCGAATTGCGCGAGGCGCAGAAGCTCATCGAGGATACGCTGCTGCTGGAGGAGACGCGCTTCCGCGAAACCCTCTCTCGTGGTCTGAAGATTCTCGAGGAAGCCGCCGCCAACCTGAAGCAGGGCGACGTGCTGCCCGGCGATGTCGCCTTCCGCCTCTATGACACCTACGGCTTTCCGCTCGATCTTACGGAAGACGTGCTGCGCAGCCGCGGCATTGCCGTGGACACCGAGGGTTTCAACCAGGCGATGGAAGAGCAGCGCGCCCGGGCGCGGGCCAGCTGGGCCGGCTCAGGCGAGCAGAAGGATGATGCCGTCTGGTTCGCCCTGCGCGAAGAAGTCGGACCCTCCGAATTCCTCGGCTACGAGACGGAAGAGGCCGGGGGCGTGCTGCAGGCCATCGTCCGGGGTGGCGAGCGTGCGGATGAACTGCACGAAGGGGAAGAGGCGGCGCTGGTCGTCAACCAGACACCGTTTTACCCGGAAGGCGGCGGCCAGGTGGGCGACAAGGGCACCATCCGCACCACTTCCGGTGCCCTGTTCCGCGTAACTGATACACAGAAGCGCGCCGATGGCGTCATTGCCCATCTCGGCGTGCTGGAGAAGGGCACGCTGAAGGTGGGCGAGGAGCTGCGCATGGAGGTGGATCACGCCCTGCGCGCCGACACCCGCCGGCATCACTCCGCCACCCACCTGCTGCACGAGGCCCTGCGCCAGGTGCTGGGCACGCACGTTACGCAGAAAGGCTCGCTGGTGGCACCAGACCGCCTGCGCTTCGACTTCGCCCACCCGAAGGCCATGAGTCCGGACGAGGTGCGCAAGGTGGAAGATCTGGTCAACCGCGTCATCGCCCAGAACGACGAGGTGAGCACCCGCCTGATGAGCATCGACGAGGCCCGCGCTGCCGGTGCCATGGCCCTGTTCGGCGAGAAGTATGACGACGAGGTGCGCGTGGTGGCCATGGGCCGCCAGCCGGAGGGCACCGGCAACAAGGAAATCTTCTCCATGGAGCTGTGCGGCGGAACGCACGTCTCCCGCACCGGCGACATCGGCGTGCTGAAGGTGGTTTCCGAAGGTGCCTCCGCGGCGGGCGTGCGCCGCATCGAGGCGCTGGCCGGCACGAAGGCGCTGGAATACCTGGAGAGTCGCGAGCGCCTGCTGAACGAGGCCGCCGCTATCCTGAAGGTAAAGCCGGAGGACGTGCCCGCCCGCATCGAGGCACTCTTGCAGGAGCGTCGCAAGCTGGAGCAGCAGCTGAACGAGGCCCGCAAGAAGCTGGCCATGGGCGG
>JALSGQ010000007.1 GCA_026982665.1 Hyphomicrobiales bacterium | reverse complement strand
CTGTTGCTGGCGGGCGGCGATCTTTTCGGGGTCTTCGGCCAGCATGGCGGAAACCACTGCTTCGGCACAGACTTCACCATTCACTACCGCGCGGCAGTCGAACCAGTAGATGTTGCGGCGGCCCTTGATGGTCTTCACCTCGAAGCGCACGGTATCACCCGGCACCACCGGGCGACGGAAGCGTGCCTTGTCGATGGACACGAAATAGACCAGCGAGTCGGCAGCCTTGATACCCTTGTGGGCCAGCACCATCACGCCGGCGGTCTGGGCCATGGCTTCCAGCAGCAGCACGCCGGGAAACACCGGCTTGTCGGGAAAATGCCCGGCCAGGAACGGCTCGGTGGCGGTTACGTTCTTGATGCCGACGGCAGAGCGCTCGCCATCCATTTCCTCCACCCGGTCTATCAGCAGCATCGGGTAGCGGTGGGGCAGGATCTCCATGATCCGCTGCACATCAGCATGGTCAAGCTGTGTTTTCCCGTTTGTCATGACATTCCTTCAGGCAAGCTGCAAAAAACCACTGGCAGGGCAGGAAGCTGTGCAGGCAGCTCCCCTCGGGAGATCTGGCCAGCATGAACTTGATGCAGGATGTGGCAGGAAACTGATCAGAAGCGCGTGCCGACACCAAACTGCACCAGCTCCTCCTCGTCCCAGTCCGCCTTCTTCAGCGCATAGGCGATGTTCAGGCGCAGCGGCCCCAGCGGCGATTTCCACAACAGGCCCGCACCCACCGTGGCGCGGAAGGTGGCTGCATCGCGCACGTTGGATCCGGGCGCATCGAACACGGTGCCGAAATCGGTGAAGACAGCGCCGGTCAGCCCCAGGCTCTCCGGCAGTCCCAGCGGGAACATCACCTCCACCGTGCCGATGGCATAGGTCTTGCCGCCGACGAAGTTGCCAGCTGCATCGCGCGGGCCGACACTGCCGGCTGCAAAGCCGCGGAACGACGGGCCGCCCTTGAAGAAGCGGTCGTTCACCCTAAGGATGTCGCCATTCCAAGCAAAGACATGGCCGCCCGTGCCCTTCAGTTTCAGCACCACGCCATCATAGAACAGCGGCATGAAGTAATAGCCGGCCAGCTCCGTGCGCACGAAGTTCACATCGCCACCCAGACCGGCGACATCCACCGAGCCCTGCAGGCGGAAGCCGGAGGTCGGGTTCACCGGGTTGTCGAGATTGTCAAAGACATATGTTGCGCCAAGGGTGGAAATCAGCGCCTTGCCCTTGCTGTCGCAGATGGCCGGCGCATAATCCGGACTGGCTGGATCGCAGACATTCACGCCATCCTTCACCTTGGTGTCGCGATAGGTCAGGCGATAGCGCAGGTTGAGGGACTGATAGTCATCCAGCGCAAAGCCGGTGCGCAAGCCGAAGCCGACCTGATTGGTGATGTAATTGGAAGTATCCTCCAGGTCGGTGCGGTTGCCAAAGATGTCGAAACCGGCGGACATGTTGTAGCCGAGGAAATAGGGCTCGGTATAGCTCAGGTTCACGGACTGGCGCTTGAACGACAGCGATGTCTGCAGCCCCAGCTCGCGTCCCGTGCCCATCAGGTTGCGCTCGTTGATGCTGGCGGAGACGACCGGCCCCTTCTCCAGCGTCGAGTAGCCGATGGAGGCATGCAGCGTGCCGGTGGACTTCTCCTTTACCTCGATGACGAGCACCACGCGGTCAGGCGCGCTGCCCGGCACCTCGCGGAAGTCGATCTTCTCGAAGAAGTCCAGCGCGGTGAGCCGGCGGCGCGCACGGTCGATGAGCACGCGGTTGTAGGCATCACCCTCGGCCAGCCGCAGCTCGCGGCGGATCACCTCATCACGCGTGCGCGTATTGCCGACAATCTCGATGCGTTCGATGTAGACGCGCGGGCCTTCCTGCAGGCGGTAGATGATGTCGAGCTTGCGCTCTTCCGCGTTGCGCACGATCTCCGGCTGCACCTTGGCAAAGGCATAACCGGCGCGCGCCGCTTCCAGCGTCATCTTCTCGATGCTCTTGTCCACCTGCGAGGCATCGTAGATCTCGCCGGAGCGGGTTTCCACCACGCCCTGCAACTTCTTCGGATCAAGGTCGGTCTCGGTGGTGTCTATCTGCACCTGGCCGACCTTGTATTGCGGGCCTTCGTTGATGGTGAAGGTAACGATGAAGCTTTCGCCATCGGGCGCCAGCTCGGCTTCCGCCGACACGATCTCGACATCGGCAAAGCCGTGCTTCAGGTAGAAGCGGCGCAGCAGCTCGCGGTCATAGGCCAGCCGGTCGGGATCGTAGCGATCACGGGTGGAGAAGAACTTCCACCACGTGTCTTCCTCCGAGGTGATGACCTCCTTCAGCTTGCCATCGGAAAACGCCTTGTTGCCGACGAAGCGAATGCTCTTGATGAGGGTTTCCTTGCCCTCGTTGATCTGGAACACCAGGTCCACCGTGTTGTCGGCGCGGCGGATGACCTGCGGCTCCACCTGCACGTTGTAGTAGCCGGCGCGGCGATAGACGTTGATGATGCGCTCCACGTCGGCCTGCACGCGGGCACGGGTGAGCATGGCGCGGTCGCGCAGCTGCACCTCCTTGGCCAGATCCTTGTCGGAAATCTCCCTGTTGCCCTCGAAACGCACGCGGGCAATCATCGGATTTTCGACCACGCGCACCACCAGGGTGTTGCCGCGACGCAGGATCTGCACATCGGAGAACAGGCCGGTCTGGAACAGTGCCTTCAGCGAAGCGTCGATGCGCGCGGGATCAAAGCGATCACCGGGGCGAAGCTGCAGGTAGGCAAGCACGGCCTCGCGTTCCACGCGGCTGTTGCCTTCCACCACCACGCGCTGCACCACCTGTGCCATCACGCCGTGTGCCGTGCCCATCACGCCCAGCACAGGCGTCGCCAACGTCAGTGCCAGCGCCAGCCGTCCAACGGCCGGACGCAACCATGATTGTCGCGCGGCACGCGCTTTCGCATGTCGAACACCAGCGAAACCGTTGTTGTTGCTTTTCATGGTGCCGTGTTGCCCTTCCAAATAATGCCCCGCAGCGCTTCTGACGCAGCGCGCGCCCCTCAGGTCTTGCGGCCTGATCCCTGACGAGAATCCCGGCCCGGTTCCCCGATTGAATCTTGCGCTGTTTTACGGCCTTTTGATGACCGATTCAATTACCACGGCGCAAATTTTATCCTTTGCATTAACAGCACATTAACGCTGTGCGCCATGCACATGGCCTTGTGCAGGAAAGAATGCATCAAAACAAGGGCCGCCGTTGTGCACGACATGGCACAACGGCGGCGGAAACGCGGCAGAGATCCTGGGATGCGTCAGCGATTGAACAGGTGCATCACGTCATTGAAGGTGGCGAACACCATGAGCATCAGCAGCATCGCCATGCCAATGCGAAAGCCCACCTCTTGCGCGCTTTCGCTCAATGGGCGGCCACGCACCGCCTCGATGGCGTAGAACAGCAGGTGTCCGCCGTCCAGCATGGGGATGGGAAACAGGTTGATGAGCCCGATGCTGACGGAGAGAATGGCTGCCAGCTGCACCAGCGACAGCCACGAGGTTTCCGCCGCCTTCTGCGAGATCTGGGCGATGCGGATGGGGCCGGAGAGCTGATCCGCCGACTGCCTGCCGACGATGATCTCCTTCAGATAGGTCATGGTGCCGGCGATGATGTCCCACGTGGCGCGCGTGCCCAGTGCCACGGCCTCCAGCGGCCCCTTGCGTTCCAGCCGCACATTACCGGCTGCCTCGCGCGTTACGCCAAGGTAGCCAACCTTGAGAGTGCCGCCTATGCCGTCTGGCGCTTCGCGTTCGCCCAGCCGCACGCGCAGCGACAGTTTTTGTTCGCCACGTTGCAGCACCACGTCCACCTCGCGCCCGGGCTTGAGGGCAACAATGGAGCTGATGTCGGTGAAACTCTCGATCTTGCGTCCGTCGATGGCAAGGATGCGGTCGCCGGGCTGAATGCCGGCCTGCTCCGCCGGCGAGCCGGCAACCACCTGGCTGACCACCGGCTCCAGCACCGGCTTGCCCACAAGAGTATAGAACCCGGCAAAGATGACGATGGCCAGGATGAAGTTGGCCAGCGGCCCGGCGGCAACGATGAGCGCACGCTGCCACAGGGGCTTGGAGTGAAAGCCGCCGGCATCGCTGCTCCTGGCTGCTGCCTCTCCCGGCACGGAGGCGACGTGCTCGTCATCGCTGAACTTCACGTAACCGCCCAGCGGCAGCCAGCCTATCTTCCAGCGCGTGCCCTTGCGGTCTGTCCAGCCGATGATCTCGCGGCCGAAGCCGATGGAGAAACTGTCCACCTTCACGCCAAAGAAGCGGGCCACGGAAAAATGCCCCAGCTCGTGAAAGAACACGATGACGGTGATCACCACCAGAAACGGGATGATGAACATCACCGCGCCCCACAGGGTGGTGAAGGGAGCAAGCAGCGACAGCGATTCCATGGGTTCGTCTCTCCGCTTTCACGCAATCGGCGCAAGCAGGCCACTGAGGGCAGGTCAACGCCGGCAACAGGCCCCAAGGCCCCTTTCAATGCACGCAGGCACGGGGGATGCATGTTTCGCAGCCCTGCCGCCCATCACATATAACCCGATATCTGCAGCGGCAAGCGGGCGAAAATGAGAAAATGGTTATTCTGCAGCGCGGGACATGCGCAAAACCAGCTCTCGCGCCAGCCTGCGCCCCACTTCATCTGCCGCCCGCACGTCATCGATGTCCTGCAAGGCGGCGATGCCGCCCGTGCGTTCCGCCGCTTCCAGCACCTGCTCCACCAGCGGCACGATGCCCGAGAACCGCAGCCGCCGTTGCAGGAAGGCGCTCACCGCCTCTTCATTGGCAGCGTTGAGGATGGCCCCGGCAGAGCCGCCGCGGCGCAAAGTCTCCAGTGCCAGCCGCGGGGCCGGAAAGCGCTCCTCGTCAATGGGCTCGAACACCAGCTGCCCCAGCGCCGCAAGGTCCAGCCGGGCGACATTGGTGGGCAGGCGCTCGGGCCAGGCAAGGGCAACGGCAATGGGCGTGCGCATGTCTGGCGTGCCGAGTTGGGCCAGCACCGAGCCGTCGGCATAGGCCACCAGCGAATGCACGATGGACTGCGGATGGATGATGGCGTCCAGCTGCTCCACCTCCACGGGGTAGAGATGCCAGGCTTCCATCAGCTCCAGCCCCTTGTTCATCAGCGTGGCGGAGTCGATGGTGATCTTCGCGCCCATGTCCCAGTTGGGGTGCTTCAGGGCTTCTTCCGGTGTTACCTCGTGCAGCGTCTCGAGGGGGCGGGTGCGGAACGGCCCGCCAGAGGCGGTGAGGATGATCTTCTCCACCGCCGGCGCATTGTCGCGCTCGAAGCACTGCATGATTGCATTGTGCTCGGAATCCACCGGTACCACGTCCACCCCGTGCCGGCGTGCCCTGGCCATGAACAGCTCTCCGGCGGAAACGAGGCACTCCTTGTTGGCCAGCAGAATGGTGTTGCCCGCTGCCACCGCCGCCAGCGTCGGCTCCAGCCCGGCCACGCCGACAATGGCGGCCATGAGCTGATCCACCGGCCGGCCTGCGGCTTCCAGCACGGCCTGCGGGCCGGCCGCCACCTCGATGCCGGTGCCGGCAAGGGCATCCCTGAGCTGGTGATATCGGGCCGGATCGGCGGTAACCGCCAGCCTTGCGTGAAACTCCCGCGCATCGGCTGCCAGCTGGGCAATATTGGCATTGGCCACCAGCGCCTCGATGCGGAACCGCTGCGGATGCTGGCGCACCACGTCCAGCGTTGACTGGCCGATGGAGCCGGTGGCACCCAGTATGGTCAGGCTTTTCTGCTGCATGGAGTCCTGGCAGCCTTGTTGGAGACAGCATGCTCAAGTCATGTCGTGGCACCGGGTGTAGGGCGCTTCAGCAGCCATTTCAACACGAAGGCGCCAATCAGGGCGGCAATTCCCAGCTGCCAGAACGGCACCAGGATGAATTCGAACTTCGAGGCATCGCCGAAATTGATGGACGGTTGCGCCCCCAGCCACAGCCCCATGAACTGCGCCAGCACGAAGAACAGGCCAATGCCCGCCACCACCCACAAGGCCAGCCGCGCCATGCGCAGCGTTGCATTGCCCTTGATGAAGGCCAATGCAACTCCCGCGACAAAAGCTGCCAGCGCAATCCACACCAGCGGCTTCATCAGCGGCATCATGGCGCTCATCATGTCCATCAACATGCCTTTCATGGCTTTCTCCCTCCCTTGCTTCCCCGCCCCGTGGCAAGAACTGCAGCCCCCCAAGGCCACATGCTCCACCAGCTGCAGGATTGGCCCTGGCACAACCCTTGGCACAACCCATGCTGGCGCATGTCGCTGATTCCTGCGCCCGACAGAATGGCGGATGCGCAAGCCCCGGGCAAGTCATCGTGGAGGCAGAACGGGGGCATGGTTGGTGTGAGTGG
>JALSGQ010000006.1 GCA_026982665.1 Hyphomicrobiales bacterium | reverse complement strand
GGACACGGAGCGCTACCAGCTCCACATCCTCGACGGCACAAGCATCATCCGCACCATCGACACCACCGCGCCGCAGGCCACCTGGACAGCCACCGAACAGGCCGCCGACTTCCCCGGTGGCATCCCGTCCACGGCGAGGGTGCGCATCGCCCAGGTTTCCGACCTCACCGGCCCCGGCGCCCATCTGGAGGAGCAGATAGATGTCTGACACCACCCGCCTGAAACTGCCGCTGATTGCCGCCCAGCAGGCGCAGAAGCACGTAACCCACAACGAATCCCTGCTGAAGCTCGACGTGCTGGTGCAGGCCAGAGTGCTGGACAGGGATCTGAACACCCCGCCCGCCAACCCGGCGGAGGGCGATGCCTGGATCGTTGCCGCCTCCGCCACCGGCGACTGGGCCGGGCAAGAGGGCAACATCGCCGCCTGGCAGAACGGCGGCTGGGTGTTTCACGCACCATCGGAAGGCTGGAAGGTCTGGGTGGCCGACGAGGATGCCCTGTATGTGCACGACGGCACGGCCTGGGTGAAGTTCGAGACGGGGATTGCCACCGTCAACCCGGTGCCGGACGGCAAGCTCGGCATCAACACCACCGCCGATAATACCAACCGCCTGGCCGTGAAGTCCGACGCCGTGCTGTTCTCCCACGACGACGTTTCAGGCAGCGGCTCCGGCAACGTGCAGTTCAAGATCAACAAGGCCGCCGCGACGAACACCGCCTCGCTGCTGTTTCAGGACAACTGGTCAGGCCGCGCCGAGCTGGGTCTGACGGGCGATGACGACTTTCACATCAAGGCCAGTGCTGACGGCAATGCCTGGCACGAGGCGATGGTGGTGGACAGCACGAGCGGCTGGGTCCGTTTTCCGTCCGGCGGCGTGCGCGAGCTGCTTCGGGCACACCGAACATTCTACGTGAACCCTGCCGGCAATGATGGTGCTGATGGCCTGTCGCCGGACACGGCCCTGCGCACGGTGCAGGAGGCCGTGCGCCGCTGCTACATGATCGACAGCAATGGCTTCAATGTCACCATTCGACTGGCTCCTGGCATATACGAAGGCAATGTCGTCATCGACAGGCGAATTGTCGGCGGCGCGCGTCTCGACATTGTCGGAAACGCCACGGATCCATCTTCCGTCATTTTGCGCAACAACGTGAATTATCACACAATTCGCATTATCGATTGTGCCAAGGTCGGGATATATGATCTTCAGATCGAAAATACGTCAAACTGGTCCCTGATCTTCGTGGATACGGGTGCCGATCTGAAATACGGAAATGTCGTCTTCACCCAATGCAATCGCGATCACGTCGAGGCATCGGCCAATGCGCTCGTGCTTGTAGCGGATGACTATACGATCACGGGCGGGGGGCGATCGCACATGAACTTTTCCAAGGGATGCATCTTTCAGGCGAGCAATCGCGTCGTCACCCTTCGAAACACACCACATTTCTTGGTAGCCTTTGCCTGGTTCCAGCGAGGATCACATTACAGCGTGTGGAACATGACGTGGAGCGGCGCGGCGACGGGCAGAAGATACTATGTGCGCTCAAACGCCACCTGCAATGGAGAAGCCCCGGATCATTTTCCGGGTGATGTCGATGGCATTGCAGACACGGGTGGCTATTACGGTGGTGCTTGATGGGAGATGAGCCGATGATCAACGAGCAAGCACTGGCGCTCATCCGCCGCTTCGAGGGTCTTCGCCTGAAGGCCTATCGCGATGCTGGCGGCGTGTGGACGATCGGCTATGGCCACACATCACGCGCCGGGCCGCAGAAGGTGCGGCCTGGCATGCGCATCACCAGGGCGGAGGCCGAGGAAATCCTGCGGCGAGACGTTCAGCGCTTTGCCCGGCAGGTGGCCGAGGCGCTGGGCGAGGACGTGATGCGGCGGCTGAACGAGAACCAGTTCGGCGCGCTGGTCAGCTTCGCCTACAACGTCGGCATCGGCAACTTCCGCCGCTCGTCCGTCTTCCGCGCGGTGCGGGATGGCCGATACGACGACGTGCCGCGGCTGCTCATGCGCTGGACGAAGGCCGGCGGCAGGCGCCTGCGCGGCCTCGAACGCCGCCGCCGCGCTGAAGGAAAGTTGTTCACCACACCGGTGCGGCAGTTGCAGCGACAGGCCGTGGACACCCTGCCGCCGCCAGCAACGAAAACATCGGACAATGCGCCAGCCAGGCCCGAAGAACCACCACCAACAACAGCTCCAGCAACGCCACCTCGCAAGGCCGCCCCGCCACGGGCGGCCTTTTTCATGAGCCTCTTTGCCCTGCTGTCCGGCATCCTCGCCGCCATCTTCTGGAGAAACCGCATCATGCGCGCCATTCGCCGCTTCTGCCGCCGCTGCAAGGGCTGGCGCACCTTCGCCTTCGCCCTGCTGCTGGCCACCCTCGGTGTTGCCGAGGCCACCGACTGGGCGCAGCTCGTCCCCGACGGCCCCAACAAGGGCTGGTATCTGTTCGCCATCGGCCTCGCGGTGGCCTGGCTGCGCTTCATCACCACCACGCCGCCGGGCCGGCCCGGCATCGATGAGGATCAACGGCCATGAACGCCCCGCACGACGCCCGCCACTGGCACCTGGACAAGCGCGTGCCGGTGGCGCTCATCATCACCATCCTGATGCAGACCGTCGCTGCCGTGTGGTGGGCGGCCTCGCTCTCCGCCCGCGTCGATGTGCTGGAGCGCGACTGGGCGCGCTTCGCCACCGTCGCCAGCCGCCTGCGCGTGCAGGAAGACCGCCAGACCCGCGCCGACGTGCGCCTGCAGGCGCTCTATGCCCGCCTGGAGCGCATCGAGCGCAAGCTCGACGTGTTGCTGGAGCGCCGTGCCGAGCGCTTCCGCTACCCGCTACCCCGCCCCGGAGGCCCGAAATGACCACCATCGCCGCCTTGCTCGCCCGCCTGCTCACCGGCCCGCTCATCGACGCCGTGCTGAAAACCATCGATGCCGCCCGTGCCCGCCAGCTCTCCGAGGCCGAACTGCGCGCCGAGCTGCAACGGGCCATCACCGCCTCCATCACCGAGGTGGCCACCACCGAGCTCGCCGCCCGCCGCGATGTCCTCCTCGCCGAGCTGCGCGGCGAAAGCCCCCTGCAACGCCTCTGGCGCCCGGTGGTGGCCCTGACGGCCTTCTTCAGCTACTGGTTCGTCATCGTCGCCTATCCCTTCCTGCACGCTTGGGGCATCCTGCCGCAGGTGCGGTTTGGTGAAACCGGGCTGAACAACCTCTTCTGGCTGGTCATCGTCGCCACGGGCGGCTACATCGGCGGCAGAACGCTGGAGAAGGTGGCTGTGCAACTGCGGAAACAGGGGGCATGATGCGCACATCTCGGGCTTTCCTCGCCTGGATTGCACGAACATGCCCGTCAGCCTGACAAGTTCATTCAGCAGTCATTCAGCCAGGGTTGTGCATGGTGCCGGCATGAACCGAGTGCGCAATCAACACAAGATGCAGCAGCCGGAATCATGGATGCATTATCCTGTCCGCTTTCTGGCGGGACTATGCCTCCTGTTTCTCGTGCTGGTTTCTGGCGGGGCAGCATGGGCAACGCCTGCCATGGTGCACCATGCCACGCCTCTCCTCACCGCGGAAGAGGCAGGGCAGCCAGCGCAGGCAATGCTGATGCCGGCAAACCTTGATGCAGGCAGGCCGCGCCCGTTTGCCCTGCGCCGCCGGGGTGCCCTGCCGCCAGCCTTGCGCTCTGCACCGCGGCCACCCCGCCAGCGGGCCGAGGGCAGGGTGCCCGCAGCAGGAGCTGACGTGCGCATCACCCCTTCCGAAGCCCTGCGCCTGGCCCGTCAGCGCTGGCCGCAGAGCACCGCCCTTTCGGTACGCTTGCTGAAAGGTGTACCCCCTGCTTATCTTGTCAGGCTGAGGGCGGCGGGCCGTGTCTTTCAGGTGCAGGTGGATGCGCGCACCGGCAGGATCCTGCGCTGAAACATGCACCCCGGCACGGATGGCATGAAGCCACGAATGGAGCAGCGGGATGCGCATACTGGTCGTGGAAGATGACGAGCACCTCAATCGCCAGCTGAAGGAGGCGCTGGAGCAGTCCGGCTATGTGGTGGATGTCGCCTTCGATGGCGAAGAGGGCCACTACCTGGGCGACACGGAGCCGTATGACGCCGTCATCCTCGACCTTGGCCTGCCGGCCATGGACGGCGTTACCGTCTTGCGCGAGTGGCGCGCTGCCGGCCGCGACATGCCCGTGCTCATTCTCACCGCCCGCGATCGCTGGAGCGACAAGGTGGCGGGGTTCGATGCCGGGGCCGATGACTACGTGGCCAAGCCTTTCCACATGCAGGAGCTGCTGGCCCGGCTGCGCGCCCTGCTGCGCCGTGCCGCCGGTCATGCCAGCAGCGAGATAACCTGTGGCCCGCTGGTGCTGGACACGGCGGCGGCACGGATTACGAAGGACGGCGTGCCGCTGAAGCTGACACCAATGGAATACCGGCTGCTGGCCTACCTGATGCATCATCAGGGCGAGGTGGTGTCGCGCACGCGCCTGACCGAACACCTCTATGACCAGAATTTCGACCGTGATTCCAACACCATCGAGGTCATGATCGGCCGTGTGCGCAAGAAGATCGGCAGCGAGCTGCTGCAAACGGTGCGTGGCCTTGGCTACCGGTTGTCGCCGCCGGAAGAGGGGGGCGGTGCGGCATGAGGTGCGGTGCGCGGTTGCCCACGGCGGCGTGCGGCAGGTGGGTGTGAAGGCGAAGGGCAGGGATATTGTTGCGCAGGCTGTTCACCCGTTCGCTGGCGCGCCGCCTGGTGCTGTCATCGCTGCTGGCGGCGCTGCTCCTGCTGGTGCTGGCCGGGTTTCTGCTGATCTGGATGTTCCGCGCCACGCTGGAGCGCCAGTTCGATGCCCGCCTGGATGCTCTCCTGAACGGCCTTCTGGTCAACGTCGAACAGCGCCCCGATGGCAGCATCGTCGTGGTGCGCGACCTCGCCGATCCATCCTTCCAGCTGCCGGCATCCGGGTGGTATTGGCAGATAACGCCACTGTCGGCCGATGCCGCGGCCAGCCCCGGGTCTGTTCCTGCCTCGCCTTCCTCCATCTCGCCTCACGGTCATCGTCAACGCTCCCAGGCTTCCCCCTCGCTGCTGGAGAAGCGCTTCGACCTGCGCCAGCTGAGCCAGCTTCCCCGCCAGCCTGATGGTACATTGCGCGCCACCATCATCGGGCCACATGGGCGGCTGGTGCGCATTACCGAACAACGCCTTTCCCTGTTCGGCGATGACAACCGCCATTCCATTCTCGTGGCTGGTGATGCCGCGTTTCTGAAGCATGAACTGCGCACCTTCGGGCAGGTGATGATCGCCATGTTCGTTCTGTTCGGTATCGGCCTGGCGCTGTCCATACTGCTGCAGGTGCGTTATGGCCTGCGTCCGCTCAAGACGCTGCATGACGAGATTGCCGAGGTGCGTGATGGCAGGAGGCAGTCATTGCAGGGGGATTTTCCTGACGAACTGCAGCCGGTCGTGGAAGAAATGAACAAGCTCATCCGCTCCAATCGCGAGGTGCTGGAGCGCGCCCGCACGCAGGTGGGCAACCTGGCGCATGCCCTGAAGACTCCCCTCTCCGTGCTGATGAACGAGGCCCGCGCCCGTCAGCATCAGGAGGAGCAGAAGGAGATGGCACAACTGGTGTTGCAGCAGAGCAAGCACATGCGTCAGCAGGTGGATCTTTACCTCGAACGCGCCCGCCGTGCAGCGCTGGCCGGCACGCTGGGCACGGTAACGCCGGTGGCGGAAACCTTGCGGCCCATCATCAATGCCTTGAGCCGTATCTATAGCCAGCGTGCCGTGAAGGTGGATGTGGATTGCCCGCAAGCCCTGCAATTCCGGGGAGAGAAACAGGACCTGGAAGAGATGCTCGGCAACCTGCTGGACAATGCCTTCAAGTATGGTGGGGCGCAGGTGCGCGTGCAGTGCGCCATGCGGGATGGAATGCTGCGTCTGACCATCGAGGATGATGGCCCGGGCCTTGATGCCGAACAGCGCCAGAAGGCGTTGCAGCGCGGCCAGCGCCTGGATGAGGCACGACCCGGATCCGGCCTGGGGCTGTCCATTGTCAAGGAATTGGCGGAAATGTATCAGGGGCGGCTGCAGCTGGATGATTCGCCGCTCGGGGGGCTGAAGGTCGTTTTGTGGTTGCCGGCAGTGTCCCTGCGCAAGGCATGATGGAACGTCGCGGTTGCTGCGTCATGATTTTTTCATTTTCCGTTAGCCAGAATGGCAAATTTTCCTTATTTTACTACACATTCCGGCGTTCATGGGCTTATCTATGCAACAGGTGCTGCACTCTCCGGTTGCTGCTCGAGATGGCCGGGGTGGGCTGCAGGGTGGCAACTTTCCGTGTTGTTGCCAAAATGCTGACATATTGCCGGTGCTCAACGGTCGCAATCGACCGGGGGGCAGAAAGGTTTCCCGGCAGGTGTGCTGCTGGTTGCCCCCGGTCGCAGTGCACCGACCCGGGAGGGAAGCGGATCCGGAAGGATCCGCTTCCACCTTTTTCGGGGGCATTTCTTCAGGGCAGGCATTTTCCCATTTTGCAATTCCCATCCCGGATCTTTGCGCGCAGCTCACGTCAGTGCTCGCATCGCCGTGATGCATCATGACCAAAGCGTAATCGGCCATGGATTGCCGCTGCGGCGGTGATGTTCTAGTTATGGTGCGCACGATGTGCGGTCTGTAATGGCTTGAGAGTGCGTCAGGCCCGTTGCACGAAGTCGCAAGTGCATGAAGCCGATGCAGAGCCGGGAAGGATGGCGGGATGGACGCGAACGTGATGTTCTGGCTGCTGGCAGGCGTAATGATGGCCGTCGTGCTGGCATTGCTGTTGCTGCCGTTGTTGCGCCGTCCCGGGCGGGCGCTGGCCCGTGCCGAATACGACCTGGCTGTCTATCGCGACCAGCTGCGCGAACTGGAGCAGGAGGTCGAGCAGGGCCTCATTGGCAAGGAAGAGGCCGAGCGCGCCCGCAATGCCATCGCCCGCCGCATCCTTGCCGCCGACAAGGCGCGCCAGCAGGCCCAGGCACAGGTGGATGGCGCTGGCCGCGGTGGCGTGCTGGCGGCCATTGGTGCCACCTTGCTGGTGCCGGTGGCAGCCCTGGCCTTCTACCTGAACACCGGTGAGCCTGGCCGTCCGGACATGCCGTTGCAGCAACGCCTGGCCAATGCCGCGCAGAACAATGATCTTGCCGCGCTGGTGAAGCGCGCCGAACAGCGGCTGGCGACCAATCCCGACGACTTGCGCGGCTGGCTGGCGCTGGCTCCGGCCTACGAGCAGCTGGGGCGCATGGACAAGGCGGTGGAAGCCTGGCGCAAGGCCATCGAGTTGTCGGAAAAACCCGATGCCGACCTTTACAATTCCTATGCCGAGGCGCTGGTGCGTGCATCACAGGGGCGCATTCCCGACCAGGCCGTGCGTGCGTTTCGCAAGGCGCTGGACCTCGCCCCGGGCAACCCCATGAGCCGCTATTACCTGGCCATGGCAGACCTGCAGGCCGGTCGCCGCGAGCAGGCGTATGATGCCCTGAAGAAGCTGCTGGACGACCTGCCGCAGGATGTGCCCGCCCGCCGCACCATCGCGCAGCAGGTGCAGCAGCTGGCCATGATGCTGGGCAAGGCTCCGGGCAGCTTGCCTTCCGGGCCTGTTGCCATGGCCGCGCAGGCATCCTCTTCTTCTTCAGCTTCTTCAGCGCCTGCATCCGAGGCTGGCGCTGCTGGCGGGCCGTCGGCTGACGCGGTGCGCGAGCGCATGCGCGCCATGCAGAATGCCTCGCCACAGGAGCGCATGGCAATGATCCGCAACATGGTGGAGAGCCTTGATGCGCGCCTGCAGGAAGATCCCGACGACCTTGGCGGTTGGTTGCGGCTGATCCGTGCCCGCAAGGTGCTGGGCGAGGATGACAAGGCCAGGGCGGCGTTGAAGCGCGCCAACGAGGTGTTCGCCAACGACGAGGAAGCGAGGCGGAAGCTCGAGGTGCTGGCGGCCCAGATAGGTATTGCGCCGTGATGCAGCAGGCATGGCGCCGTGATGACGGAATTGCTCTCTCCATGGGCCTCAGGGCCGTGGCAGAGAATGAATTGCAGGAATGAAAAGGGAGCACTGACCATGACCCGCAAACAGCAGCGCACCATGCTGATTCTGGGGGCTCTCGTGTTTCTGGGGCTGGCGGCGGGGCTGGTGCTGTATGCCCTGCGTGATACGCTGGTGTTCTTCTACACGCCATCGGAGGTCAGCGAGAAGCTGGCGCAGAAGGAGCTGCAGCCGGGGGTGCGGCTGCGTCTGGGCGGGCTGGTGGCCAAGGGGTCGGTCAAGCTGCTGGATGACGGCGTCATCCGCTTTGCCGTAACCGACACGGCCAAGACGCTGCCGGTTACCTTCAAGGGCATCCTGCCGGACCTGTTCCGCGAAGGCCAGGGCGTGGTGGCAGAGGGGCGCCTGCAGCCTGATGGCACCTTCGTGGCCGATACGGTGCTGGCCAAGCACGACGAGAAGTACATGCCGCGCGAGGTGGCCGACAGCCTGAAGAAGAAGGGCCTTTGGCAGCACGTGCAGAAGGAGCAGGAGGCTGCCTCTTCTGCCCCTGGTGCCACGACGGCGGCTGCTGCGGCAGCGTCATCCGGGTATTGACGACGGGTTGCAGAACAATTTTCCGCACCAATCATCGCAACAGTCACGGAGAATTGACGCTTGTTGCTTTCTGTGCGGCGGAAAGTGCCCGAATGGGCGGATGAATGACGATGTCGATGCCGCCATGCATGGAGGGCATCATGCCCTGTGGCAGGCAAGAAGCTGAACCGGCCATGGGCAGCGCAGGGGCAGGCATCGGGGAGGGAGAAGGGTAATGATCGTCGAGCTTGGACACTTCGCCCTGGTATTGGCGCTGGGGGTGGCGATATATCTCACGTTGGTGCCGCTTTACGGTGCCGCCACCGGCAACGTGCGGCTCATGGAGCTGGCGGTGCCCGCCGCCATCGTCAAGTTCTTTCTCATCGCCTTTTCCTTCGCCGCGCTCACGGTGGCCTACATCAACTCCGACTTCTCCGTCCTCAACGTCTGGCAGAACTCCCACTCTGCCAAGCCCTTCATCTACAAGATCACAGGCACCTGGGCCAATCATGAAGGCTCCATGCTGCTGTGGGTGCTGGTGCTGGCTTCCTTCACCCTGGCCATTGCCCTGTTTTCGGGCAACCTGCCGCAGAGCCTGAAGGCGCGGGTGCTGGGCGTGCAGGGCTCCATCTCCACGGCCTTTCTCGTTTACCTGGTAACCGTCTCCAGCCCCTTCGTGCGCATTCCGGAAGGGCGCGTGCCGCTGGAAGGGCAGGGCATGAACCCACTGCTGCAGGACCCGGCGCTGGCCATGCATCCACCCATGCTCTACGCCGGTTACGTGGGCTTTTCCGTTGCCTTCGCCTTTGCCATCGCGGCTCTGATGGAAGGCAAGGTGGATTCTGCCTGGGCACGCTGGGTGCGCCCTTGGACGCTTGCTGCCTGGACCTTCCTTACCGCCGGCATCGCGCTTGGTTCATGGTGGGCCTATTACGAGCTCGGCTGGGGCGGCTGGTGGTTCTGGGATCCGGTGGAGAATGCCTCCTTCATGCCGTGGCTGGCCGGCACCGCGCTGCTGCATTCCGCCATCGTGGTGGAAAAGCGCAATTCGCTGAAGACATGGACGGTGCTGCTGGCCATCATTGCCTTCTCGTTCTCCCTCATCGGCACCTTCCTGGTGCGCTCCGGCGTGTTGTCCTCGGTGCATGCCTTTGCCGTGGATCCCGAACGTGGCGTCTTCATTCTGGGCATTCTTGCCTTCTTCATCGGCGGGGCGCTGTTCCTCTATGCCGCCCGTGCCCATACGCTGAAGCTGGAAGGCGGCTTCGAGCCGGTGTCGCGCGAAGGTGCACTGGTGCTGAACAACGTGCTGCTCTCCGCCGCACTGGCCGCGGTGTTCATCGGCACCCTGTTTCCGCTGGCTTACGAGGCCGTAACCGGCGGCGAGAAGATCACCGTCGGCGCGCCATACTTCAACCTCACCTTCGGCACGCTCATCATTCCGCTGCTTGTCATCCTGCCGTTCGGTCCCCTGCTGGCGTGGAAGCGCGGAAACCTTAAGGGCACCTTCCGCAAGCTGCGCACGGCGGCGGCACTGGCGGCGTTCTCCGCACTGGTTACGGCGCTGCTCTTTGGCGGCAGCATCATGGCAGCGCTTGGTGTTGCCCTTGGTGTCTGGCTGGTGGCCGGCGCGCTGGAAGAATGGGCGCATCGCGTGATGCTGTTCAAGGCACCGTTCAAGGTGGTGCGCAATCGCATCTTCTCCATGCCCGGCCACATGTGGGCCATGACGCTGGCCCATGCCGGTGTCGGCTTCATCGTGCTGGGCGCGATCATTTCCACCGCCTGGAAGTCCGAGGAGATACGGGCGCTGAAGCCGGGCGATCGCGTGCCCATTGCCGGCTACGAGGTGGTGTTCAAGGGAGAGCGCGAGGTGCCGGGGCCGAACTACCTGGCACTGCAAGGCATGTTCGAGATCTTCAAGGATGGCAGGAAGGTAACCGATGCCATTTCCGAAAAGCGCACCTTCCTTGGCCGCCGCAACATGCCGACCACCGAGGTGGCACTCGTCTATTCATGGAAGGGCGATCTCTACATTGCCATCGGAGATCAGTCGGCCCTGGGCGGGCGCACCGTGCGCATGTATTTCGAGCCGTTTATCTACCTGTTGTGGATCGGCGCGCTGCTGATGGTGTTCGGTGGCATCACCGGCCTGCTGGACAGGCGCTTCCGTGTTGGCGTGGCCGAGCGCACGGAGAGCCGCCTGGCCGCCCAGCCGGCGGAGTAGTGATGCAGGGCCTGCGAGGCAAGCAAGGAAAGGGGCAAGCCATGCTGCATCTTGTGAGGAATGGCCTGCTGTCATGCCTGCTGGCAGTGGCGCTGCTGCTGCCGTCGGGCGCTGCGCCGCTGTCCATGATGACGGCTGCACAGGCGGTGGAGCCGGACGAGGTGCTGGATGACCCGGCGCTGGAAGCCCGCGCTCGCGAGCTGTCGAAGAACCTGCGCTGCCTCGTGTGCCAGAACGAGAGCATCGATGAATCCAACGCCCCGCTGGCGCGCGACTTGCGCATCCTGCTGCGCGAGCGGCTGA
Source organism: Hyphomicrobiales bacterium (assembly GCA_026982665.1). Lineage (GTDB taxonomy): Bacteria > Pseudomonadota > Alphaproteobacteria > Rhizobiales > Aestuariivirgaceae > Thermopetrobacter. Next base: position 7,291 of record JALSGQ010000006.1, on the reverse strand, counting down.
AAGCGGGAGACACCGACGAGCAGGCCATCCAGTTCCTGGTGGATCGTTATGGCGAATACGTGCTGCTGAAGCCGCGCTTTTCCGGCCACACGCTGCTGTTGTGGCTAGGCCCCTTTGCCGTGCTCATCATCGGCCTGCTTGGTGCCTTCATATACCTGCGCCGCCGCGTGGGAACTGCTGCCACAAGTGCCAGTGCCGAAGCTCCCCTGAGCGATGACGAACGCCAGCGCCTGCAGGAGCTGCTGGACGGGAAATGACAGATTGTTGTGCAGGCGTTACGAAGTTTTCACGCCTGTGCCATTCTTTTCCCCTGAATGTTTCCTATCTCTGCAAGGGCATCGGGCATTGCTGCCTGTCATGTTCCGGCCATTGCCCTTTCCTGGAACTGGCAGGCACCAGTGCCTGATGCCAGCTGGTTTTTTCATTGAATGAAGTTGCAGGGAGCAAGGGAAACATGACCGACAACAGGAAAACGGGCGCGGAAAAGTGCAAGCGCCGCATGCTGGCGGGGGCGCTGGCTGTTGCCATGTTGGCCGCACCGCTGGGTGGCACGTTGCTGATGCAGCCGGCGCAGGCGGAAAAGCCCTCCGGCCTGCTGAAGACACTGTTCGACAACAACAAGGAACAGGCGGTCTCTGCCGATTCCATCAAGGCCCCGACGTTGCAGTCCGGCTTTGCCGACCTGGCAGAAAAGGTAATGCCGGCTGTGGTTTCCATCGAGGTGGAAGTGAAGGCCGGCAGCGAGCGTGGCCGCATGTTCCGCCGGTTTGGTGGTGATCTGGACAAGCTGCCGCCGGAGCTGCGCCGCTTCTTCAGGGACTTCATGGAGCGCTTCGGCGGGCAGGAGCGCTTCGGCATGCCGGACACGCCGCCCAACCACCCGCGTTTCCGTGGCCGTGCCGTGGGTTCCGGCTTCTTCATCAGTGCTGATGGCTACGTGGTTACCAATCATCACGTGGTGGCCAATGCCGAGAAGATCTGGATCAAGACCAACGACGGCAAGCGCTACCGCGCCCGCCTGCTGGGCTCGGACAAGAAGACCGACCTGGCCCTGCTGAAGGTGGATGCGAAGGATCGCAAGTTCCAGTTCGTCGCCTTTGCCGATGAAGAGCCGCGCGTTGGTGAATGGGTGATTTCGGTCGGCAACCCCTTTGGCTTCGGTGGCACGGTTACCGCCGGCATCGTCTCCGCCAAGGGGCGCTACATCGGTGCTGGCAACTATGACAATTTCCTGCAGATCGACGCCGCCATCAACCGTGGCAACTCCGGCGGCCCCACCTTCAACATGAAGGGCCGCGTGGTGGGCGTGAACACCGCCATCTTCTCCCCCACCGGTGGGTCGGTGGGCATTGGCTTTGCCATTCCGGCAGACATGGCCAAGCGCATCATCACCCAGCTGAAGGAGAAGGGCCAGGTGGTGCGCGGCTGGCTGGGGGTGCAGATACAGCGCGTGGATGAGGAAATGGCCGAGGGCCTGGGGCTGGAGGAGCCTTATGGTGCGCTCATCGCCCGGGTAACGGCGGACTCGCCCGCCGAGAAGGGTGGGCTCAAGACCGGCGATGCCATCCTGGAAGTCAACGGCAAGCGGGTGAAGGACCCCCGGCACCTGGCCCTGATGGTGGCCGACATCGCACCGGGCGAGACGGCGCGCATCACCATTCTGCGTGATGGCAAGCGCCAGACGCTGAACGTGAAGATCGGCCGCATGCCCTCCGATGAGCAGATCGCCCGCACCTTTGGCGCAGGGCCGCGCGCCGCCGAGGCTGCTTCCATGCTGGGGCTGATGCTGAAGCCCGCCGATGACGGCGAAGGCCTTGCCATCACCCGCGTGGACCCGGACTCCAAGGCGGCCGAAAAGGGCCTGCGGCCGGGCGATGCCATCCTGGAGGTGGCCGGGCGCAAGGTGAACACGTTGGCGGACTTCAATCGTGCCATTGCCGATGCCCGCAGAAAGGGGCGCAAGGCCGTGCTGCTGCTGGTGCGTTCCGCCGGTGGAGATCAGCGCTTCATCGCCCTTCCATTGAAGAAGTAAGCCGCTCTGCGGCACAGCGTGCATGAACAGCAGGCCGCATCCTTTTCATCAGGGTGCGGCCTGTTGCGTTTCCGGCCCGCCGTCTTCCTCCATCAGCACTGCAAACACGTCTGCCACCTGTGCCCGCATCTCGGCAATGTATTCCCGCGCTCTGGAAAGGTCAGGCGCTTGAGCTGCCTGTGCGAGCACCCTGGCCAGCCCGGCACCGGCAATATCCTCGCGCGGCTTTTCACCCGGCTTCAGGCACAGCCGCTGCACGTGCATCAACCGGTGCCACAACATGGCTGCACGCAACAGGATGTCGCCATGCGCAGGCTGCAGCAGGCCAGCCCGTATCAGCGCCTGCAGGCTCCGCACCGTATTGCGCTGCCAGACGGAAGGAACGGCATGGGCGTGCATCAGCACCAGGGCCTGCGCACAGAACTCCACATCCACCAGCCCGCCTTCGCCGCTCTTGATGTCCCATGCACTCGCTGCCGGCTTTTCCGCCAGGATGCGCCGGCGCATGTCGCGCACCGCCGAGCGCACCTGCGCCGGATCATGCGGTTTGCAGATGGTTGCCGAAATCACCTCTTCCACCCGCCCTGCCAGCGCTTCATCTCCGGCCACCACCCGTCCACGCGTCAGTGCCAGGTGCTCCCACAGCCAGGCTTCCTCGGCATGGTAGCGGCTGAAGCTTTCGATATGCGTGGCCACCGGCCCCTGCGTGCCGGAAGGACGCAGCCGCATGTCCACTTCGTAGAGTACGCCTTCCGCCGTCGGAGCCGTCAGTGCGCTGATCAGCAGGCGCGTCAGCCGCGTGAACCATACGGCCGGTGCCAGCGGGCGGATATGCGCCGCGGTGGCTTTCTGCTCCGGTGTGGGCTCGGAAGCAGTGGCATCGGGGGTGAAGTCGTGGATGATCACCAGGTCAAGGTCGGAGGTGTGGGTCATCTCCCCGCTGCCCAGCTTGCCCAGGGCCAGGATGGCGCTGGCCGCGCCCGGCACCACGCCATGCCGGCGCATCATCTCTGTCCGGCATGCATCCAGCATGTGTGCCAGCGCCGCCTCTGCCAGCGCCGTGTAGGCGGCTTCGGCCTCCTCGATGTCGGCCGTTTGCGCCAGCAGGCGCGTGCCGATGATGAACTTCTGTTCGGAAACGAGAATGCGCGTCCTGTCCAGCACCTCCTCGAAGGGCAGCTTGAGCGGTGCAAACCGTTGCAACGCTTCCTGATGCTGGGCGCGGCTGGCCATTGGTCCCGTGAGGTCGCCCTCGATGAGGGCGGCGAACAGCCGTGGCCGTTTGGTCAGCTCTCCCGCCAGCACCGGGGCCGAGCCGAGGATCAACAGCAGCAGCTCGAGGAGATGCGGATTGGCCTGCAGCAATGCGAACAGTTGCACCCCGGAAGGCAGGCCGCAGACAAAGCGGTCGAACGCCGCCAGTGCAGCTTCCGGTTCGTCTGTCTGTGCCATCTCCCGCAGCAGCCGCGGCAGCAGCGCCTGCAAGCGCCGCCGGGCATCATCGGAGCGCAACGCCGCGCAACGGCCGGAAAACCAGCCACGGACAAGCTTTGCCGCACCTTCCGCATTGCGCAGACCCAGTTGCGCCAGCCAGTCGAGCGCCGCTGCATCAGGTTCTTCCGCCAGCAACGCATCCACCAGCCGCGCTTCCCCGTCATCACGGCCTGTGGCCGTTTCTCCGGCGGCCTCGCTGAACAGCGCATCATAGTGTCCCTGCACGCATTCCAGCGTTTGCTGCACCGTGCTCCGCAATGCCTGCGCGTCGGCAAACCCGGCAAAGCGGGCAAGGCGCTCCAGCGCCTCGTCCTCGCGCGGCAGGGTGTGTGTCTGCAGGTCGTTCATCATCTGCAGGCGGTGTTCCCATGTGCGCAGCCGTTCATAGGCCGCGGAAAGCTCCTCTGCCACCTGCCATTCCACCCAGCCGCCCGCTGCCAGCTCCCGCAGCATGGCCAGCGTCTGCCGCCCGCGCAGTGCCGGGTGCCGGCCACCGGCAATGAGCTGCTGTGTCTGCACGAAGAACTCGATTTCCCGGATGCCGCCACGCCCCAGCTTCAGGTCATGGCCGGGAATGGTGATCTCTCCATGCCCCTTCACCGCATGGATGCGCCGTTTCAGCGCCTGCACCTCGGCAATGGCGGCATAGTCCAGGTATTTGCGCCATATCCACGGCGAGAGCTCCTGCAGGAACTGCTCTCCCAGCACCACATCTCCGGCACAGGGGCGCGCCTTGATCCAGGCCGCCCGCTCCCACGTCTGGCCAATGCTGAAGTAATAGGCCAGCGCCGCTTCTGCTGACAGCGCCACCGGAGTGGAGCCGGGGTCGGGCCTCAGCCGCAGGTCAACGCGCATCACCTGCCCGTCTTCGGTGATTTCGGACAGGATCTGCACCGCGCGTCGCACCAGCCGCACGAAGAAGGTCTGCGGCTCCACCCCTGCAGCAAGAGCGGCGCGTTCGGCATCGAACAGGAAGATGAGATCGACATCGGAAGAATAGTTGAGCTCCCCCGCGCCGCCCTTGCCCATCTGGAACACCACCAGCCCGCTGTGCGCCGGATCGGTGTCATCGACCTCTCCGCGCTCGGCCGCCTGCCGCAGCAGGAAGGCAAGGCAGGCCTGCACGGCGGCATCGGCAAAGGCAGTGAGGTGCCGCGTAACTTCCATCAGCGGCCACGCGCGGGCCATGTCGGCCAGCGCCACCAGCAGCGCCATGCGCCGGCGCATCACCCGCAATTGACGCATGAGTTCCTTTTGCGAGGACAGGGTGGCGGACTGATTCACCCCCGCAATGATCTGCGAGAAAAGCGCGGTTGAATCGGTGGAGAAACAGGCCGCAGTGAAATCCGGCTCGTTCCTGATGATGCGGGTGAGAAAGGGCGAACCACCAAATGTCGCCAGCAGCAGGTTGCGCACCTGCGCATCCTCCGCGGCCAGTGTTGCCACCGGATGCCCGGCCTCGGCCAGCTCTGCCAGCGTGGCCTGTGCCGCTGCTTCATCCAGCGGCGGCGGCAATGGCCTGAACCTGTCCCCGATCACCCCTGCCATGGGCACAGGGTAAAGCGCTTTCTCCGCAATGACCAGCCCCTGAAAGGCTGCCCTATGCCGTGCGGCCTTTCTCGATCAGCTCGGCAAAGTCGCTGCGGGTCAGCAGCGCATGCAGGGTGATGCCGTGCTCTGCCAGGTTTTCCAGCGCGCCTTCCTCGCGATCCACCACCGAGAGTGCGGTGTCCACCACGTAGCCCATCTCGCGCATTTTCAGCGCCGTGCTCAGCAACGAGCCGCCGGTGGTGGTTACGTCATCGATGATGAGAATGCTCTCCGGCTCCTCTTCCGACAGCGGCGGCAGCCAACCGTCGAACAGCTGTTTCGCCCCGTGCTCCTTGGCTTTCTTGCGCATGAAGAAGGCATTCACCGGCCAGCCCATGTCGTTGCTGCGCACCGCCACCGCGGAGACGATGGGCACCGCTCCCATCTCCAGCCCGCCCACGGCCCACAGGTCGTTCTTGCGCATGAACTCGACGATCAGCTCGCCGATGATGGCCGCGCCTTCCGGATGCATGGTGGTGGGGCGCAGCTGGAACAGGTAGTTGCTCTTGCGCCCGGAGGTGAGGGTGAAATCTCCGACCATCAGGGAATGGTCGCGCACGATCTCGTAAAGCCGCTTCAGCCGTGCATCATCGAGGTCGAAGGGGCGGCGGATGCCATTGTGCTCGTTGTCGTTCATGCGGGGCCTCCGTAAAGCCGGTTGCATCTGGCTGGTGTGTAAATGCTCTGCCGTTCCGCCTTGTGCGGAACCGGCCCTGCATCTGTCAAGCATTCTCCGGTGGCTGTGGTTGCCGCGCCGGTTGCTGGCGCACCGGCAGCCGCAGGATGGCCTTCAGCCCCGGCTTGTTGTCTTCCAGCAGCAGCTGCCCGTCATGCAGCCGTGCAATGGAGGCCACCAGCGACAGCCCCAGCCCGGAGCCGGGAGCGGAGCGCGCCTTGTCAAGCCGCACGAAGCGCTCCTTCACCTTCTCCCGCATCTCTTCCGGCACGCCGGGGCCATTGTCCGCCACCTCCAGCTCCACATGCTTTGGCGTGGCGCGCACCTTCACGTCGATGTGCAGGGGGCGCTCGGCATGGCAGCCGTATTTCAGCGCGTTGTCCAGCAGGTTCACGAGCGCCTGGGCGATGAGCTGGCGGTCGCCGAAGGTATGTGCATGCGCTGGTGCATCCAGCGCGAAGCTGCCCCCCTGTTCCTCCACCAGGGGCTCGTAAAGCTCTGCAATTTCCCGCGCCACCTCCGCCACGTCCACTTCCGAGAAGCCGGCACGTGCCTGCCCGGCCTCGGCCCGCGCGATGAGCAGCAGGGAATTGAAGGTGCGCAGCAGCTCGTCGGCCTGGGCGATGGTGGATTGCAGGGCATCGCGCCGCTGCTCCGCATCACCGGCGCGCAACGCATCCTCGGCCTGTGCCTTCAGCCGCGTGAGCGGGGTCTTCAGGTCATGGGCGATGTTTGAGGAAACCTCGCGCATGCCCTGCATCAGCCGCTCTATCTGGTCCAGCATGTCGTTCAGCGCCTCTGCCAGCCGGTCCAGCTCGTCGCCGGAGCCATCCACCGGCACCCGCCGCGCCAGCCGTCCGGCGCGAATGGCGCGCACGCTGGCAGTGATGCCATCGATGCGCCGCAGGAAGTTGCGCGACAGCAGCAACCCCCCGCCAACACCCAGCAGGGTGGTAAGCCCCAGCGTCCACAGCAGGATGTTGCGGATGACACGGCGGAACTGGAACAGGTGCTCGATGTCGCGGCCGATGATGAGATGAAAGTTGTTTTCCAGCAGGATGTGATAGGCGCGCACATGCCTGGTCTGCACGCCGCTGGGCGTGTTCACGCGGATGACGAAATCCACCCAGCCGGAGCGTTCGTGCCCGCGCACCTCCGGCGGCAGCTGCGGCAGGTTGCCGGCCAGCACCTCGTCCTGGGCACCGGTCAGCAGATACAGTCCACCGGGCACGCCCTGCTGCGTGCGCCGGCGCAGCACCGCCATCACACCGGCCAGCCCGTTGATGGCGTATTGCTCGGCTATGCCGCGCACATCCGCGGCAATGGTCTGCTCTACCTGCGCCTGCAGCAGCCGCTGCGCCTGCCAGTAGGTATAGCCCAGCACCGCCGCCACCGAGGCCGCGAACACCAGCAGGTAGACAGCCACCAGCCGGAAGGTGGAGGTGCGCAGCACCCGCCACATGCCGCGCCTGCCACTGCTGGTGCCGGCAGCATCGGAG
>JALSGQ010000005.1 GCA_026982665.1 Hyphomicrobiales bacterium | reverse complement strand
CCTTGTCGATCTTGCTGCGCAGGCGCGAGATGTGCACGTCAATCACGTTGGTCTGCGGATCGAAGTGGTAGTTCCAGACGTTTTCCAGCAGCATGGTGCGGGTAACCACGTTGCCGGCGTTGCGCATGAGATACTCCAGCAGCTTGAACTCGCGCGGCTGCAGCAGGATCTCCCGCCCCGCCCGCGTAACCCGGCGCTTCAGCAGGTCCATTTCCATGTCGCCCACCTTCAGCCGTGTCTGCACCGGCTCCGCCGTCTTGCGCCGGCCCAGCACCTCCACCCGCGCCAGCAGCTCGGAAAACGAGTAGGGCTTGGCCAGGTAGTCATCGCCACCGGCCTTCAGCCCCTCCACCTTGTCTTCCACCTCGCCCAGCGCGGAGAGGAACAGGGCAGGGGTCTGATCACCCTCCTCGCGCAGCGTGCGCACGATGGAAAGCCCGTCCATGCCGGGCAGCATGCGGTCGACGATGAGCACGTCATAATCTTCATCGCGCGCCATCTGCAGGCCTTCCGGGCCGGTGCTGGCAAGATGCGCCACGTGCCCGGCTTCCCGCAGGCCCTTCAGCAGCCAGTTGGCCGCCTCGCGATCGTCTTCGATGACCAGGATGTGCATGGTTTGCCACCTCCGCGGCAGGTTTCCCGAAATGCGTGAAGGAAGAGTCCGCTCAGTCAGGAATATAAGGCAGGTGGTGGCGCTTGCAAAATGAGCATCGGTTCATGCTGGGCCATGCCCGGGCTGGGCGAGGCAGCAGGCGCGAACGGCAGGAAGCGGCAGAGGCAGACAGGGCGCTGCACGTTACGAGGACGGCAACCTCTGCGGGGGCGAGAGGGGAGATGCCGCAGCACCGGGCAGGGGAGGGGCGCACAAGGGCCTCCTCATCACTCCGCCGGCTGGCGCAGCGGCAGCTCGCCCGGTTCGGAGTCATGACGCTCCGGCACCTGGCCGTGCTGGCGGGATGCGGCATCATCGTCCTCTCCAGCCTTCTGTTCCGCTGGCGAGGAAATCACCACGCCGGGCAGCGTCAGCCGCACCAGCGTGCCCTTGCCCGGCATGCTTTCCACCTCCATCTGCCCGCCGTGCATCTCCGCCACTGCGCGGGCAATGGCAAGGCCGATGCCGGAACCTCCGCTGTGGCTGTTGTAGGCATTGCCGCCACGCTCGAACGGTTCGCCAATGCGCTCCAGCAGCTCCGGCGGCATGCCGCAGCCGGTATCGCGCACCTGCAGCAGCAGGGCATTGTCTCGCGTTTCTTCCGCCTGCACCTCCACCACTCCTTCGCTGGTGAAGTTGACGGCATTGGACACCAGTTGCCGCAAGGCACCTGCCAGCCGCCGGGCATCCACGCTGGCGGTCAGTCCTTCCGCTGCCCGCCAGCTCAGCGCCACGCCCTTCTCTTCTGCCGGGACAGCAAAGGGCTCCACCACCTCCGCCAGCAGCTCGGCCATGTCCGTCGGCTGCGGTTGCAGCGCCGCGTCGCGGGTGCTGAGCTCGGCATATTCCATGATGTCGGTGATCTTGCGGCGGATCTCCTCGCCCGCCCGGTGAATGTCTCCGGCATAGCGGATGTAGGCATCCGACAGCGGCCCCAGCGCCTGCTGGCGCATCATGTCCGCCGGCATCAGGATGTGGTTCAGCGGCGTGAACAGCTCGTGGCTGACATTGGCCAGGATCTGCGACTTGGTGCGCAAGGCGTTCTGCGCCCGCTCCTTCTCCTGCTGATAGCTGCGCGCCAGCTTGCGCAGGCGGCGGTTCTTGTGCTCGATTTCCTGCTGGGTTTCCTCCAGCGCCCGCACGGTCTGCTCCAGCTCGCGGCGCGACAGCTCCAGCTCCAGCTGCTTGCGCTTCAGCTCGGTGATGTCCGTTCCCACGGAGACGAAGCCGCCACCCGGCATCTGCCGTTCGCTTATCTGCAGCCAGCGGCCGTTTTCCAGCTCCAGCTCCATCACCGTCTCCAGTCCTTGCGCACCTTCCAGCGCATGACGGAACTCGCGCCGCCGTCCGCGGCAGCGGGCCTCGCCCATGATGTCGGCATAGGCGCGGCCGGGCTGGCAGGCTTCCTGTGGCAGGTCGTGGAACTCGCGGAACTTGCTGTTGCACTTCACCAGCCGCATGTTGGCATCCCACAGGGCGAAGCTCTCCGAGATCGATTCGATGGCCTGATCCAGCAGCTGCTCGGCGCTGCGGCGGCCGGCTGCGGCGCGTTTCTGCGCGGTGATGTCCACGGCAATGCCCACCAGGTGCAGCGTGCCATCGTCTGCCTCGTGCAGCGCGCCGCGCAGCTTCAGCCACAGGAAGGTGCCGCTGGCGTTGTGCAGGCGCACCTCCTGCTCGAAGGTGCCGTGTCCGCTGCGCAGTTGGTCTTCCAGCAGCATGTCCAGCGGGGTGTCTTCCGGGTGTTGCAGCTCCAGCAGGTCGGCGATGTCCATGTAGCCGTCCGCCCCAGGCAGACCCAGCAGCTCGCGCATGGAGCGGGTGAGGAAGATGCGCCCGCGGTTGATCTCCCAGTCCCACAGGCCGCAGCGTCCCAGTTGCAGCGCCATCTCCAGCAGGTGGATGAAGTTGATGTGCCCGTTGCTCTCGCTTTCCGTCTGGTTGGCCTGCCAGTTGTAAAGCGCCAGCAGCATGATGAGCAGCACCACCATTCCCAGCAGGATGCCGCCAAGCGCCAGGGCATGCGTCTGCCATGCAGGGGCGATGCTGTATGGCTGCAGCGCCACCACCACGCCCGGCCAGCCTGTCAGCCTTGCCACGCCGGCCAGCACGGCCGTGCCGTCGGGCAGGTTGGTGGATGTTACCAGCGCCTTGCCGGGCTGCACCCGTTGGGCCAGGTCGCGCAATACCTGCGGAAGCGCTGCTCCTTCGCGCAGCCATGCCTTGCCCCCGAAGCTGTCCGTCATTGCTTTCGGGGCATTTTCGTCCATGTCCGGCAGCGCGTGAATCACGCCATCGGCATCGGCAATGAAGAACAGGCGGTCATCATCATGGGCATAGGCCGGCAGCACATGATGCAGGTCTTCAGGCAGCGGCGCGCGCACCGTGTCCGCGCTGCCGGTAAGGGTATCCAGCGCCTGTGAGGCGACTTGAAGCAGGGCATGGAGCTGGCGTTCCTGCATCTGCCGGGAATGGCCGGACTGGTTGATGACAATGGCAAGGAAGGCCGCCGCGGCGATGCTGGCACCCAGCGCGGCGATGATGGTGATGGCGCGCCGCACGGCTCGCTCGCTCAGCCCCAGGCGGTGGCTCCATCCACCACCTGCATGATCCGGCAAATGCGGATCCTTGCCGAGCATATGCTCAAAGCCGTGACTGGCCACCTCACTGCCCCCCAGAACGCGGAATGCACCTTTCGGCCCCCGCACAAGCCCCCACCAGGGATCATCAACCATCCGGTTTCATCGACATCGGATTGGCAAGGCGTTTTTGCGTCTCCTTCCCGGCAATCATTACGAACGCGGAATGAACCGAAACGCAGCCCCATTGAGATTGAATGAAGCCGATGCGTCCTTGTCCAGAGGTAACGGCGGGGCGAGTCGCTGATTCCGCATCGATTCGAATCGAATCGGCTGTGTAACGATGCGCGGAGATGGCGCACCTGCGGCGATTTTTGCGCACCCGTGGAGTGTTGCTGCTTCGTTTCGGGTGTGCGGGCAGGGGAGCACCACAACTCGATTCAAATTGCACCGAATGGTTAACGAAACCTTGCCGGGCTGATTGACAACGGCACAGGGCGGATTCCACCCTGACGGAAAGCTGCCGGTGCGACCGCGCCTTGCCGGGGCGCATTGCACGTGGCGGCGCACGACAGGGGAGAGAACGACATGCACAAGCCGGGGCATGACGGGTGGCGGCGTGGTGCATCCGGGCCGCAGGGGGCAGCGGACGCGGATGGCCTTGCCAATGCCGGGGACAATGCATTGACGGAAGCCCATGCCCGGTCTGCTGCATGGCGTCGGGATTGCGTGGTGGTCTTCTCGTTGCTGGCACTTGGCGGGCTGCTGCCTGTGGCCTTTGCGCTTCAGCAAGTGCTGCAGATGCCGCAGGCGCAGGCAGGCGAGGCCCGTTCCAGCTTCCAGGTGGGCATCCGCATCCTGCCTCGCCCGCAGGTGGATGCATCCGCTGCAGCGGAAGTGGTAGCCATCGCCGCCACCTCTGCCGGCACGCGTGCTGCCAGTGGGGCAACCACCAGCGAGTCAGCGGCCTCCGCGCCCTCCGCCATCACCCTTGAGCGCCTGCCCCGGGCCGGTGGCGGCTGGTGCGTGAAGGTGGCGCGCGCCGATGGCGGTGTCCGCTGGCGCTGCGATTGAGGTCGCCGCAAGCACCACGTTTTCCTGTTTTGGCTCAGAAGCTCAGGTAGCGGGTGTTGACCCAGCCAACATGACCCGCCGGAGAGGCCACCTTGCACCAGTTGCCGCGGCACTGGTTGTAGACCGTGATGCCGCACAGGCCTGCCGGCAACTTTCCCTTGCGCCGGTAGCGGGTGGAGGGGCCGGTGCGCATCCACAGCACGTCCCATTCAGCCACGCCGGTTACACAGGCACTGCCCAGGATGCCGCCATCCGGTGCATCGCCATCGCCCCCCTCGTCGATGTAGCGCATGTTCACCCAGCCGCGCCGCCCGGCGTAGCGCACCTTGCACCAGTTGCCGCTGCACCGGCTCCAGTAGATGCGCACGCCGCAGGCATTGGCGGGAATGGCACCAACGATGCGGTAGCGTGCTGATGGACCGCTGCGCATGTTGAGCACGTCCCACGAGGCTACCCCGCTCACGCATGCGGCACTGGCCGGATTGCGCGCTGCATCCACCTGCATGAAGCCCATCACCGCCGCCACGAATGCCATGGCCGAAAAAATCCTGCTGCGCATTTCCTGTTTCCTCCTCTTCCCAGATGATCAGGAACACACGCAAGAATGGCGGTTCGCTCGTGCACACACGCTGAACAGGGTGTTCAGTCCGCATTCAGGAAAAGAGAAGGGCCGCCCCGGTGTGGGGCGGCCCGTGTGATGCAGCATTCCGTGGCGCTGCTCACTTCGGCAGCTTGTCGTCGATGCCCTTCACATACCAGTTCATGCCCAGCAGTTCCTTGTCGGAGAGCGTCTCGCCCTCTTTCACCCTGAGCTTGCCATCCTGGTCGTAGATGGGCCCGGTAAACGGATGCAGCTTGCCGGAGCGAATGGCTGCTTCCGTCTCCTGCGCCATCTTCTTCACTTCTTCCGGCATGTTGGTATAGGGGGCCATCTTCACCATGCCGGAGGCCAGGCCGCCCCAGGTATCCTTGCTCTCCCACTTGCCTTCCAGCACGTCCTTCGCCCGCTGCACGTAATACGGTGCCCAGTCGTCGATGACGGCGGTAAGCTGCGTCTTCGGCCCGAACTTGATCATGTCGGAGGCCTGACCGAAGGCGTAAACGCCCTTCTCCGCCGCCACCTGCATCGGTGCCGCGGAGTCGGTATGCTGGGTCAGGATGTCCGCGCCCTGCGCAATCAGCACCTTGGCGGCGTCGGCCTCCTTGCCCGGGTCATACCACGAGTTCACCCACACGACCTTGATCTTGAAGTCGGGGTTGACGGACTGCGCGCCCAGCATGAACGAGTTGATGCCACGCACCACCTCCGGAATGGGGAAGGAGGCGATGTAGCCTGCCATGCCCTTCTTCGACATCTTGCCGGCAATCTTGCCGATGATGTAGCGCCCCTCGTAGAAGCGGGCGGAGTAGGTGGAGACGTTGTTCGCCCGCTTGTAGCCGGTGGCGTGCTCGAACTTCACGTCCGGATGGCGCTTCGCCACCTTGATGACCGAATCCATGTAACCGAAGGAGGTGGCGAAGATGAGCTTGTGGCCTGAGCGCGCCAGCCGCTCCAGCGCCCGCTCCGCGTCCGCGCCCTCCGGCACCTTCTCGATGTAGCTGGTCTGCACCTTGTCTCCCAGCGCCTTCTCGATGGCCAGCCGCCCCTGGTCATGCTGGTAGCTCCAGCCATGATCACCGATGGGCCCGACGTAGATGAAGCCCACCTTCAGCTTCTCTTCTGCCTGCACCGCACCGGGGGTGAGGGCAAGGCCCGTGGCCAGCACTGCCACACCGGCCGCCGCCAGCATGAATGTCCTGCGTGTCGTCATGGTTTGGTCCTCCCTGGGGTTGGTGATGAAGGTTGGCGGGATTCCGCCGCGGATCATCTCTCCGGCATGAAAGGCCGGCCGATCATGGCCGGGGTGTTGGCCAGAGTCAAAGTGCGATTGCGGGCGATGATCACCAGCGCGATGATGGTGGCGAGATAAGGCAGGGCGGAGAGCAGCTGCGGGGGCAGCCCGTAGCCGGAGGCCTGTGCATGCAGTCCCAGGATCCACACCGTGCCGAACAGGTATGCCCCGGCCAGCACCCTGAGAGGCCTCCACGTGGCGAACACCACCAGCGCCAGCGCGATCCAGCCGCGCCCGGCGGTCATGTCCTCCACCCACTGCGGCGTGTAGCTGACGGAAAGGTATGCCCCGGCCAGCCCCGCCATCAACCCGCCGAACAGGATGGCCAGCGTGCGGATGCGCCGCACCGGATGCCCCAGCGCATGTGCCGCGTCATGGTTGGTGCCCACGGCCCGCAACAACAGCCCCACGCGGGTGCGGAACAGCAGCCACGCCACCAGCGCCGTCATGAAGAACGACAGGTAAACCAGCACGTCATGGCCGAAGATGACCGGGCCGATGAAGGGGATGTCGGAAAGGCCGGGAATGTGCAGCTTCTCCAGCCGCACGCCGGGCTGGCCCACGAAACCCTCGCCAATGAGGCCGGAAAGGCCGAGGCCGAACAGCGCCAGTGCCAGCCCGCTGGCCACCTGGCTGGCCGCCAGCACCTGCGTGAGAAAGACGAACGGCAACACCACCACCATGCCCGCCAGCGCGCCCGCCAGCACGCCCAGCAAGGGGCTGCCGCTCATCAGCGCCACGGCGAAGGCCACCACCGCGCCCGTGGCCATCATGCCCTCCACGCCCAGGTTCAGCACCCCCGCGCGCTCCACCACCAGCTCGCCGGTGGCCGCCAGCAAAAGCGGCGTGGCGGCGGCAATCACCGTCAGCAGAAATGCCTCCAGCCCGTTCATGCCGTGCTCCCCCGTTGCCTGCCTGCCCGGTGCCAGCGCACCCGGTAGTGCACCAGCACCTCCGCTGCCAGGATGAGAAACAGCAACAGCCCCTGAAACGCCTGCGCCACCTTCGCCGGCATGCCCAGTGCCAGTTGCGCTGCCTCGCCGCCCAGGTAGGTGAGCGCCAGCAGCAGCGCGGCAAGCAGCACGCCGGCAGGCGAAAGCCTGCCCAGCACTGCCACGATGATGGCGGCGAAGCCATAGCCCGGCGAGATGGAGGGTTGCAGGTGGCCGATGACACCCGCCACCTCGCCAATCCCCGCCAGCCCCGCCAGCGCCCCGGAGAACAGCATCACCCCCAGCGTGATGCGCCGGGCGGAAAAGCCTGCGAACTGCGCCGCCTGCGCCGAGGTGCCCTGCACCCGCACGGCAAAGCCTGCGCGCGTATGGCTCAGCACCAGCCACAGCAGGATGACGGCCACCCCCGCCAGCACCAGCCCCAGGTGCACCCGCCCCGAAATGACGGGCAGCAGGTGCCAGCCCTCGAACGCCACGGACTTGGGGAAGTTGAAACCCATCGGGTCGCGCCACGGCCCGCGCACCAGCCAGTCGAGGAACAGCCCGGCCACGTAGACGAGCATCAGCGAGGTAAGGATCTCGTTGGTATTGAAACGGTTCTTCAGCATGGCGGGAATCGCGGCATAGGCCGCACCACCGGCCATGCCCAGCGCCAGCATGGCAACCAGCGCCAGCGGATCGTTCCATTCTGGCAGCAGGATGGGAATGGCCGAACCGGCAATGGCTCCCATCACGAGCTGCCCCTCCGCCCCGATGTTCCACACGTTGGCACGGTAGGCCAGCGCCAGCCCGCAGCCGATGAGCAGCAGCGGTGTTGCCTTCACCAGCAGCTCCTCGATGGACCAGAACGAGGTCAGCGGCTCGACGAAGTAGATGTAAAGCGCCTTCAGCGGCGGGTGTCCAAGTGCTGCAAACAGCACGCCACCCAGCACCACCGCCACCAGCAGCGCCAGCAGCGGCGCGGCAATGCTCCACACGGCGGACGGAGCCGGCCTCTTCTCCAGCACCATCATGCCTGCGTCCTCCTGCTGTCGCCGCCGTTGCGCTGTTCGTGTGCTCCGGCCATCATGAGGCCGATGTCCTCGCGCGTCAGCTCGCTGGCCGGGCGCGCCGCGGAAAGTTCGCCGCGCGAGATGACGGCGATGCGGTCGGCCACCTCGAAGATCTCGTCAAGGTCCTGCGAGATGACGAGCACCCCGGCACCATGCCGCGCCAGGTCGATGAGCGCCTGCCGGATGAGCGCCGCCGCCCCGGCATCCACGCCCCACGTGGGCTGGTTCACCACCAGCACCTTCGGCCTCCTGTCCAGCTCCCGCCCCATGATGAACTTCTGCAGGTTGCCACCGGAAAGCGCCGACGCCATCCGCCCCGGCGCGGCATTGCGCACGTCGTATTCGTCAATCACCCGCTGTGCCGTGGCCCGCACCCGGTCATGGTCGATGAAGCGGTGGCGCACCAGGCCGTCATCCACCGCATGGCGTGTCAGCAGCAGGTTTTCCGCCAGTGTCATCTCCGCCACCGCCGCATGTCCCATGCGCTCTTCCGGCACGAAGGCCGCACCTGCCTGCCGCCGGGCATTGATCCCCAGCCGGCTGACATCATGGCCCATGATGAACACCGCCCCGCGGTTCTGCGCCAGCCGCTCGCCGGAAAGCGCGGCAAACAACGCGCGCTGGCCATTGCCCGCCACCCCGGCAATGGCCACCACCTCGCCGATGCGTACATCCAGCGAAACCTCGAACAGGGCGGTGCCGAAGGGGCCATCCGCCGGCAGGGTAAGGTCGCGCACGTGCAGCGCCGGCACCCCCAGGTCCGCCGGTGGCGGCGCTTCCACCGCGTGCACGTCCGCTCCCACCATCAGCCGCGCGATCTGCCGTGCCGAGTGCTCGGAAGGGGTGATCTCTTCCACCACCCGCCCGTGGCGCATGATGGTGGCGCGGTCGCAAATCTCCCGCACTTCCTCCAGCCGGTGGGTGATGTAGAGGATGCCGCGCCCTTCCGCCGCCAGCTTCTTCAGCGTGGCGAACAGCGCCTGCGCTTCCTGGGGGGTCAGCACCGAGGTCGGCTCGTCAAGGATGATGATGCGCGGATCGGCCAGCAGGCAGCGCACGATCTCCACCCGCTGGCGTTCTCCCACCGAAAGGTCGGCCACCATTGCATCCGGGTCCAGCGGCAGGCCGTATTCCTCCGACACCTGCAGGATGCGCTGTTTCAGCGCGTCCATCTCGTGCGCGTCATCCAGCGCCAGCGCGATGTTCTCCGCCACCGTCAGTGGTTCGAACAGCGAGAAATGCTGGAACACCATGCCGATGCCCGCTGCGCGCGCCTGCGCCGGGCTGGCAGGGTGGAAGGGCTTGCCATGCAGCAGCAGCCTGCCGGCATCCGGCCGCAGCACGCCGTAGATGATCTTCACCAGCGTTGACTTGCCGGCTCCGTTCTCGCCCAGCAGGGCGTGTATCTCGCCTGCCTTGAGGCTCAGCCACACGTCATCGTTGGCCGCCAGCATGCCGAAGTGGCGCACCACCCCGCACACCTCCAGCAGGGGTGCATCCGTTGCCGTTTCCGCGGTTGCCGCCGTGCCGCTGCCCTTGCCCGCAGCCGCGCCGGCCGGGGCCGCACCCGGTGCTTTTTCTTCGCTTGTCCTGCGCCGGTTCCTGGCCATCTGCCGGCCTCGTGGTGAGGTGGTTGAGTATCCGTGCGCCCCCGGCTTCTCCCCGCCGCATGCTGTATCCCCAAGCTGCCGCCGGCGTCAAATCCTGAAAGCGCTGCATGCCCGGTTTTCCACCACCCATTCCGGGGAAGGAGGAAAGCGGCGCCGCAAGGCAGGTGTGAACCGTGCGTGAAAGAACAGGAAAAAGCCCCGCGACAAATGCTGTCGCGGGGCCTTGCCCGGAAAGGGCAGTGAACGGGCAGTTGCCTGCGTCCTTGCCTCAGGCCAGCTTCTCGCGCTCCTCCTGCAGCTCGGCGGAGAGATCGACGGCATCATCCGGCCCATAGCCCAGCTTCGCCAGTTGCCGGCGCTTGTAGCTGAAGTAGAGCACCGGGATCACCACCAGCGTCAGGATGGTGGAGACGAAGATGCCGAAGATCAGCGAGATCGCCAGGCCGTTGAAGATGGGGTCGTCGAGGATGAAGAACGCCCCCATCATGGCGGCGATGGCGGTGAGCAGGATGGGCCGCGCCCTCACTGCCGCCGACTGGATGATGGCCTCGCGCAGCGGCACCTTGCAGGCGCACTGCTGGTTGACGAAGTCCACCAGCAGGATGGAGTTGCGCACGATGATGCCGGCCAGCGCGATGACGCCGATCATCGACGTGGCGGTGAACTTCGCCCCCAGCAGCGCATGCCCCGGCATCACGCCGAGGATGGTCAGCGGAATGGGTGCCATGATGATGAGCGGCACCATGTAGCTGCCGAACTGCGCCACGATGAGGAAATAGATGCCGATGAGGCCCACCGCATAGGCTATCCCCATGTCGCGGAAGGTCTCGTAGGTGATCTGCCACTCGCCATCCCACTTCAGCGCGAAGTTCACCGGCAGCTCCGGCTGAGAGATGAAATACTGCTCCAGCGGCTTGTCGGTGGCCGGGTCCTTTGCATCCTTCAGCTTGCCGAAGATCTCGAACATGCCATACAGCGGGCTGTCGATGGGCCCGGCCATGTCCGCCATCACGTAAACCACCGGCAGCAGGTCCTTGTGGTGGATTTCCTGCTCCACCGTGTCGCGTTCCAGCACCACGATCTCGGAAAGCGGCACCAGCTTGCCGGAAACGCTGCGCACCTTCAGGTTCAGCAGGTCTTCCAGCGAGCCTTTCTCCGCCGCCGGCAGCTGCACGCGAATGGGCACCGGATACTTCGCCGCATGGGTGTGCAGGAAGCTCACGTCCTCGCCGCCCAGCGCGGTGGCGATGGCCTGCGCCACCGTGGACTGCGGCACGCCGAGCGCCGCCGCCCGCTGCCTGTCCACCCGCACGATGATGCGCGGGTTGGGCGAGGAGATGGTGTCGTCGATATCGACGATGTCCTTCGTGTTCTCGAACACCTTGCGCACGTCCTTCGCCACCCGCAGCTGGCCGTCGTAATCCAGCCCGTAGATCTCCGCCACGATGGGCGAGAGCACCGGCGGGCCGGGCGGCACCTCCACCACCTTCACGGTGAAGTCGGCACCCTTGAAACGCTCCATCAGCCGCTGCCGCACGTCGCGGGCAATGTCGTGGCTCTTGCGGTCGCGGTGCTTCTTGTCCACCAGGTTCACCTGGATGTCGCCCAGGTTCGGCTCCTGCCGCAGGTAATACTGCCGCACCAGCCCGTTGAAGCCCACCGGCGAGGCGGTGCCGGCATAGATCTGCCAGTTCTTCACCTCCGGCGTCTCGCGCAGCACCTCGGCGATTTCCTTCAGCGTCCGCTCCGTCTTCTCCAGCGCCGTGCCCTCCGGCATGTCGAGCACGATCTGGAATTCCGACTTGTTGTCGAACGGCAGCATCTTCAGGATCACCAGCTGCACGTAGCCCAGCCCCATGGAGGCCACCATGAGGAAGACCATTGCGCCAATCAGCAGCCAGCGCTTGGTGCGCCCCCATGCCCCCACCTGCAGGAAGGGGGTGAGCACCCGGCCGAACAGCCTGCGGGCGAAGGTCATCTGCTCTTGCAGCTGTTCCTCTTCGTGCTTCGTGTGCTTGTGGCCCTTCACGATGAGCTTGTAGGCCAGCCACGGCGAGATGATGAAGGCCACCAGCAGGGAGAGGAACATGCCCATGGAGGCATTGATGGGAATGGGGCTCATGTATGGCCCCATCAGGCCGGAGACGAAGGCCATGGGCAGCAGCGCGGCGATGACCGTGAGGGTGGCGAGAATGGTTGGCGACCCGACCTCGTCCACCGCCTGCGGAATCAGCTCCCATGGCTTGCGGCCATCGCCCATCTCCAGGTGCCGGTGGATGTTTTCCACCACCACGATGGCATCATCCACCAGGATGCCGATGGAGAAGATGAGCGCGAACAGCGACACCCGGTTGATGGTGAAGCCGTAGGCCCAGGAGGCGAACAGGGTTACCGCCAGCGTCGCGATCACTGCGATGCCCACCACCACGGCCTCGCGCCAGCCCATGGTCAGCAGCACCAGCAGCACCACCGAGCCGGTGGCGAACAGCAGCTTCAGGATGAGCGTCCTGGCCTTGTCGTCCGCCGTCTGGCCATAGTTGCGGGTAACCGTCAGTTCCACGCCGTCGGGCACGAACACGCCCTTCAGCCGCTCGATGTGGCTGATCAGCTTGTTGGCGATGACCACCGCGTTCTGCCCCGGCTGCTTGGCGATCTCGATGGTAACGGCGGGGAAGCAGCCCGCTGGTGCGCCCTCCTTCAGCTCTGCCGGGCCGGTGCAGTAGGAGACGTAGTTCTTCGGCGTGTCGGGGCCGAAGGTGATGCGCGCCACGTCCGCCAGGTACACCGGCTTGCCGCCAAACACGCCAACCACCAGGTTCTTCACCTCTTCCGGCGTGGACAGGAAGGTGCCGGCGCGCACCGGGATGCTGAGGTTGCCGGAGACGATGCGCTGGCGGTCGGTGGAGGCATTCGATGCCAGCAGCGCCTTGCGCAGGTCATCCAGCGACAGGTGGTAGGCGGCCAGCTTCTGCGGGTCTATCTCCACGTTCACCACGCGCTCCGGCCCGCCGATGGTGCGCACCTGCCGGGTGCCGGGAATGCGCTTCAGCTCTGCCTCCAGCGTGTGGGCGATGCGCCGCAGGTCATGGGCGGTGCGCTGCCCGGAAGGGTCCCACAGCGTGAAGGTAACGATGGGGATGTCGTCGATGGAGCGCGGCTTGACGATGGGCTGCGCCACGCCAAGGTTGCGCGGCAGCCAGTCGAGGTTGGAGAAGATCTTGTCATACAATCTCAGGATGGCATCGGTGCGCGGCTCGCCCACGCGGAACTGCACGGTGATCATGCTCATGCCGGGGCGCGAGACGGAGTAGATGTGCTTCAGCCCTTCCATCTCGCCCAGCACCTGCTCCGCCGGGGTGGTTACCAGCTGCTCCACCTCGCGCGCCGATGCGCCGGGAAAGGCGATGAACACGTTGGCGAAGGTAACGTTGATCTGCGGCTCTTCCTCGCGCGGCGTAACCAGCACCGCGAACACGCCGGAAAGCAGCGTGGCGATGAGGATGAGCAGGGTGATCTGGTTGCGCACGAAGGCGGCGGTGATGATGCCGGAAATGCCCAGCTTGCCCGGTGGTGTGCCGGGGGCACCGGGCAGCCCGGGGGTGCTGCCGGAAGCGTTGCCGTTGCTGGCCATCACTGCGCCTCCCTGCTTGCCGTTGCGGTGTTGCCATCAGCGCTGCGCTGTTGTTGCAGGGCCAGTGCCGCGCGCAGCGGGTCGAGGGCGATGACATCGCCTTCCTCCAGGCCGGAGAGCAGCTCCACCATGCCATTGCCCAGCGGCCTGCCGGTGCGCACCTGGATGAACTGGATGCGCTCATCCTTCAGCCGATAGACGCCGGCCAGCTCGCCGCGCCGTGCCACCGCCTTCTCCGGCACTGCCAGCACCTTCGCCTGCTCCACCATGAAGGCGCCCTTCACCAGCATGCCGGGGAACAGCCCCTTGCCCTTGTCCTGCATGTAGAGGCGCACGGTAACGGTGTTGGTCTGCGGGTCGGAATAGGGGAAGATGACCATGCGCGACACCGCCCTGCGCTCGCGCCCGGCCAGGTCCAGCACCACCGATGCCTTGCGGTTCTCGCGGATCACCGGCACGTAACGCTGCGGCAGCGCCACGTGGGCGCGCAGCTCCTCGGTGGAAAAACCGCTCATCAACGGCTTGCCGGGCGCGGCCAGCTCGCCCACCTGCACGTGCCGCGCCGTAACGATGCCGGAATAGGGCGCGCGCACGCGGGTGTAGGCCAGCTGCTCCTGTGCCTGCTTCAGCGCTGCCTCGGCCTGTTTCACGGCTGCCTGTGCGGCATCGAACTCGGCCTTCGCCTGGTCGAACTGCGCCTTTGGCGCGGTGCCGCGGCGGTAGAGCTGGCTGATGCGGTTGAAGGCCTGCCGCGCCGCAATCAGCTTCGCCTGCGCCGCCTTCAGCCCGGCGCGCGCCTGCTCCAGCGCCGCCTTCTGCTGGGTGTCGTCGATTTCCACCAGCAGCGCGCCCTTCTTCACCTTGTCGTTGACGTCGAAGTGAATGGCGGTGATGCGCCCGGATGTCTGGGCCGAGACGGTGGACTGGCGCACCGCCTCGATGACGCCTTCGAACAACCGCTCGCGCGCCGCCTCGATGCGCTTTACCGTCGTGGTTTCAAGCGCCGCGGCCTGTTCTGCCGCCCATGCCGTGCCCGCAAGCCCGCCACCAGTGGCAGCACCTGCCAGCATTGGCAGCGCCAGCAGGGCAGCGCCCAGTGCATTGTGAATGATAGCCCGCATTCTCTTGCTTCCTTCCCGGGTATGCAGATTGGTGCCGTATCTGAAGATTGCCGATTTCCCGTGCCCCCGAACAGGGATTCCCTCTCGGCATTCTGCCACAACAAGCCATGCTCGTGCATGCCATCTTGAACGCATAGATATATTAGAAAAACCTAATATACAAGTCCTGTTGCAGCATTGCCGATGCATCTGGTGCATGGATATCCTGTTCTTGCCGGATGCACAGGCAGGTGAGGCTCACGGCCGGGCCGTGGCGCGATCTGCTGCTGTCAGCGAACGGGACAGCCGCAGCACCTGCTGGCGCACCTGCTCCAGCGGGGCGCTGGTATCGATGCGGTAGTCCGCCAATGCCCGTTTCTCCGCCAGCGGCAACTGGCGCTCTTCCATCATCTGCAGCAGGGCCTCGTCAAGGCCGGGGCGCTGGCGCAGGCGGGCAAGGCGCACATCGCGCGGTGCATCGGCCAGCAGCACCGCGTCCAGCATTTCCTCCGCCCCGGTTTCGAACAGCAGCGGAATCTCCAGCACTGCCAGCGCCACGCCATCAGCAGCCGCCTGCTGCAGGAATTGCTCCCGCGCCTCGGCCACCAGCGGATGCACGAAGGCTTCCAGTGCCTTCAGCAGGGCAGGGCGCTGCCGCAGCAGGGCGCGCAGTTTCTCGCGGTTGACGCCGCCTGCGGCGTCCATCACCTCCGGTGCCAGCTCTGCCAGTTCCCGCGCCGCCGCGCCACCGGGTGCATACAGCCTGTGCACCACCGCATCGGCGTCGAACACCGCAGCGCCCAGCTCTCCGAACAGGCGCGCAATGGTGCTCTTGCCTGCTCCCGGCAGGCCGGTGATGCCCAGCTTGAACGGCACGTTCATGGCGCCTGCTCCTGTGGGGAGGCTGGCGCACCGGCAGATGTTGCCTGCTCGTGCCGCAGGTCTTCCTCCACCAGTTGCCGCAGCTCTTGCGTTACCTCCGGGCGCACACCGAAGAAGCGCTCGAACGCAGGTGCCGCCTGGTGCAGCAGCATGCCCAGTCCGTCCACCGTCTTCAGGCCACGGGCCTCGGCCTGCTTGAGCAATGCCGTCTTCAGTGGTGCATAGACGATATCCGCCACCACCGCATCTGTGGGCAGCGGCTTCAGGTCGATGTTCAGCGGTGGCTGCCCATGCATGCCGAGGCTGGTGGCGTTCACCAGCACCGCCGTCTCGCGCAGCAGCTTCGGCAGCGCCAGCAGCGGCGCGGCGCGCAGGTCGGCCTTCCATGCCAGCGCCAGCTCTTCGGCCAGCTTCTCGGCCTTGTTCAGCGTGCGGTTGGCAATGGTGATGCGCGCCACGCCCGCTTGCGCGAAGCCGGCAGCAATGGCCCGCGCCGCGCCGCCCGCGCCCAGCACGGTGATGTGCTTGCCCGCCGCCTGCCAGCCCGGCACGCTGGCCATGAAATGCGCCATGAAGCCGTGCACGTCGGTATTGTCGCCATGCAGCGCACCGGCCTCATCCACCCACACGGTGTTCACCGCCCTGCACGCCCGCGCCTGTTCCGTCAGGCCCTCTGGTGCATGCTGTTGCAACAGGGCAAAGGCCGCCTCCTTGTGCGGCACCGTGATGTTGCAGCCCACGAACCCGTGCCGTGGCAGATTCAGCAGGAAATCCGCCAGTTCCTGCGGCTCGACGGCGCGCTTTTCATAAGAGCCGTCGATGCCGTGCTGCCTCAGCCAGAAACCATGGATCATCGGCGAGCGCGAATGCCCGATCGGCCAGCCGATGAC
>JALSGQ010000004.1 GCA_026982665.1 Hyphomicrobiales bacterium | reverse complement strand
CCCCACGGCACGTGTCTTCCATCACATGCACAGGCCCGTAGCTCAGTTGGTAGAGCAGCTGACTCTTAATCAGCGGGTCCGGGGTTCGAGTCCCCGCGGGCCTACCAATAAATCAAAGAGTTATGTGCATCTCCCCGATTTCCGGATGGGCTGTAGCTACCAAATAGCTACCACCTGAATCGCCTGTTTGCAGACGCTCCCGCGGCAGCCTCATGTAGCGCGACAGTTTTCGTGATCGGGTGCGACACATTTCGTGATCGGATTTTGATTCCCGCTGCCAAGGTGCGCTCACTTCTGGGTTGTAGGCGCGACTGGTGTTTTCATATCCCCAACGCAACAAGAAGCAACACTGCCACGCCACTCAGCACCACTACTATCAGTGTTCCTGCCCGGTCAGCCTGTACCATGTGAAATTTGCATGTGCGCATGTTGGCAACGTCCAGCCGGCCATGGAGCTTTTCCCTTATCTGTCTCGACCCAAACGTCATTGTGTATCCAGCTCCATCATTCAATCTGCCGGGCCTGATGCAGCATCAGACCTTTGCCTCCGCCTCCACTTCCGTCAGGTAGCCGGACTGGCTGTCCAGCCGATGAATGGCTGTCCTGATCACCCACTGCCCATCCACGCCATCGCGCACGCCGCTCACATTCAGCTCGGCCTCGGCTACGATGGCCGGCTGGCCGCTCATGGTCAGCCGCAGGCTGCGCTCGCCGCGCTTGAGCTGGCGGTGGCGGGCCTTTGCCGCCGCCTTTGCCTGCGCCTGGTCGGGGTGCTCATGTCGCAGCACGAATGTCGGACCATCACCGCTGCCTGCCGTTTCCGTGCGGGCGCGGGCCTCGCCGCGATGATGCCAGCGCGCCTGCACCTGGCCGTATTTCGGGCGCTCCTTGATGGTGGCCGACCAGTCGATGAGATCGGTGCGGGTGAGGCGGATGCGCATCGGCCTGCCGCTGGCCGTCTTGCCGCTGCCGCGGCGCACGAACAGCAGCCGCCCGTCGGCCACCTTGAAGGTGGCATCATGCACCCGCGCCAGCCGCGTGAGCAGGTGCATGTCGCTCTCTTCCGTCTGCGCCAGGTAGCGCACCTCGATGCCCGCCAGCTCCTGGCCGATGATCGGGCGCAGCCCGTGTTCGCCAGCAATGCGGTGCACGATGCCGCCCAGCGTGGTGCGCTCGAAATGCCGCGTCTTGTGCTGCTTCAAGCTGCTGCGCATGTCGGCGGCGCGGGCGCGGATGGTGATCTGCTCCGGCACCCCGGAGACCTCCACCTCGTCCACCACGAACAGGCCCATGTAGCTCACCCCGGTCTCGCGGTAGCCCAGCCACACCTTCACCTTTGCGCCGGTGCGCGGCAGGGCGATGCGATTGTCGCGATCATCCACCACCAGCTCCAGCCGGTCGCTCTTCGTGCCGGCCTCGTCCGTGATGACTAGGCGCAGCAGCCGGTCATTGATGCGCCCGGTAGCGTCCTGCCCGTCCACCTCGATGCGGAAATCCGGCGTCATGACCTGCCTCAATCCCACAGGCGCACCTGCGCCACCTCCCGCTCTGGAGCGATGTCCGGCAGGCGGATGTGCATGCCGGCGGGCAGCAGCGGGCCGTGCGTGGCCAGCCGCGGGTTGGCGGCCAGCACCTGCTCCACCACGCCACGGCAGGCGCGGTAGTGCCGCTGGCAGATCAGATCCAGCCGGTCATCCTGTCGCGTGATGATGGTGGTGGCCATCAGAACAGTCCTCCGCCCAGCCGCACGCCATCCGGCCCGTAGGCCGCCAGCTCGCAGGTGAACTCCACCTTGCGCGGCAGGCCGTCGGCGCGCAGGAAGCTCTCGGTGTCGCGCACCGTCTGGATGACCCACAGGCCGAACACGTCGCCCAACCCGGAGACCATCATCAGCGGCGCACCGGCCTGCGCCTGTGCCCGCATGCCGCGGATCTGCTCCAGCCCACCGGTGTAGTGCGGATAGATGGTGCCCTCCAGCGTCAGGCGCTCCACGCCGGGGCCGGTGAACTGCAGCGCCGGGCGGCGTCCCACCCGCTCCTGCGCTGGCCAGCGCGCCGAGACCTCGCGGGTCAACCGCTGATACACCGCCCCGGAGACGGAGAAGCGAAAGGCCCCCAGCCCCATCATCACCACCATGCCGGGATCGATGATCATGCCGCGCCTCCGCTGTTGATGTCATGCAGGGCCGAGCGCACGGAACGGCGCAAGGCCCTGTCCACTTCCCGCGCGATGTCGCGTGCGTCCGTCTGCCCCTGCACGTTGATGGTCATGTGCACGGTGATCTGCGGCGCGGCGGTCATGTGGCCGGCTGTCGTGGCGCGTGGTGTGCTGACGCCGGCAGTCGCGATGGCCGACGGCGGGGTGGCCAGCAGCTGCGGCGGCAGGCTGATTAGCGGCGTGGCCACCGCCGCGGCGGCGGCTGCCTGCATCAGGGCCTGCCGCGTGCGGGCGGCGCGCTCCGCCAGGCGGCGCAGGTTGTCGTTGCTGGCCACCCAGGCGCGTTGATGCGGCAGGATCAGCTCCGGCCCGCGCTCGCCCACCAGCGTAAGCAGGCCCGCCCGCATCCAGCCGCCGCTTGCCTTCTTCTGTTCCGGGCTGGCGCTGCCGGATGCAGCACTCAATGCCGGATATTGCCGGGCAGCGCGGCTGCGGCCATGCCGGGAGGCGGCGCGGGAGGCAGCATTGATGCGGGGCTGCGCAGCACTGAAGATGCTGGCGATGCGGCTGGTCAATCCGCGCGCCCAGTCCAGCAGCCCGGCGGCCACGGACTTCAGGCCCGCCCACAGGCTGTGCATGATCTGCCGTCCGGCAGCAGCGAGGTCGATGCCGGTGAAGGCATGGATGATCCGCGCCACGACGCCGGGCAGACCGGTGAGCGCCAGCCGCGCCCAGTCGAGCGGCGTCATGCTCCGCACGCTGGCCCAGGCCTGTGCGGTGCGCGCTTTCACCGCCGCCCACGCCCCCTCGAGCGTGGGCAGGATATATTTGTCCCAGTGCAGCGGCTTGATGATGGTATCCCAGATGTCCCAGGCCATCAGGGCGCCGGCAATCACCGGGCCGATGTATGGGATGGCCAGTGCCAGCCCGGCAATGACCTTGCGCCCCAGCAGCCGCCCGGCGAGACGCCCCGCCGCCGCCAGCCCGCCACGCCCCAGCAGCCGTGGCCAGGGGATGCGTGGGATCAGCGTGGCTGTCCAGCGCAGGGGCGTGATGAAGGCGCGCCACGCCAGCCGCGGAATGAACATTGCCCAGCGCAGCGGCGCGATGGCCATGCGCCAGATCAGCCGCGGCAGCCGCCACTTCTTGCGGGCGACGCTGTCCATGGCCGCGCCCACACTGCTGATTTCTGCCGCCATGCCGCGCAGCCTGGCGGCGCTGAACAGGCGCCACGCGAAAGCGGCCATGGTGAGGGTGCCGATGAGCGTGGAGAGCGCCATCATCAGCGGCCCCGTTACCGCCAGCAGCGCGCCAAACCCCACTACCACGGTGGCAATGCCGGTGGCCAGCTTCGGATATTGCCTGAGCAGATTGCTGAACCCGTCGATGGCGGAGGCCACCACCGGGATCAGCCGCTCCAGCACCGGCTGGAAGGCCTCGCCGATCTGCTGCTTGAGCAGATCCCACTTCTGCGCCAGCAACACCAGCCGGTCATCCAGGTTGGCCATGCCGCGCCGCGCCATGTCGACAGCCTCCGGCAATCCACGCAGCCCGCCAGCCTGCACTTCCTCCGTCTTGCGGCGCAGCTCATCCTGCTTGTTCCACAAGGCTGCAATCAGCTTGATGGCCTCTTCCGACCCGAATGCCTTCTGGATGGTGGCCATCTCGCGCGCATCCAGCGTTTTGCCAAAGGTGCGCTGCATGTCGTCCATGATGGCCGGCAGCGTGCGTAGCATGCCCTGCTCATCGAGCAGGCGAATGCCCAGCTTCATCTTGCGGAAACGCCCTTCCGCCTCGGCTGCCTTGGCAGCGAACTGCTTCAGCGCCGTGCCGGCCTCGCCGGGTTCGATGGAGGTCTGCAGCATGCCCAGGGTGGCATAAACCTCCGCCATCGACATGCCGATCTGCGATGGCGCCGCGGTGGCCGACTGCAAAGCCTGCTTCAGACGCGGGCCGGAAGTCTTGAAGGCCTTTACCGCGCGCGCCGTCATGCCGGCGATGACATCGCCGAATTGTGCATCCGTCAGATCCTTGAACTGGCTGCGATAGACGCCGAACACGGACGTGAACAGCTCCGCCATCTGCGGCGCAGTGGCCTTGGTGGCCTTTGCTGTCCATGCGAGTGCCCTGGTCAGGGATGCCTGCGCCTCGTCGGTGAGGTCGGACAGCGCGCTCTTGATGTCATAGCCGGCGCGCAGGAAGTCCGCTGCCATCATGCCGGTGCGCTTCTGTGCCTCGCGCGCGGTGCGCATCCACACGTCGATGTCCTTCGGGTCGAGCGTCATCAGCTCGCCCCTGGCCTTTTCCACCTCGCGCAGCGGGTTCACCACGCCTTCCACCATCCGCTTCACGCCGTAGGCTCCGGCACCCGCTGCCGCACCCGCCGCCGCCACCTTGCCGGCAGCGGCCAGCCCGCGCTCGCGTAAACCCCGCGCTGTCTGCTCGCGCATGCGCGCCAGCTGCCGCAGAGCCTCGGCCTGCCGCTGCACAGCGCGGGTAGCCGCATCAGTACTGGCGCGCACCTGCCGCTGGGCGCGGGCAAAGTGCTCCGCGCCGCCGCCGGCGCTGGCCATCTGCCGCCCCGTGCGGCGAGCCTCGCGCGCCAGTTGGCCGACCACCCGCCCGGCCCGTTTGACGGGGCCGGACAGGCGGTCGACCGCGCGCAGGACGAGAGCGACGGCAAGATCGGACATGATGCTACTGCTCCGGCGGCGTCTTCAGGCGAATGGCTTCCTCGATGACCTCGCCCAGGCTCATCAGCTCGGCGGCCTCGAAGTCCGCCGGCCCCCAGCCCAGCGCCACGCTCACGAGAGCAAGGACACGGGGTCGAGCAGGGCCAGCTCGTAGGCCGAGAAAAAATCCCGCGCGATCTCCAGGCATTTCAGGTGGTCGCGATGATCCAGCTCCAGGAACACCTCCTCCGGCACTTCGGCCAGCGAGGCCAGCACCGCGTGCATGCGCTCCAGCTTGCCGCCACTGGCCTGCTCCGCCCGCACCCAGTCGCGCCCGCGCGGGCTGCGGAAGGTGAGCTTGTCCACCTTCTGCCCGTTCACCTCCACCGGCGTCGTCAGGGTGATGGTAACGGGCCATTCGCGCACCGTTTCATCGGCCTTCGACGCATCCTTCGAAGCCGCCTCGATGGCCTCTTTCACGGCATTGCTCATGGCTCACCTCACAGTCCCAGATGTGCCCGCACATCCGCCATCACGTCCACGCCGTTGATGATGCGGATGCCGTTCATGGCATCGATGTGGTGAATGAGCTGATCGCCGACGGTGAGCTTGTAGACCTTCAGCGAGATCTTGCCCTTCAGCTCGGCCTTCTCGCCGGTCTTCCAGTTGCCGGGATCCACCTCCGAGAGCAGGCCGAACATGCGCACGATGACGCCGCGCTTCGTGCCATCCTCGGAGGCCAGCGAGCCGCGGAAGGTGAACTGCCGGTCGTTGCCAGGGCCGAGGCCGAACAGCGAGAGCACCTGCGCATCGAAGCTGGTCAGCGTGAATTCCGCCTCCATCTTCTCCATGCCCAGATCGATGTCCACCGGCACGTCCATGCCGCCGCCGCGGTATTCCTCCATCTTCAGGCTCAGCTTCGGCAGGGTGAGCTCCTCCACGTTGCCCATCTTGCCCCAGCCGTCGGCAAACATGGTGAAGTTGCGCAGCACGTTCTCCACAGCAGGCATTGCGCCCTCCTTTCATCAAGCGGCGGAGGTGGCGATCTCGCGCGCCACTTCGTCCACCAGTTCCTCGTAGTATCCGGCGTTGCGGTGTGCCCTGAAGATCAAGTGCTCTAGCGGCGCCGGCGGTTCGATGTCGAAGTCGATGGTCAGCTTGCCGGCCATCAGCTGATCCTTGGTGTTCAGCTCCGGATCCAGCCACGCCTTGCCGCCGAGAATGGCGCCGACGCTCTTCAGGTGCGCCAGATACAGGTTCACGCTCTCGGCGATGTCCTCGATGAGGTTGGCCGAAATAGGCCTGTCCATGGCCCAGCGGAAGGCCTGCTCCACGCTCTCGTAGACCATGTCGGCGGTGCGCCGCACGCTCAGGAAGGCCCACATCGGGTCGTTGGTGGTGGAGCGGTTGCCCCAGGTGCGGTAGCCGTCGGCATGAATGACGGTGCTGACCTCGTTCTCGTTCAGCAGATTGGCCTCCGAATTGGTATCGGAGATGTTGAAGCTGATGGGCCGCGCCAGGCCGATGACGCCGGCCAGTGGCTGGTTGGAGACGCTCCACCAGAAGCCGCGGTCGTTGTCCAGCTGCGCTTGCCGCCCGGCGAAGCGGGCCGAGGCCGGACGCGCCACCGGCGCATTGGACGCGGCATCCCACACCAGCACGTGCGGGTCGATGACCATGATGCGATCCGACCCGAAATCCTGCCGGTAGGCCACGGCATCGGCAAAGCTGGTGGAGGGGCCATCGACAAAGGCCACCGCCCGCAGCCGCGGCAGGATGCCCGCCAGCTCCGCCACCACCGGGTTGGCCTGCCCGTTCGGGCGCTGGCTGGTCAGCCCCGGCGCCACGATGATGCGCGGGGTAACCTTCACCTTGGTTTCGGCGGCCAGGAAGGCATGCACGCCGCTCATCTGCACCGCATCGCCCACCGCGTTGGTGAGCGTGGCGTTGATGTCCGCGCCCTCCTCGATGCGCACCACCACCACCAGCGCGCCGCCCTGGTCGTAAATGTCATCCATCGCCGCCGGCAGGGTGCCGGTGCGGCCCAGCGCCTGCGCCTGCCGCGGGCCGAACACCAGCACTGGCTCGTTCAGCGGAAAGGCCGGGGAGATGTAGCGATACTCGCGGTTGCGCAGGGCCTCCTCGCCGCGCGGCGTCCACTCCACCCGCGCCCAGATGGCGCCCTCGCGCACATCCAGCGCCGTGATCCAGCCCATGGCCGGCG
>JALSGQ010000003.1 GCA_026982665.1 Hyphomicrobiales bacterium | reverse complement strand
GGCAGCAATCTGCCCTTCCTCACTCGGGCTCGCCAAAGCGCTCGGAAATCAGTTTCTGCAGGGCATCCAGCGCTTCTTGTGCCTGCGGGCCTGTGGCCTGGATCAGCACGCGGCTGCCCGGCGCGGCCGCCAGCAGCAGCAGGTCCATGATGGAAGAGGCGGAAACCGTCTGCCCGTCGTGGCAGAAGGTAACCTCGGCATCGAACTGCTCCACCAGCTTCACCACCTTCGCTGCGGCGCGCGCGTGCAGGCCGCGGGTGTTGATGATCTCCACCTCGCGCTCCAGCAGGGGGAAATGTGGGGATTGCTCGCGCATGGGCAGGCGAATGACATGAGTGCTGGTGTTTGGCAAGAGGGCGGATTATCCTGCCGCCGAAACGTATCGGCGAGCCTTTGGCAAGGAGATGTTGCATGATGATTTCCGTTCACGCGCGCATGATGGCGCGCATGGCCTTCCTGCCGGCTCTGCTGCTTCTGTTGATGATGCATTTGCCTGTCCGTGCCGTGGAAGGGCCTCCGGCGGCACGCATGTTGCTGGACTATCTGCGCATCGAGCTGAATCTGCAGCCGCGGGTCGGCAGCATCACCACCGCCGGAAATGGTGATACCGTGCTGCACGACATGGTGTTTGCCGAGGTCCGCAAGGAAGGCAGGCTGGCGTTCAGGGTATCGGCGCGGCAGGTTCTGCTGCACGATGCGGCACAGCGGGATGACCTGATGCATTATCGGCAGATCGTGGTGCATGATCTGCTCATCGAGCTTGCTGCCGAAGATGAAGGGAAGGAGGGCGGCAGCGTCCGCATTCCGCAGATATTGCTGGCCGAAGCCTCCATCCTTCCGCGCTCGAAGGCCACCACGCCGCAGGAACAGCTGGCGGCGGCCCGGCTTCTGGCCAGCGTCATCAGCATGCCGGAAGTGCAGTTTCGTCTTCCCGGTCTTTCTCCTTTCGATTGGCGTGGCCTGAAGGGCACCTGGCAGGGCAACCGGCGCACCGGCGAAGGCACCATGAAAGTGGATTTCGGCATGCTGAAGTTGCCGCTGGCGGAGCTGGGAGGGCAGAACCGGCAGCGCCTGAAGTTGCTGGAGGCGCTGAAACTCACGGCACCAACCTTCATCGGCAGCCATGAAAGCGTGAGCAAATGGCGGGCAGATCAGCACCTGGTCAGCACCAGCACCTGGCGCATTGGCGTGCAGGAGGGTGGCGAGCTCGCCATATCGCTGAAGGATCTGGCCGTGCCGCTGGAATTGATCAGGCAGGTGCAGCGCATCAGCCGCGAGATGCAGCAGGCGCAGACATCCGGTGCTGACGGCCAGCCGCAAGAGGCACCGGGCATGGAGACGCTGAACGATCCGCAGGTTGCCTCTTCGCTGCGCACGCTGACGCTGGGCGGGCTTGACATCCGCTGGCAGGATTTCGGGCTGGTGCGCAGGTATGTCGCCTGGGAGGCGAAGCAGCGCGGCATGGTGGAGGAGGAATACATCGCCGAGCTGTTGCAACAGCAGCGCAGGCAATGGAAATCCATCGTGCCCGAAGACATGCTGCAGCAGACGATGCGCGAGATGACCCGTTTCCTGATGGAGCCGAAGAACCTGCGCATCTCCTTCCGCGGTGTCGGCGGCCGCCCGATTCAGCTGGCCGGTCTCACCATGCTGCTGTTCATGCCGCAGATGGTGATGAACAGCATCAGGGTCGAGGTGAAGGCCAACGAGTAGCCTCTGCTGCACCCGCTGCCGCAGGGCACAAGGTGTGTGCCAGCTCGCAAATGCCGGCACGGCCTGCTGCCACGCCACCGACGGCTTGTTGCGTGGCGTCTTTTCACCTTCCTGTGCACAGCCGAGGCAGCATCTTCTTGCCGCCCGTGTTGCAACCGTCCTCACGCAGCTGATGTCATGCCACCGCAAACGTCGCGGCCATGTCCGGCAGAGCGCTGGCAGAGCACCGGCAGAGCGAAGGCGTGGCATTCCGTGCAGCCGCAGCCAGCCGCAGCAGCCATGCACGGGCGGCAGGGAATGTCCTGCTGGTGCCGGGATGACACTTCCAATACGGCAGGACGCCAATGCACGACATGGTGCCAGCTCAACGAGCCGTCATTCAGGCCCGCAGCGGTTGCTTCGATATGTGGTGGCAGGCGCGAATGCCTCATCCGGACAGGCCAGAGAGCCGCAAGGTTGCCCGGCGACGCTCTTACGCATCCCGAGACGGTGCCAGCATCACCGCCTCGCCGGTGATGACCACCCGCTCCCCCACCATGCAGCGCGTGTCCAGCACCACCCGGCGGCGGGCATGATGCACCTCGCGCACCACGGCCTCGGCTCGCACCGTTTCCCCTACATATACCGGTGCCTTGAAGCGCAGGTCTTGCGAAACGTAGATGCTGCCCTTGCCCGGCAGGCGCGTGCCAACCACGGTGGAGATGAGCGAGGCGGTCAGCAACCCGTGCACGATGGGCTTGCCGAAGCGCGTGCCGGCGGCGAAACCGGGGTCCAGGTGCACCGGGTTGAAGTCTCCGCACAGCTCGGCAAAGGCGCGCACCGCCGCCGCATCCAATGTCCTTTCGACGCTGGCGGAAAGCCCCGGTTCGATGTCCTCGATGAACACGGTGGTGATGCCTTCACCGCCCATGCTTTCCCTGCCCGCACTTTCGTTTGTGTTGCCCATGTTTCTTCATGCTCCCCGCTTCTTCATGCATTCACTTCCCATTGTTCCCGAGCCTGTCCTGCTCGCTGATGATGGCCCGGTCATCAACGGGAAGTGCGGCTGACGGCCTACCACTGCAACTGCCGCATGATGCCCACCAGCTTCAGGCCCGGTGCCTGCTCCTGCAACATCTGCAGCACCTTCCGCACGCCGGCAGCGACGTCCTGCCCACCGTCATCCAGCAACCCGGCGCTGATGCCCCCGGCGATGAACAGCGCATCCAGCCCATTGTCGGCAGCCCCTTTCATGTCCGTGCCCATGCCATCGCCAATGGCCAGCACCTCGCGCCGCTCGATGGTGCGTCCTGCCGCTGCCTCGGCCTTGCGCAACGCCTCATCGTAAATGGCCTGGTGCGGTTTGCCGGCCATGATGACCTCTCCGCCCAGCTCCTCGTAGATGGCCGCCAGCGCTCCGGCGCAGGGCAGCATGTCATTCCCGTGCTTCACGATGAGGTCGGGATTGGCGCACACGAACGGCAGCTGCCGGCTGGCCAGCTTCTCCAGCATGGGGCGATATTCCTCAGGCTGCTCGGTGCGGTCGTCGAACAGCCCGGAACACATGATGACCTCCGCCTCTTCCGGCGTGCTGACGAAAGACACCGGCAGTCCTTCGCGCAGGCGGGCGTCGCGCTCGGGCCCCAGGTGAAACACGCGCCTGTCCTGCTGCTGCGCCAGCCGGGTGATGACGGCTCGGGTTACATCGCCGGAGGTGATCACGTCATCATAGGCATCGCGCGGCACCTTCAGGCCGTCCAGCTGGTCGATCAGCGCCGGCCTCGGGCGCGGCGAATTGGAAATCAGCACCACCACGCCCCCATTCGCGCGGTGCCGCGTCAGGGCGTCGCAAGCCGCCATGTCAGCCCGCACGCCATCGTGCACCACGCCCCAGATGTCGCACAGCCAGACAGGATAACGACCAGACAGCGGCGCGGCATGCTGCAGCAGCAAGGCGGCCTGCTGCCCGCCGGTCGCCTCGTCGTTCCCTTCAAGCCGTCCTTCCGCCGCGGCTTCGTGTGTCTTCATGGTCTGCCACTCCTCCGGAGCCTGTTGCCGGGCAATGAGCATCGCCGGCATGGCATGAACAGTGTTTGCCCTGCTGCTCTTCGTGCCTGCCGGCCCACGCCTGCAGCGCATCTATCCCGCACGTTATGGCATGCGTCAAGCACGCCCCGTTTCCCCACGCCACCCTCTTATTCATCCAAAGTTCATTTTTGTTCTTGACTGTTGCCTGTCATGATGAGAACATAAGGTCAACACAAGGAAGATGCCTGTGGAAAAGTCGCCATGCATGATCATGACAATCCATATGAAGCCAGCGGTTGTGCAGAGATGCCCGCGCCAGGGCTGGAGCCTGCCCGCACGGCACGTGCTGCCGGTAGCATTGGCAGTGTTGGCGGCATTGGCGAGGTTGCGGCCGATGCCGCATGGCGCGGCAATGAACATGCGCCGGAACAGTCTCCGTGCCCATATGCAGCAGGCAGCATTGTCGGCACTGCCGGCAGTCGTGCGTTGCGCGGGCGCGGCGCGCGTTCCAATCACGGCAGCCGTCATGAGCGGCTGCATCGGGAGGTGGTGGATGACGGCTGGGGCGGGCTTGAAGGCCTGGC
Source organism: Hyphomicrobiales bacterium (assembly GCA_026982665.1). GTDB lineage: Bacteria > Pseudomonadota > Alphaproteobacteria > Rhizobiales > Aestuariivirgaceae > Thermopetrobacter. The sequence continues at coordinate 2,808 of JALSGQ010000003.1, read as the reverse complement.
TGCCGAGGGCAGGGCGACGGAGGTTTCGGAAGAGCAGGCGCGCAGCATCATCACCCGCAACAATGCACCGGATGTGGGATTTGACCATTCGCTCAATCCCTATCGCGGCTGCGAGCATGGCTGCATCTACTGCTATGCCCGCCCGGGGCATGCCAACCTTGGCCTCTCGCCAGGGCTGGATTTCGAAAGCCGCATTATTGCCAAGGTGAATGCACCGGAGCTGTTCGATGCCTTCCTGCGCAAGCGTGGCTGGCAGGGCGCGCCGATTGCCGTGGGTACCTACACCGATTGCTATCAGCCGGCAGAAAGGCGTTATCGGCTCACCCGCCGTATCCTGGAGGTGGCGGAACGCCGTGGCCAGCCACTGATGATCATCACCAAGTCGCGGCTGGTGCTGCGCGATCTTGACATCCTGCAACGCATGGCACGGCAGCGGCTTGTGCGCGTGGCCATCTCCATCACCACGCTGGATGCGAAGCTGGCCCGCCTGCTGGAGCCGCGCGCCACCACCCCGGCACGGCGGCTGGATGCAATGGGCAGGCTGGCCGATGCCGGCATTCCCGTCTCGCTGATGCTGGCTCCGGTCATTCCGGCGCTGAATGACCATGAGCTGGAGCGCATCATGCTGCGCGCACGCCATGCCGGTGCGCAGGATGCCGGCATGGTCATGCTGCGGCTGCCGCTGGAGATTGCCGACCTGTTTGCCGAGTGGCTGCAGGCGCATTTCCCGGACCGGGCACAACGCGTGCTCTCGCTGTTGTACGAGCTGCACGGAGGGCAACTCTACGACGGCCGTTATCATCACCGCATGCGCGGAGCAGGGCCATATGCGTGGATGATCTGGCGGCGTTTTCAGCTCATGCGGCGCAAGCTGGGGCTGGGAGAGCAGGTTGCGCCACTGAACAGCGAGGCATTTCGGCGCTTGGCACAGCGTGGAGAACAGCTTGTGCTGCCGGGGCTGGAACATGAGGACAGGAGGGAATGATCCGGGCTGAAACGGAGTGATTGACTGGCAGGGAACGACTCGGTTAGCATCCTCGGCGTGGATGGTGCCATCGTGGCGTGATGACAAGGCTTCACGCCCGCTGGTGAAAAGGGAACGCGGTGCAAGTCCGCGGCTGCCCCCGCAACTGTGAGCGGCGAGCCTGCCGTGCAAATGCCACTGGCCTGCAAACGAGGTCGGGAAGGCGCATGGCAAGGTGATGACCCGCAAGCCAGGAGACCTGCCATCCACTGCCCCGCGCATCCGGCCCGTCCGGCAGCCCGGGGCACGGGGCCGACCTTCGGGGAGTCGCCCCGCCGGAACGGGGTGTTTCCGGGATGAAGCCAGGCATTGCGGGAGGGGCACACACCACTGACCCACGGCATGACGGAAAGTCGTGCACAATACCCTCTCCGGCAGCCACTGGTGATCTTCCGCAACACTCCCTGTTCCACATCAGGCCGTTGGCATCCGGTCATCGGCTCACTGGCAACGATGTGAGAAGAGGGAAACACCAATGCATATCGAACCGGGAATCGTAACCGGCACCAAGCTGGTGCTGTCCTATGGCACGGCCTCCGCCATGCTGGGGCTTGCGGCCCATGCCGCGTGGAAGATGGCGCGGCGCGGTGCTGTTGCATCGCTGGCGGTGCGCACCCTGCTGGCCAGCGCCCTTGCCTTCAGCTTCTTCGAGGTGCTGCCGCACTTCCCCGTCGGCGTCTCCGAGGTGCACTTCATCTTCGGCACCACGCTCTACCTGCTCTTCGGCCTTGCGCCGGCGGCGCTGGGGCTGGCTGCGGGGCTGCTGATGCAGGGGCTGTTCTTCGCGCCCGCCGACCTGCCGCAATACGCCATGAACGTTACCACCCTGCTGGCACCGCTGTTTGCCATGCACTGGCTGGCGCAGCGCATCCTGCCGCGCAACGTGGCCTATGTTGACCTGCAATACCGCCACGTCCTGCCGCTTTCGGCGCTGTTTCAGGCCGGCATCATCAGCTGGGTAACCTTCTGGGCGCTTTACGGGCAGGGTGTTTCGGCCACCACCATGCAGGATATCCTGCGCTTCGATGCCGCCTATCTGATGGTCATCGTCATCGAGCCGGTGGTCGATCTCGCCATCCTTGCCGCCGCCAAGTGGCTGCACGGAATGAAGGACAGCGGCCTGTTCACGCACCGCCTGTTCCTTCCCGCGCAGCGGGGCTGACGGCATTCGGCCACGCAGGTGCGGACAGGCGGCATGCCTGTCCGCACGCACATGCATGATTGAACGAATTGTATCATGGCGCTTTACGAGGACAACGAATATCGCTTCATCGTCGCCTGTTTCGCCAGGGCGGAGGTGGGGCGGCTGTTCAATGTCGCCGGCCATGCCATGGCCGGGCTGATGGACAGGCTGTGCACACTGCATCAGAAGCCGGAGGAGGCAGCAGGGGCGGATCCGGCCCTGTTGCGGGCGGCGGCAGACTTTCTCGACTACCGCACCGGAGACGAGATGCTGCACGCGCGCATCGCCCGCTGGCCGGTGGTGGTCATCAAGACCGACCGGCAGAACCTGCTGCGCCGCCTGTATCTGGCGGCGGTGGAACGTGGTGTTCCGGCCAACCCCGTCATCATGGAAATGGTGGATGAAAACACCGAGAAGCAGCTCGCCAACACTGCTGCCGTTACGGTAGAGCAGGCCCAGTTCGTTTGCGTCGCCCTGTTCGAGAAAAACGGCACCCTGCACGACCTGACGAAGAAATTCTCGCTGATGCGCTGAGCAGGCAAGCAGGCTTGCCGCCCTTGCTTCGGCGCATTCCCGCCTGCGTTGCCGCCAGAGACGGCTT
>JALSGQ010000002.1 GCA_026982665.1 Hyphomicrobiales bacterium | reverse complement strand
TGCGTGGCAGGAGGCTGGTGCGCGGCAGGCCGCTGAAGCGCGGTGGGGCCGTGCGGCAGATGCCGCTGATGGTGCGACGCATGCGACAGCGGCGGTTGGCGCTTCAGTTGCGGCGGCAATCGTTGCGGATTGCCCGCAGTGCGGCGGAGCAGGAGGAGATGGATTTCCTCGAGGCAGTGCAGGCGGACAATCCGCTGGATGACTGAAGGCGGGGCGGGATGGATGCGTAGAGGGGATATCGTCATCATTTCCGCTCCGGGAGATTACGGAAAGCCTCGTCCTGCCGTCATCGTGCAGGCGGATGCCCTGAACGAGCAGCACCCGAGCATCATCTTGTGTCCGTTCACCAGCAAGCTGGTGGATGCGCCTTTGTTGCGGTTGGAAGTGCGGCCTTCGCCACGCAATGGCTTGCGGCAGGTATCCCAGATCATGGCGGACAAGCTGCTGACCATGAAGCGGGAAAAAATAGGCTCCGTGGTGGGGCGCCTCGAGGATGCGATCATGCAGCGGCTGGATGCGGCATTGATGCGTGTGCTGGGGTTGAATGGAGAAACAGAATGAGGGCGATTGCATGTTGGTGAAGCGCCTTTTCGCTACCCTTGCCATGCTGGTGCTGGCGCTCCTGTTGCTGCCCGGGCCGGGACAGCGGGCGCAGGCGAAGGTGCCGGAGTCGATGGCGGAGCTGAAGCTGAGCTTTGCGCCGGTGGTGAAGAAGGTGAAGCCGGCGGTGGTGAACGTCTATGCGCGGCAGGTGGTGCGCACGCGCAGGCGGCTGCCGATGCTGTTCGATGATCCGTTCTTCCGCGAGTTCTTCGGTGAGCCGTTCGGCCTCGGCATGCCGGAGGAGCGGCTGCGCAATTCGCTCGGCTCCGGTGTCATCGTCTCGGCGGACGGGCGCATCGTTACCAACAGCCATGTCATCGAGAACGCGGTGGACATTCGCGTGGTGCTCTCCGACGGGCGGGAGTTTCCGGCGCGCGTGCTGTTGCGCGACGAGGAAA
>JALSGQ010000001.1 GCA_026982665.1 Hyphomicrobiales bacterium | reverse complement strand
CAGCGCTCAGCCAGGCGGCCAAGGCCCGCGCGCGCATCATGAAGCAATGCAAGGAGGTGCCCGACCTGGTGCTGGCCGATGCCCGCTATGACCTGGCCCATGCGCTGACGCAGGCTGCCATGCAGGGCGATGCCACAGCGCAGGCTACGGCGGCAGCGGCGGCAGCGGCACAAACGCACGCTCCGGCAGCAGGCGGCCTCGCCAACCGGTTCGACCGCATTGCCCTGCACCGCATTGGCGGGCCACTGGTGTTTCTGGCCGCCATGTACCTGCTGTTCACCTTCAGCATCAACATCGGTGGTGCCTTCGTCGATTTCTTCGACATCCTGTCCGGTGCCATCTTCGTCGATGGCCTGCGGGTGGTGCTGGAAGGCCTCGGGCTGCCGGAATGGCTCATCGCCCTGCTGGCCGATGGCGTTGGCGCGGGCATTCAGACGGTGGCGACCTTCATCCCCATTATCGGCGCGCTGTTCATCGGCCTCACCTTCCTGGAGGATTCCGGCTACATGGCGCGCGCCGCCTTCGTGGCAGACCGGCTGATGCGCGCCATCGGCCTGCCGGGCAAGGCCTTCGTGCCGCTCATCGTCGGTTTCGGCTGCAACGTGCCGGCGGTGATGGCGGCGCGCACGCTGGAAAACCCGCGCGATCGCATCGCCACCATCCTGATGACGCCGTTCATGTCCTGTGGCGCAAGGCTCACGGTGTTCGCCCTGTTCGCCGCTGCCTTCTTTGGCGGGCACGGGCAGAACGTGGTGTTCCTGCTGTATCTCGCAGGCATCCTGGCGGCCGTCCTCACCGGGCTGCTGCTGAAGCGCACGCTGCTCACAGGTGCCGGCCTGCCGTTCATGATGGAGCTGCCGAACTATCACCTGCCCGCGCCGCGCAGCCTGCTGCTGCATGCGTGGCTGCGGCTGAAGGGTTTCATCTTCGGGGCAGGAAAGATCATCGTCGTGGTGGTGGCCGTGCTCGGCCTGCTGAACTCGCTGGGCACGGACGGCAGCTTCG